>VXPS01000423.1:0-9782 GCA_009839425.1 Chloroflexota bacterium
ATCGCAAGCCCGCAGGTTTATCACCTCGTTGTGGAGATCACCACCGCCCAGTAACCCCGCGCGGTAAAACGGCGCAATATACGGCGTATTGGCCTCAACGGCCACGGGCACGGCGGAACGTGAAGTCGGCGTGCCGACGGCGCCGATCAGCGCAAAGACGTTCTCTTGCTCGATGAGTTGCTTGGTATTGGTAACGGCGGCCTCGGGTTCGTAGGCGTCGTCAAGCGTCGTCAGCTCCAGGCGCCGTCCGTGCACGCCCCCAGTCTCGTTCGCCTCCTGAAATGCGGCCTGGATGCCGAGCCGCATGTTCAGGCCCAGCTCGCTGGCCGGACCGCTGAACGCGGCCGACTGGCCGAACAGCACGCGCTCGGCGGATACGCCGGGCGCCCCCGTGGGTACCTGGGGGCTCGAGACGGCGGCAGGTTCTGCCGTGGCCACGGTCGGCTGGCCCCCAAGAGCCGGCATCGAACCGCCGGACGCAAGGACGGCCCACAACACGATGCCGAGGACGACCAGCCCCCCGAGCCCCAGCGCCACCAGCCGCGCTCTGGGCGAACCGGCGATCTGTTTCATTCCGCTCGGTAGGCGACGAGCGTCAGGTGGTTGCGGCCCTCTTCCCGCCGATAGGCCAATTCGTCCATCAACTTGCGTACCAGGAACACTCCCAGCCCACCAATGGGCCGCTCCTCCATCGGCGCGTTCACGTCGGGAACTGGCGCATCGGTCAGCGGGTCGAACGGCTTGCCGTCGTCCACCATCTCGATCGTCAGCGCATCGTCGGTGGAGCTAAAGGTGAACGAGATGTCGTGCAGCCCGCCGTCGTGGCCGTGGTTGATGGTGTTGATCGCCAACTCTTCCAGCACCAGGTTGACCTTGCCCACCAGCCCTGGCGACCAGTTGTCCTCCTCGCCCAGGTTCTCCACGGCTTCGGTGAGCCGGTTCAGTTCTTCAAGCCTGGTCTCTATCGTGACGGTACGCCTGAGACCCATCACCCACCTCCCGTGCGACGAAAGGTCAGGCAGGTAATGTCGTCCGACGCCGGGTTGTCTCCCACGAAATCGCTGACGGCATCGAATACCAAGTCGTTGGCGGCCTCCGCATCGCTCCCCGGGTCCGCGGCCACCGCCGCGCGCAGCCGCTCCAGGCCGAACTGCTCCTCGGTGCTGTCCATGGCTTCGCTGACGCCATCTGTATACAGCACGATAGTGTCGCCAGGCTCCAGGAAAACGCTGTTCTGCCGATATTCCAGGTCGGACAACAGGCCCAGCGCAATCCCACCCGTCAGCGGAAGGTTGGTTGAACTGCCGTCGGATTTCACCAGCAGCGGCGGGTCGTGCCCGCCGCTGGCGTAGACAAACTCACCGGTCTCCGGGTTGTACTCCGCGTAGAGCACCGTCACGAACATCTCGGTTTCATTGTCTTCGAACAGCAGGTTGTTGACCTCGCGCAGCACGTCGCCGGGTCCGCCGGAGCCAATCGCGGCGCCCTTGATCAGGGTGCGCGTCGACATCATGAACAGGGCGGCGGGCACGCCCTTATCGGATACATCGGCGACCGTCATGCCGATGCGCTCGTTCTCCAGCGAGACGACGTCAAAGAAGTCGCCGCCAACGCTGCGCGCCGGCTCCATGTTGGCAAAGATTTGGTAGTGGGCGCTCTCCGGAAAGTGCGTGGGAAGGATCGACTGCTGCATCTTGCTGGCAACGCTCAACTCGTTCTGCAGAGCCACCAGCTGATCGCGCGACGCCAGGGCCTCGCGCCACTCCATCAGGTGCTGCAGCGTCCGGTCGATCGTGACCCGCAGGTCGCGAAAGTCAATGGGCTTGGTGACGAAGTCAAACGCCCCGCGGTTCATCGCGGTGCGAATGTTCTCCATATCACCATAGGCGGAAACGATGATAGATCGAATGTTGGGGTCGACCTTGGGAATCTGCTGCAGCAGCGTCAGTCCGTCCATCTCGGGCATGTTGATATCCGAGACCACCATGTCGATGTCGTCTTCTGCGTGCAGCCGATCCAGGGCCTGGACTCCGTTTCGGGCAAAGACAAAGGTGTACTGACCACGCCGGATATTGCGCCGCATGCGCTGCAGCATCAGCGGCTCCAGGTCCGGCTCGTCGTCAACGACCAGGATCTTGTAGGGGGGCTTGACTACCACGATTTCACCCTATCGTTTCCCAGCAGGCGCATCGGCTCCCACGGGGGTGAGAGGCGTATTGCTTGCGCAAGCGGCCAACGCCTCGGCTTGGGTGTCACACACCGGAATGATCTGATCGAAGCCGCTGACGTTAAAGACCCGGTGGACTTCATCGGTGACCGAGCAAATGCCGAGCTCGGCGCCTTGCTGTCGCAGCGACTTGGCCAGACCCAGCACGACTCGGAGCCCCGCACTGCTGATGTAGTCGAGCTGGCGACAGTCCAGAATCATCGCCGTTTCGGAGGCTTTTTTCACGACCTCCAGGGCTGTTTCGAACCGCCGGATGGTCGTGGCATCGACGCGCCCTTCCACCGCGACTACAACCACCCCGTCGGGGGTTGCATTCAGCACGGCCAGCTTGACTTGACCGCCCGAAGACGGCGCGCGTCCCTCCGCATCGTCGGCGTACAGGCCGTCGGGCTCCATGTGGATCAAAACGGGAGATCCGACCAACGAGTTAGCCGCCGTGGCAGGACCGGACCCCGGCATCCCCTCGGCGGAACCATCGCCTCGCGCCTTGCTGCGCATGAGCGCCCGGTGCTCCAGGGCCCGCTCGATCGTGGCGCGCAAGTCCTTAAAGTCAATGGGCTTGGTGACAAAGTCAAACGCCCCGCGGTTCATGGCCGACCTGATGTTGTCGATGTCCCCATAGGCCGTAACGATTACCGAACGCACGTCCGGGTCCACGTCCGGAATTTGCTGGAGCAGCGTGAGCCCGTCCATCTCCGGCATATTGATGTCCGAGAGGACAATATCGATGTCGGTCTCGCGCAGCCGCTCCAGCGCCTCGATTCCGTTGCGAGCGAAGACAAACTCGAATTGACCCTTGCGGATGCTGCGACGCATCCGCTGCCGCATCAGCACCTCAAGGTCGGCCTCGTCGTCAACGACCAGGATTCTGGCAGGGGCGCCCGGTTCCATGGTCACGCCCAGAGGCTCGCAGCGAGGTCGCCCGGACCGGACGCCGTTGCGCGTGTGTCGGTGGCCGCTAGCGCGAACATGCAGCGAGAGCCTCGGCCTGGGAGTCGTGAACGGGAATGATCTGATCGAAGCCGCTCACCTCAAATACCTTGCGGAGGGAATCCGGCACCGAGCAGACCGTCAGCGTGCCGCCTTTGCGCGCCTGGTCCTTGGTAAGTCCCAGCAACACGCGCAGCGCCGCGCTGCTGATGTACGTGAGGTTTTCGAGGTCCAGCACCATGCCCCGCTTCCCGGCGTCGGCCACCGCATCCAACACACGCTCAAATTGCTGGGCGTTGGAGCTATCGACCCGACCCTCGATCGCGACAACCATCACTCCGCTCTCCGTGACGTTCACCACGGCCAGCTTCACTTGGTCTGAGAATTCCCACGAACACGCAACGGAGTGTTCCGCGAAGCTGTCCTCGGACTATCTGTTCGGCCTCTCGCGGATCGGCCCCATCGCCGTCCGCCACACACGCCGGACTCAGCTCTTGCGGGCGGCGAGCGCTTCGGCCTGGGTGGCGTGAATAGGGATAATCTGGTCGAAGCCGCTAACGCTGAAGATTTCGCGGATCGGATCCGACAGCGAGCAGATGGAGAGCGCGGCGTCTTTGCGCTGCAGGGACTTGGCCGCCAGCAGGATCACGCGCAGCCCCGCGCTGCTGATGTACGTGAGCCGCTCCATGTCCAGAATCACCGCCTGGTCGCTGGCCTCGATCACGGCCTCCAGGGCGCTCTGGAAGTCGCGGGCGTTGGTGCCGTCCACTCGGCCATCCGCCGTCACGACGATGGCGTTGTCGTTCCACGCCCACTCGGTGCTAACGCTCATGGGATTCGTCTCCTTGCCTGCTCCAGCAGTCTCCCACGCTTGGGGGCCCAGTGCACAATCAACTCAGAAAGCGCTTCGCCGGCCCATGTCGCGCAGAGTTCGAGGCCACCACTGCCCACTGGCCCGCTGGCTACCGCAACGCCCACGACATCAGGGCCCGAGACGTGAATCTCAGTGGTCGATATCGGCATGGTAGACAGAACGATTAGGCCTTATGCGGGCGACAGTATCGCCAACATGCGAATAGGTGCGCGTAGCCTAGCAGATACCGGATGTTCCGGGGTGCACGGTAAACGAGGGTGCCACGGCATCCTGGCGACGCACCCGCGTCAGTTTCTCTTCGACCGTCCTGCCCTGACACGAAATATCATCGGGCCTAACATTCGCGCTGGCGGCCGGTCGGTGGGCGACTGGCGACTGACTATTCGGCGAGTTGAGGAGTTCACTGGGCCACGCCCATGACTGGACAGTTCGACCGGCCCGGCGCTGCCCCCTTGGGTGACGGGATGGCATCTCCAACCGCGGTTGCTCGGTGCGCCAGATTGCTGGCGGATGGTGGGGTTGCCGCAATCCCCACGGACACCCTCTACGGACTGGCCGCCAGTATCCGCGCCCCCGAGGCCGTGGCGCGCGTACTTCGCATCAAGACTCGAAACCCCGGCGCAGGCATTCCGGTACTCGTCGAGAGTGCGGCGCAAGCCGGCGAGATCGCCGACATGTCACCAGCGGCACATCGCCTGGCCCGCGCCTTCTGGCCTGGCGCCATAACGCTGGTGCTCCCCGCCCGTCCGGCTGTCGACCGGCGGCTGCTCGGCCCTGCTGGAACGGTCGGCGTGCGCGTTCCCGCTTCCGGCGTCGTACGCGAACTCATACGCCGCGTGGGTGCTCCCCTTACAGGTACCAGCGCCAACCTGCACGGCAAGCCGCCGCCCATGACCGCCCCGGCGGCCACCGACGCGGTTGGAACCCTGGTGGATCTGGTTTTGGATGGCGGCCCGGGGGCCGGCGCGCCCTCCACCGTGATCGACCTGGCGCAATATCCCCCGCTGATCCTGCGCGCCGGCGCCGTGGACGCGCCGACTATCCAGGCCGTCGTGCCCGCGGCGCGCCCGCCCGGCGATGCCGGCTGATGGGCAACCCGCCGGTCGAGCTGGGCGGCGACTTCGACAGCACCGAGGCGCGCTTCCTCCGCAGCCAGTTCGACGACTGCCGGATCGAACTGATCGCCCGCTCGCTGCTGAACGAGCGCACCGCTCTGCTGCGCTGGCAGCCCGCCGCGGACGTTCCTCCTCGCGCCGTCGAAACCACATCGCCACGAGTGACCGACCGTCGCCGCCGCCCACCCATCGCCTGGTACGTTCTCGAACACGAACCGGACCTGCACCTCACCCCCATCGCCACCAGCGCCGACTTGCAGGACCGCTATCCCGGCCACTTCCCCTCCGACGCCGTCCCGGACCAACCCGCCCGCAAGGGCTGCCTGCCCCTCCCCGGTCTGTTCTGGCCTGTCCTGTCCGCGCTGGCGCCGGGCGCCTCCTGGGGTTGCGGCCGCGACTCGCTAAAACACGGTGTAGCTGGTCGTCAGGAAAGACACGCTGATCACAGCAACCAGAACTGGGACCAGCACTCCCAGCCCAACAGCCACCACGCCGAACCCCCAGGCCGTCGATCCGCGCCGGGACCGTCGTAGCAGGATCCAACTAGTAACCAGCGCCGTCGGGCTCATGACAAGGGAAGGCAGCAGGCCCAGCGCCGGGTGCCAAGGATTGCGTTGCGAGGGGTCCGTCAGACTTGGATAGTCAACGGTGGTCGAACCATCCGAAAACTGGCGCTTTTCTACGGTCGCGTATGCGTTTTGCACGCATTCCAGCAACGGCGGGCACAGGTGGATGACCTGGGTTGCCCGGTCGCCGAGTTCCCAGGGAAGCTCGGAGTCGTCAGCCGATGGATCCACGGGAAAGCCGCCCCTTACGAAGGGGATGTGTGAGTCCACGGAGACGCTGACTGTGGGTGAGTACGACGGGTCGGCGCCAACTTCCCGGCCGTTCCAACACCAATGTGTTTCGGATCGAAACGTCCACAGCCGCTGCCCGATCAGGTTATGGCCTTCGATCCCCCGGCGATGCACCTCACACGTACCGTCCTCAACCCTCGCCCTGTCCCTATACGCGGATCGCGCGTCGAATTCCTCAACCGAAATCTCGGTAACCACTGTCTCGACTTCGAGCTCAACAACGGGTCCCAATCCCAGCGATCCGATAGCCGTCGGCAAGTAGATCGCCACAGGGGCGATTGCCCTGACAAGACCAACCGCGGCAAAGGCCACGCCAACAACGCCAAGCGCCCAGGTCGATGAGCCTCGCTCCGCCGCTTTCAACATAACCGCGCCCGCGCCGAGCGCCGCGACAATCGGTGGGAGGGCGTTTGTCAGAGGGAAGTACAGCCCGATGAGTGTCATCCCGCTGACGGGAACCACTTGGGCTTCGAAGATCAGGATCCGCAGGCCATGCTCCAGGGCCAGGGACGCGCCCCAGGCCGTGACGATCACGCCTAGCCCCCAGACCAGCGAGCCGCGCGGGCCCGCCCGGCGGAGCACCCACCCGACGATGAGGGCCGCCGCGCAGATTGGGACGATGATCAGCAGGGTGTAGGCAATACCCACCACCGGCGGCTCAGGCCCGGCTGGCATCATCGCGCTCGTCCGCTCTGCCTGGAGCTGCGTCGCGGCACAGTTCACTGGGTTGGGGCATGACTTACCCCACCGTATGGCTGGCCGCTACGAAGAACAGCCCCGTGACAACCAGGAGCGCCAGCATCAGGAGTCCCAGCGATGTGGCGCCGACTCCGAACCCCCAGGCCATCGCGCCGGGTTCGGCGCCCCGCCGCAGCACCCGACCGGTAACCAGCAGAGTCAACGCCACGATCAGCGGACCGATCAGCGAGAACAGAGCCATTGGATATGAATCCTGATGGGGCAAGTCGTCGACAGCGGAGGTTCCGTCCGCATGCTGGGACTTTCGTAGCAGCTGATTGTCGTGCTGAGTGCATCCAAGCAGCGGGAGGCAGAGTTCGAAGGTCACGGCGGCCGTGTCCGAATGCGTCCACTCGCCTTGGCCGCCGTACTCCTCGGTGATGTCGTCCACGAGGTTCCAGAATTGACCCTGCGACAAGGTCCACGCGGAAACGTTGGGCTCGTTCGTAATCTCCACCCCGTCCCAACACCACCAGGTTCCGGACCGGTAGCTCCACACTGGTTGGCCAAACAGGTTGTGCGCCGTCAGCCTGACCTCGTTGTCCGAGCATTCATCGGCGCGCGGCCCCGGCCCTGCGGAACCGCTCGGTGACGTTGCGTCGCCAAGCTGCGCACGATCCGCTTCGGAGCCTCCGGGATGTCCGGCGGCCACCTGTGCTGCCACGGGCGCCACCACCGTCTCCTCAACCGGGATCTCCATCACCTCGACCCGCTCGACGCTTGTCGTCATTGACACCGAAGTCGAATCCGGGCCGAACCACGACCCGATACTGAAGATTCCCGCGTAGACCACTAGCAAGACGACGTACATCGCGACCAGCACGCCCAGGGCGGTCGCGATGACTCCCAGCCTCCAGGCGGCGGAACCGCGCGGAGACTTCCGGCGCATGACGCGCGCGGCAATCAGCGGCGTGGCGGCCAAAGGGATATAGACAAGAAAGGCGAGGTAATACCCCGGGCTGGTCCAAGGGCCTGACCGGTCGGGGCTGTGGTCAATCTCCCAGGTTTCGGAGCCGTACCCGCCGTCGCCGTCTCGCCATTTTTCGACCCGAACGCTTTCGTCCTGGACGCAGTCGTCAGGGGTCTCGGGGCAAAGCTTGAACAGGCCTTCCGCTGAGTCGGAATGCTCCGCCTGGCCCTGGCCGCCGGACTCCTGCCGTTCGACGTGGCCGGCGAACTCCCACAGGGGCGCCTGAATCTCCGCGTTGATCGTGAAGACTGGCGTTGTGGTGATGATCCCGTCGGCCCAGCACCACTCGGTGATGGACTCGTACGTCCACAACGCGCGCCCGTGCGCGTTGCGAGCCATGTACCCCGATACCTGTCGCTCGCAGTTGTCTGGCGCGTCGATCGGTGTCGTCGGGCCGCCGCTAGCAGACGACTCGGTCTCTTCCAGTTTCAAGTAGTCGACGACCGCCTGCCCAGCTTCATCGGGCAGCTCGGAAAACTCACGCCGCGGGTCGTCGGATACGGCCAGCCGGTCGACGATGGCGGTAATCGATGCCAGGTCGGTCGTGCCCGGTTCGTGCCCGTCGGCGCCACAGGCCAGCAGCACCGTGACCAGCAGGAGGGCACTCATCCCGCCAAGGAGCAGTCGCGCGTATCCCGGGAACGGGAACCGGATAGCCCCCATGGCCCGCCCCTCCTTTGGGGCCGGCCGCGCTTCATTGCGTGGCCATATCCAATATCAAATCGTACCACTGAGTAGACCGCCCCTTACGTCGGTTGCCAGACACCGTGGGCGGCGGCCCGCAGACAGTTGGGTATCGGGATCGCCCGGCTACGCTCCGTCAAAGCTTGGGAGGGGCGCTGCAAGCAGCGCCCCTCCCACAATGTGCTCGCCCAACGGGCCGTATGCCGCGCGCACCGGTGCGGCGACGCCGACCGTCCGGCCAGCGCTTCCTCGCCTAACCGCGCCCGGTTGCCAGCCGGCCCTTGATCTGGCCCAGCGAGTCCGCCATTGACGCCTGGTAGCGCGTCATTTCGGTGTGGTGCGTCGTCAGGCTGCGGTCGATGTTCTCCAGCAACTGCAACGCGCGGGTTTCCGAGTCCGTGCCGCGGGCGCGGCTGCGCCAGCGCGCCATCTCGTTGCGTACCGCGCGCGCGATGTACACGGTCACGGCCGTGATGATGCCGATGGTTTCAGGTTCCAAAGCGTGTGCCTCCTTCGGGAGATTGATGGAAATGCCGGGCGATGTTTCGGCCTGTGTGTCGAACGGATTCGGCTCCGTTGAGCCAGGCTGATTGGGGACTCCCATTACACCGCTCCGATCGCCAGCCAATAGACCAGCCCCGGGGTCGTATTGCTGAAATTGCGGCCGTCGCCGGTGGCGGCCTGCAGGGTGAAGCCGTTGACGCGCAGGTTGGTGCAGCGCGCAATCACGCGGCGGCCGCCAATGTCCTCGCGCGGCGTGGCCAGGGCCGCATAGACCGTGCGGAAGGCCGTCTCGAACGTCACGTCAAGATCCGACCAATTCTGCGAGGTCACGCCCGCCACCGAAGCCACTCCAACCTCCGCCCGCCACTGCCCCCGGTCCGCATGGTTGGCGGGCGTGCTGTCCTGAAAATTGGTCAGGCGCAGGGCCTGGTCCAGCGGGTTGGGCGTAAACGCCGGCGCCAGCGTGCCTTCGGCCAGGTGCAGCCCGTCGAACCAGGCCGTGGTGTCGCCCTGTTTGAGCTTGCAGAGCGCCAGCAGCGCCGGCGCCGCGCTATCCGCAACGATCGTCGCGGTCAGCCACTCCCAGGCCGAGCTGCCCGAGTGATAGGCCGAGATTGACGTGGTGACGCCGTCGCCCAGTTCCAGCCGCGCTCGATTGGGAACTGTCGCGTAGACCCAGCCGCCCAGGGTGAACGTACGCCCCCGCAGGTAGATCAACCCGCCCAGGTCGTCGGCCAGGCCGCGACGCAGATCGCAGTCGCTGCCCTGCCGCGTCAGCGAGGCCGCGTAGCGCCCGTGCTTGACGACGGAAGTCGCTCGCGCGACTTGCGCCCCGCTGCCCGCCAGCGTCCAGCCGTCCGGCGCCGCCGTTCCGCCGCCGGAC
>VXPS01000423.1:9792-25668 GCA_009839425.1 Chloroflexota bacterium
CCGTGGGTTCCGTCGTCTCGCGGGGCGGGGTTTTGGGCCCCCCCCCCCCGCCCGCGCCCCCGGCCGGGGCGCCCCCCGCCCCGCCCCGCCCCACGACTCGAAGTCGCCATTCGGCAGCGCATTGTGAAACTGCTCGGCGTGGAACGTGTCCAGCGCCAGTTTGGCGGTCGTCACTGCGCCCGCAGCCAGCGCCGCCGCCGACAGTTGCGGCCCTTCGCCCGCCCTGCCGGAGTGGTCGTGACCTGTCGTGGCATGAAAACCGGCGTCGATCAGGTCGGCGTTGTTGTTGAACACATTGATGTCATATCGCTCGGCGCCCAACGGCTTGGTCAGCCGCAGGTTCGCCGTGGTCGTTGCCATGTCGCGCCCTCCTAGAGCCTGGCGAGTTGGGTATGCAGATAGGCGGCCTGGGCCTGGTGGGCATAGGCCGCGAGTCGGTTGTGGGTGCCCGTGCCGGCGGTTGGCCGGTATTCCGTGGCGGTCACGGGCATCAGCCATTCCAGATCGCGCCCGGCTTCGCTGCGCCGACCCTGGGCTTCGGCGCCGCGGACCAGCGCTTCAATGTGCTCGCCGTCCGGGCTGACCAGCACCACCGGCTCGCGCGTGGCCGCGGCGGCGGCGATGGCCTGCTTGATCACGCGGCCCGATCGCCGGTCGCGGCGTCCGTCGCGCAACGGCGCCTGGTCCGCGATCCGGACCACGAACTGGAACACCCGCTTGAAGTCCGCGCGGATTGCGTAGGCCAGCGAGGCGGCGTGGACCACCGGAGTGGTCGTGGGGTCGTCGGAATGCAGCGTCAGACGCAGATCGATGGCCGTCGCCGCGGCCTTCGACCCGAACTCGATGCGCTGACCGCTGGCGGCAAAGCGTCCCAGTGGTTCGAACCGCGCGCCCGCGGCCAGCCGGTAGGCGACGTCCACCCAGGTGGATGCCGTCAGCCGGTCGCCGCTCAGCGTCAGGGCCAGGAAGGCCTTGGGCTGCGCCGCGAACGCCGCGTCGAAGCGGGATAGGTATACCTCCGCGCTGGCGGCGAATCGACAGTTGGGATCGTGCAGCGGGTTGGCCGAACCCCGCGGCAGCACCATCGTGGCCAGCGATCCGCCAACCCCGACGTAAAGCCGCGGGTTCGGCCCCGGCCGGTCTGATACCCACAGGTGCCGACAGTCCACCTGCCCAAGACGCGCGAGGGGATGCCAGGACCGCTGGTCGGGGTTGAACGCCAGCAGCGTGGTTTGCCCGGTCTCGTCCCGCAGCGCCGCATACAGGAAATGGGCGTCGCCGGCGCAGGCGGTGATACGGCCCCTGATCGGCGAGTCGTTTTCGCGCAGACGTTCCGGGCCCACGGGCTTCAGGTCGCCGGACCGAAAGCGATAAAGCCCCTGCGACATCGGGAGCCACAGATAGCCGCGCCAGACCGCGGAGCCTCGGCCGCTGTACGGACTGGAATCCCGCGCCCGCTGCGACCACGCGTGCTCCGCCACCGCCCCGCCGTCGGCGCCGGGGCGCTGCGCGTACAGGCCGTCCTCCTTCACCACGTAGGCCGTGCCGTCCAGGCTCACCAGCGCATTGGCGGCGGACGCGCCGTCGCCCACCGGCGCACCGGACGACCAGGTGGAAGCCACCCCACCATCCATTGAGGTCGAAAGCCTGGGCGCGCCGGTCTCGCCGCTCACCCGCGCCAGCTGCGAGCCGATCACCAGGAACGCGTCGGCCTTACGGACTTCGCGCACCGCTAGTTCGTTAATGCGGGTTGACGAATCCAGGGCCGATCCAACGGTCAGTCGCAGCCAGAAGGCCTCCAGCCCGTTGATCGTTGTCTCCCGCCAGTTCGCAGGTTCCTCGAACCGCACGTCGCCGTCGCGGGCCAGCGTCTTGCCGCCCTGGGCCGTGCCGTCGCTCAGCTCGTCCACGGTCGTCCAGGCCAAGCCATTCCAGTATTCAGCCGCCAGTTCGGCCGCGTTGCCGTTCGCGGCGGCGTTCATCTCGATGGCCACCGCCGCGAATGGCGCCTTGCCACCCACCAGCAGCCAGGCGCCGTCGCTCACCGCGCCTAGCGAGTCGAGGTGCCCGTACGTTCCCGCGTCCGCGTCGCTGACGGCGTGGGTGAGATCGGCGTATGTCTGACCGCTGTCGCCGGTACGCAGCACCGCCGTCGGGTTGGCGAACTGACCGGCGTGTTGCGTCCAGGTTGTGCCGTCGAACGTCCAGAACGGCTCATCGGCCACCGAACCGCCGACGGCCACGAAGGCCATCGGCCGCTCCGCGCGCCCCTTGAAGACCGCGGCGGACCTCGCCGTTACCCCTGGCTCGAACGCCTTGGTCAGCGTCCAGGTCCGGCCGTTCCGCGAGCGGTAGATGGCGGACCCCGTCAGCACATACATGACGTCATCAAGTTCGAAGTGGTCGGTAATCGCTCCCGATGCCGTAATGGGCGTCGTCACGACTTCCGGCGGCAGGGTGACCTGGTACGGGATTCGCGTGTCGGCCAGCCCGTGGGCGTAGCCGGTCGACCCGCCGCGCGGTACGGCCCGCTGGCCATATCCGCCCGAGAGGTCGTCCACCGCCCAGGTCGTCTCGTCTTCGGGCGGGAACTGGGCGTAGGACTGGTCGGTCTGGCTCACGCGCGGCGCAAAGAAATCCAGCTTGCGCTCGCGCCAGGCCACCGTGCCGTCGGCCCCGGTGCTGAGCATCAGGCCCACCCCGTCCACCATGCAGTCGTAGGGATAAGGCGGGCGGTTGCCGCGTGGCATCTACCAACCTCCCCCCAGCATCACCCGCCGGGTGGCGCGCGGGCGATAGAGACGGGAAAGCTGCTGAAATTCCAGCGCGGCGTCGCGTTGCAAGGCCGTATAGCGCGCCACGTCGCCGGCCGGCGCGTCGCGGTGCAGGTGGCGGTAGACCTCCACCAGCGCCCCTTGCGCCACCCAGTCCACCGGGGCGTCCGTCACGGCGTCATCGCTGACCAGCGGGTCGTAGGCCCGCAGGCCTTCGATCAGCAGCGTCTCGCCCAGGTTGGGGGGCGGGTCCGCTTCCAGCCACAATTCCGGCCCCGCCGGCCCTGGGTTGGCCGTGGTCCGCCACCAGGTCACCGCCGACATCACCCGCTGCGGATGGGCCGCCGCCCGGCGCCAGACCTCCACCACTTGCTGCCGATGCGTGATCCAGTCGGGCAACGGGAACCGGCGGCGGTCGGCCGCCAGCAGGATCACCTGGTCCCAGCGGGTCGTCGCCTCCGCCTCCGCGGCGCCCAGCCGGACCTCGATCTCCTCGCAGCCCTCGGGAATCACGAACGTCAGGCGCTCCCGCCGCCAGGCTTGGCCCGTGGCCGTCGTCGCGTCCAGTTCAACGCCGCCGGTCAGGTTGTGAACCGCCAGCCGCGCCGTAGACCCGCCCGGCGCCACCGACGCTTCCAGCGTGTACGGCTGGCCCGGCAGCACGGCCAGCGTGGTCGAGGCCGCGTAACCGCCCGACGCAGTCGTGGTCACTTCCAGGCTCGCGGCCTCGCTGGCCAGGTCCCCAGCCGCCGCGACTTTGGCCGCGGCGGCGTTCCAGGTACGCCAGGCCCGGGTGTCTGGGTGTTCCATCCCGCCGTCGACCAGCATGGTCAGTGGAGAGAGTGTCTGGAACCAACAGCGCGTGAGCGTGGCGTCAATGGCCGCGTCGATCACGTCGGGCGCCACCAGCCGCGACAGCTCGTACGACGCCGCATCCAGCGCGTACGGAAACGCCCGGCTGACGGTGATCGACCCACTGGCCGGGTCATAGGCCGCCACGCGCCGCGTCTCGCCGGCATTGGGGCCGCCGAAGACGTGGACCCAGCTATCGGTCCACAGGTCGGCCGACGCCGTCGAATCCTGGAGCCGCGCGGCGTCTACCAGCGTCACGGTTGAGCCGCCCTCCGCCGTGCCGGTCAGGAACGGCGCCAGCCGCTGCGCCACGCGATGGCGCAGGGCTCGCCGCGTGACGCTCATGGATTGGACTCCGCGCCGTCGGCGTCCCGCTTCGTCCAGGACGCCCGCTGCGAATCCAGCGCTGCCAGGTCCGCGGCGCCGCGGTCGCGCCGCCGCGCCGCTTGGCGCTCGCGCATGGCCAGCGCCGTGTCCTGCGCTTCCCGGTGGTCGGGCGTGATCACCAGGATCTGGCGTCCGCCCGCCGCGCCCTGGAAGCGGTGGATCAGGCGCCGCGCCGGGCGGCGCCTGATCCAGATGATTGGAGCGTGCATGTGCCGCTGCCTCCTCCTGGAACCGTCCGGACTTAGCTGGACGGGGTGGACGCGTCGAAGTACATCTCCACGCCCCAGGCGTCCGCGTATTCGCCCAGGCCGTAGTCCGCCACCACGTTCAGTTCCCAGGCCCGCAGCGAGGCGTCCCGCTGCCGTTCCACCGCCCAGTCCTTGAACATCACCAGCACCAGCGCTTCCTTCGAGAACACCGCGCCCTTGGCGTCGTCGCTGCTGTCCACGGCCAGGTTTCCCGCCTGGAAGACATCCACGCCGAACGCTCGCGCCACCCAGTGGTTCTCCAGCACCGTCTGCGAGATGCCGGCCGGCACCGGGTAGGCGCCCGTGGGCGAAATGTCCGCCGCCAGGTTGTGCGCCTGGTATGGGTGCAGCACCGCGTGGAACGGCTGCGGAGCCGGTTCGTCCGCTCCATGCAGGCGCGACACCGCCGCCCGCAGGTGGCCCATTGAAATGTTCTGGCCGGCCCCGCCCAGCGACGCGCTGAAGCTGTCCAGCAATCCCAACAGGTCCTTGTCCAGCTTGCGGGCGATCGCATCGCCCAGCACTCGGCCGGCCGCCCGCGCCATGTCTTCCTTGGCCGTGCGCAGCGCGCGGTCGGTCAGCACGATCTGTGCGCCAACTTCGGCCGGTGTGATGGTGACCTTGCTGGTAGTCAGCGTCTGCGGGTTCGTCATGTCCACGCCCTCGGTCAGGGCGCTGGCCGACACCGTGCCGAACTTGGGAATCTCCAGCCGGTCGCCGGCCCCGCGCGGGACGCGGTAGGTCCGCACCAGCGGTTCCATCACCGTCCGGTGCATCTGCGTGCGGCGGGCTTCGGCTATCACCGTATCCACCACGTCGCCAATTGAATCCGTCTTCGTTATCGCCACTGCGTTGCCTCCGGAGCACCCGCCAATGCGGAGTGCTCGGTATGTCGTGAATCAGCGCGGCGCCGCTCGTGGGCGCCTGCTCGGCAAAGCCCCGCTTCGCCGGCGCTTGGCCTCGCGGAGCACGGCGGGTTGACTCCCGGCCCTTTGGGGGCGGCGGAATCGCACCCGTCCCGATATCCCATCGGTCGATGCGAGCGGTCCGCCGCCCCCCTGCTCCGCACAAGCGCGCTGGGCGGTGATGACGCCGCCGCTGGGATTCCTGGCGCTCTCGTCCTCGGCGCACGGCACTCAGTTGCCGCGAGCCGCTGGCGGGAGTCGGATCACCCAACCCGGGCCGCCACGGCCCCGCTTCGGCTGACCGCCGCTCGTCCGGCCGAATCGATCAGATCCGAAGCGCTACACCGCCATTGTATACAAGCCGAATACGAAGCGCAAGCCAGCTCTGCCAGCCAATCCACTCCATCGCCTAGGCGTACTACATCTTTCGCGCTTCTCCTGCAGTTGGCCCACGGCTACGATGCATACGTCTTCCAAGGAGTCCACGGAACGGAGGCGGCGGATGCCGGCTATGTACTCGTTCCTCAGCAACATCACGTTCCGCACAGTGCTCGCCGGCGCGGCACTGGTCGCGGCGCTGGCGCTGGCGCTCACGGCCACGCCGGCCAGAGCTCAATGGCCCACCAGCTGTGTGGAACTAAACGACATCGTCGAGGCCCACCTGGGCAATCAGTCCAACGTCGGCATCTACCAGCGCGTCTTTGGAGCGCAGGCCGAGCAAGCCTGTCAGAACGACCATCGTGCGGACGTTCAGGCGGTGTTTGCCTGGGCGATCGGCGGCCAGGGCGTCGCCACCGCCGCCGCGCCGTTGGCCTGGCCCACGACGTGCCTGGCGCTGAACGACATTGTCGAGGCCTACCTGGGCAACAGCACGAACGTCGGCATCTACCAGCGAGTATTTGGTGCCCAAGCGGAAGCAGGTTGCCGCAACGACCACCGGACTGATGTCCAATCCGTGTTCGCCTGGGCCATCCCCACGCCGGCGCCTACTCCGGCCCCCACGCCAGCCCCGGCCTCGGCCTCACCGCCGGTGCCGGTCTCGGTCTCTATTGGCGAGGTCCTGCACGTCGTAGCGTCGCCTGTCGTCGCTCAGGATCGAACCATCTGGATCGGCACGGCAACTGGCGGCGTGCTCCGGTCCACCAGCGCCGGCGCCAGCTTCACGCAGGTGACCAGTGGGCTTACAAGTCTCGCAATCAACGCTCTTCTGCCCTCGCCGAGTCTTAATATCGACGGCGTAGTCCTCGCGGCCACGAACAACGGCGTAGCCCGGTCCACCGATGGTGGGCAAACCTGGGCTGCCGCCGCCGGCCTTCCCGCCGGTCGAATTGGCGGGCTCGCTGCCTCGCCGCGATTCAATCGGGACGGCACGTTCTACGCCCTGGCTGATGTTGGTGGCCTGTATCAGTCCACGGACGGCGGCGCCACGTGGTCCGGCGTGACGTCGACGTTCGGCAGCGGCTTGCCGATCGGCCCCTATCTGGGCATGACCACCGTGTCGGGACGTGGAGACAGGATCCACATCTTCGCCTGGACGTCGAGCAACCTGCTCGTGAGTGACAACCGTGGCGCCAGCTTCAGAACGGTGATCGGCAGGAAGGCCCTGCCAAGCGCGGTTCGGATATCGGCAGTCGCCGTTCATCCCGATTGGAGCTATAGCGAGATGCTCTGGGTCGGCACCGAGTTGCACGGTCTCTACCGGACCACGGACGCTGGGGAGTCCTTCCACAACGTCATCGAAAACTCGGATGACGTGTTGGGTCGGATCAACGTGATTGTCCTCTCGCCCCTTGTCACCCGTGATGGGACGATTATGGTCGGAACCGCAAACGGCGGCCTCTTCCTGACCAAGAGCAGCGTCCAGGCCGGCCTAGTTGACGATCCAGGTGGCCCGTCGAGTTGGAGCCAGCGGAACGTGAACCTAGCGTTCAACGATGTCCGGGGTTTCGCCTTTAGCAACGCCTATCTCGAGGATCGAACGATCTTCGCCGGCGGCGCAACCCAGTTCGCGTTTACTCACACTGGCGCGAACGACTGGTTTACGTATCCGCGGCCGGTGGGGCCCACCAGCTAGCGCGCCACGCAGGCACCTCCACGCAGGGGGCGGCGGAACCTCCGCCGTCCCCTGCGCACTTCGTCGCCTCATGCGTAGCCCTACGCTCGGCTCGTGGCCGGTATGCCCCTTGGGCTAGGCTCACGACCGCTGGCGGAATCGCCCCGACCCCGTGCCTCACGCGAATCCGGAGACCTCTGTGGAATCCAAAAACCTCCTGGTTCTGATGTCGGACGAACACAACCCGCGCATGCTGGGATGCGCTGGCCATCCCCTGGTGCAAACGCCCAACCTGGACGCTCTGGCCGCCGCCGGCACGACATTCACCTCGGCCTACTGCAACTCCCCCATCTGCGTCCCCTCGCGCGCCAGCTTCGCCACCGGCCGCTACGTTCATCAGATCGGCGCGTGGGACAACGCCGCGCCCTACACCGGCAACGCGGCCGCCAGCTGGGGCCACCGGCTTGGCCAGCAGGGTCATGCCGTCACCACCATCGGCAAGCTCCACTACCGCAACACCACCGATGACATCGGCTATCCCGATCAACGCATCCCAATGCACGTCATGCACGGCATCGGCGATGTCTTCGGCTGCATCCGCCCCAACATGCCAGTCACCCGCTACCAGCTCGGGCACGTGGACCACGCCGGCGACACCGACTCCGAGTACATCCGCTACGACACCGCCATCGCCGCCGAAGCCGTCCGCTGGCTCCACACCGAAGCGCCAACACACGACAAGCCGTGGTGCCTCTTCGTCTCCTTCACCCTGCCCCACTTCCCATTCGCCGCCCCCGAACACCATCAGCGCCGCTACCGGCTGGACGACATTGACTTGCCGATTGCCTGGTCACCCGACCAGTGGCCCATGCACCCGCCACTGGACGCCTTCCGCGCTGCGCGCGTGCAAACCGCTGACGACGTTCGCTCTCAAGACGCCATCCGCCGCGCTCGCCTCGTGTACTACGCCATGTGCTCATTCGTCGACGAATTGATTGGGAACGTGCTCGGCGCGCTGGGCGAGGCCGGCCTGGCTGACGACACCCGCATCGTCTACACCAGCGATCACGGCGAAACGCTGGGTGACTACGGCCTTTGGGGCAAGAGCGTCATGTACGACAGCGCCGCCGGCGTTCCGCTGATCCTGGCCGGACCCGACGTCCCGGCCGGCCACGTCGTCGACTGCCCCGTGTCGCTGGTCGACCTGGCCCCCACCATCTTGACCGGGGTGGGCATCGAACCGGCACCCGAGGACGCGGACCTACCCGGAGAGGACCTCTGGTCATTCGCCGCCGGCGACGCACCCGCCGACCGCACCGTCTTCAGCGAATACCACGCCACCGGCTCCGCCTCCGCCGCCTACATGCTGCGCGACCCCCGCTGGAAATACGTCCACTTCGTCGGCCACGACCCCCAACTCTTCGATATGCAGGCTGATTCCCACGAGCTGACCAACCTGGCCGGCCGCCCAGCTCATCAGGACCTCGTGGCCGACTTCGGCCGCCGCCTGGCCGCCATTTGCGACCCTGACGCCACCGACGCCGCGGCCAAAACTGACCAGCAGCGCCGTGTTGAAGCCAACGGCGGCGAGGCCGCCATCCTCGCGGCCGGTCAACAGATCAACTTCACCCGCGCCCCCGAACAGTTCCGCCTCAACTGATTCCCCGGCTGTCCGACGCTGGCATTCGACCCGTCGACCCATCTGAAACCCGCGTTAACGGCCAGTAGGCTGGACGACACGCCAGTTCAATCTCCGGGAGCCGCCATGCCCATTCGAGGTGTCGATTTCTTCTATTACCCCGTCAAGGACATGCAACGCGCAGTGAACTTCTATCGCGACGTGCTCGGCCTCCAGCCCGCGGAGGCCTACGGCGATCAGTGGGTCGAGTTCAACGCCGGCGGAGTCACCGTTGCCCTGGATGGATCGCAGGAAATGCCGGTCGCGGCCGGCGATGCCGGACTGCGACCGGCAGCCGCCTTTGCCTGCGACAGCGTGGACACGGTACTTGAGACGGCCCGCGAATCAGGCACCCGTGTCCTGGTCGAGCCCGTCGAACCCGGCTCCTGCCGCTTCGCCGTCGTCGCCGATCCCGAAGGCAACCCGGTCATCCTCCACCAGCGCAACGACGGAACGTTCGGCTAGCAGCCGGCATCAGGCTCAAACATGCGGGTGCTACCCTCCCGCGTGAATCGCGAGCTCACCACTTTCCGCTGGATTGATGCGGAGCAGGCCAATGGATCAGGTTCGTCGCGTAGTCGCGGTCGCCCTCATCGTCCTCGCGGTGGCCGTTGGACTGAACCTCATGCTCACCCCCGTCTACCACGATGGCGGCGACACCTATCCCATCTGGCAGGTGATGAATTGGTTCATGGCCGTGGCCGTGGTGATTGCGCTCCTCATCAGCTTCCACCGCGTCCGCAGCCTCTCCGGCGGCCCCACCGACCCCGTCACCCGCGAGTACCTGGGCGCCACGGCCCTCTTCCTCGGAGCCACGGGCCTGATCATCATCTTCTTCTGGAACTGGCTCTGGACGCTGAACCCGGAGAGCGAAACTGGCTTGGCCGCCCAGTCCCACCTCAATCACTTTCCCTGGATGGACGTACTCTTCACCTGGGTCTCCGGCAGTGCCGGCCTTTACCTGTGGCGCGCCGTCGGCGACAAATGAGCCGCGGCTAGCGCCCGCCACACCTCGAATCCCGTGGTCCGTGACATCCGGCAATTGGAGGATTAAATCGTGCAAGCCGACCAACCTGGCGTGACCGGCAAAACCTTGCTCGATGCACAGTTCGATCGCAGCGCCATCGCCTATTGGCGAGTGCTCGTCTCGCTCATCATGGTCATTACCTTCGTGGGTATCCCGTTCATTCCCTTCTGGCTCATCTACAGCCTCTGGTTCGGCCCGAAGTACTTCGATGGCCTTTCCGCCCGTCTCACCACCCAGGCCCTGGAACTACGCAAGGGAGTCTTCACCCGAAGCGAATCCACCGTTCCCCTCAACCGCATCACCGACCTCAAGCTCCACCAGGGACCTCTCATGCGCCGCTTCGGTCTGCACGGGCTCAAGGTCGAAACCGCGGGTCAGTCCGGCCCGCACGCCAGCAGCGAAGGCAACCTGCTTGGGGTCGTCGACGCCGCCGCTTTCCGTAACGCCATCCTCCGGCAGCGCCAGGTCGCGCTCGGCACCGAACCGGCCGAAGACACCTCCAGGACATCCGCAACTGCCGGCGACGCCACCCAACTCCTCACCGAAATCCGCGACATCCTCGCCCGCATCGAAGCCAGGCAATAGCCCGGCGGTCGCCCCCGATCCGCGTCGCGATCAGGGCGCGCCGGCTCGCGACGTTGAACGCTCGGCCTCTGGCTGGCTTTACCCGTCCGCCGCTCGGCGCAACGCCGCAATGTCGATCTTGGTCATCTCCAGCAACGCTTCCATCACCGTCGTGGGCGCCGGCTCCATGATCTCGCCCAGGCCCGCCGGGATGACCTGCCACGACAGGCCGAACTTGTCCACCAGCCAGCCGCACGGCTGCGTCCGCCCACCATCCGAGAGCCGCTCCCAGTAGTAGTCGATCTCGTCCTGCCTCTCGCACTCCACCACAAACGAAACCGCCGGCGTAAAGCTGTACATCGGCCCCCCGTCCACCCCGCCGAATCGCTGCCCCTCCAGCTCGAACTCCACGATCGCACCGCCCTCGGCCGGGCCCGTCACAATCTTCTCCACGTGCACGATCCTCGAGTTTGGAAAGATCGACACGTAAAACCTCGCCGCCTCCTCGGCCCGGCCGTCGAACCACAGAAACGGATGAATCCTGGATACCGCTGCCATAGCCATTCGCCTTTCTGTTCTGGGGGTCGGCGTCGAGTTCCAGGCGCGGGCCAAAGGTCGCAGCCAGTGGCCGGGGCACTGTCAGGTCAGATTAGCCGTGTCGTGACGTGCAGGGTCCCACTTCGCGCACGTAACTGACCTAAACATAGACACCGGCCTGTTACCGGAGCACCAGGCCGGTGTCTACGCGCAAACGCGGGCAACCAGGGGCCCGCTACGTCAACCCATGTCGCCGCCGGGCAATCTCATACGTCTCCAGGTCCACCTCGCCACGGGCGAACCCGGCCTCGATCTGCTGAAACGCGTCCGCCGGCGCGCCCCGACTCGGAAAGAGGTCGGGCGATGGATCCAGGCTGCGCCGTTCCGCCAAGCGTTCCCGCGCCTCGGCCTCGCGTTCCAGGTCCGGCGCCGGCGACGCAGCCTCCGTCGCCCCGGCGTCGTTTGGCCCGTCCTCTTGCTCCCGGGCCGTCTCGGCGACCACTTCAGGTCCGGTATCCACGGGCTGTGGCTGCGAGACGTCGTGGGCCTCTTCCCCTGATCCCGGAGCCGTATCGGACGTCGCCTTCGACGCCGCAGCTACCGCCCGGCTCTCCTGCGCGCCGCTCGATACCGGCGCCTCTGCTGCTTCACCTGCCGTCAGCCCCGCCTTCAGCCAGTCGCCCACCTCCCGCGGGTCCGCCTGCCCAATCCAGGCCAGCAGTTCCGGGTCGATAGCCTGGCCGGCCTCCGACTCCCAGCGCCGCCGGGCGCGGTTTAGCTCGCGGTCCTTGCGCGACTGCCAGCGGCGTTCCACCGCCCCGATTCGCCGCGCCACTTCGGCTTCCAGCGCGGTCTGAAACGAATCCGTCGAGCCTGCATGGTCCGCAGACGCGTCGGCGGTGGTAGATCCTGATCCGTCCGACTGGCTGGCTGGAGAGACTGGCCGGGCCGCTGTAGGGGAATCGTCGGTCATGGCTGATCCTTTTCGGGTGCGCCCATCGTCTTGACCTGGGCGCTGGTCAGGGCGGCTGTCAGATCCGCCTCTGGTGTCGATTCGGGTCCGGCCTGAATCCGCGCGCCCAGTCGGGCCGCCAGATCCAGCATTTCCGTCGCGCGCACGGCCTGGGCTTCGTTGGCCTCCTCGGCCCAGCGTGTCAGTCGACGCGCGAGACCCGGCCGGCACTTCCGCAGCAACACGGTCAGGTCAAAGCGCAAGCGACGCAACCGGGCAGTGTGGGCCGCGGCGCCAATTCGCTCGTAGCCCTCGCTCACCATCAGGGTCAGTAACTCGTCGGCCGAGGCCACACGGCACAAATCCCAGTGCGCCAGACGTTCCGGCGCCGGCACCGTGCAGGCGATGCGCAGGCAGCCCGGCGTCCACTGGCTGCCCGGCGCGCCGCATTGCGGACAATGCCAATGCGCCCGCAGCAGCAGCCCGCGCCGCACCGCTTCCTGGTCCAGGCGCTGGCTCACGTAGCGTCGGTGTGCGGCTGAGACGTCGGCCTCGCCCTTCGCGCCGGTCAGCGCCGCAATACAGGCTCGTTCGAAGCGCGACGGCTCAGCCTCGCGCAGCGTCTGCTCCACCGCGCAGTGAGCGGCCTCGTAGTCGGCGGGCGTGAACGCATATTCCGCCGCATCGTCGTGGCCCGGCGTGCGGGCCCTCAGGGTCACGCGCCCGTTCAGGCGCTCAATCTTCAGCACGTCAACCTTTCATTGCGACAGGACGCTCGCACCGGGGCCCGCCCGAGCCAGCGATGTCGAATTCATCAATCCCCGGTGCGGCGCCATCTGTACACATGAAGAATACTGCAAGGACTGGCGTTCTGTCAACCCCGTGGGTACAATGGGGCCAGCATGAGCGAAACGCGGCAGGGGATGCGGTTCGCGACGGTGTTGCGTGCAACCCGTCGCGCCGCTGGCTTGTCATACCGCCGGCTGGCCCAGGCCAGCGGGATTTCCCATTCCTTCCTCAGTCATGTCGAAAAGGGCGAGCGCCGCGCTCCCCCGGCCAAAGCCATCATCGCCCTGGCCGACGCGCTCGACGCCGACCGCACCACCTTCACCCTGGCCGCCATCGCCGACCGCGCCGGCAGCGACGTCGCCACCACCATGGTCATGGCCCTGCAACGCGGCCCCGTGGGCCGCGACGTTGATCCCACGGCCGGCGGCGTCCTCATCGAATCCGGGCCGGACGGTGCCGAGTCGCACCTGGCCGATCTGGCCGACCAGGCCGACGCCGTCGCGGAAATCGAGCGACGCCTCGCCTTCGTGGACCTGCAGCTAGACGCCGGGTTCATGCGATTGGCCATCAGCTCTGGTGGCGGTGCTGACCCCATCGTCCTGTTCGTCAGCGCCCGCGCCGATTCCGACGTATCGGACGACTAGACCGACGCCAGAAACCCGCCGATCGGTCACATCATCAACGGCTCTGATCGGCGCAACAATCCGAAGCTCGGCCACTGATCCCGGGGATGTGCCTGCATCCCCGCCGCACTTTCGCAGAGACCGCTCAGGTGCATCGCGCCGTCGCGTTTATCCTTCTCCTACAACGCCGCCATCAGGTAAAGGCGACGCTTCGAGTCGGCGATCCCATCCGACCTCTCGATCCGAAACCACCGGCTGAACGCGGTCTCGAATTCCTCCTGCGTGTACCACGGAAACGTGTGATTCCGCATCTCGAGGAGGCGCAGCACCATCGGGTCGTCCGGCGGCACGAACTCGATCAACAGGCGGCCTCCCAGCGACGCGAAGAAGGGGGCCAGCCGCTCGAAGTGCGTGTTGTTGCTGATGGCCAGGTGGTGCACCACCGCCAGCGCCATCAGCAGTCCGGCGGGTCCCCGGTCGGTGAGTGACCTGACCTCGCGATTGTCCCAGCCGATGGCGGGACTCGGACTCGTCAGGTCGGCCACGATTGGAAACAGGTTTCGCTCGCCGCTATCGGCCATCTGCCGGTAGTTCAAATCCACCGCGCCCGGGTCGCTATCGATCGATACCACGGGTACTTTTTTGGCCGCCGCGATCCGGCTAAAGATCCCAACGTTTCCGCCCAGGTCCCATGTGGACTCGACGTCCACCTGCGACAGATACTCCGCCACCAGCCGCTGCTTATCGCCCTGCCCAAGATCGCTGTAGCTGGACTGGTCGCCATAGCTGGCCCAGGGTGTGTCACCCGGATTCCAGGTAAGTCGTCGCACCGTCGACTCCAGGCTCTCGAGCAGGGCATCAAGCCGGCGCCGGCTCATGCGGCCCTTCAGACTCTTCCGGGTCTGTGTGGACTCGGCGTGGCGAGCTTGCGCGCGACTATGCAAGTGCAGGTGCATCAGCAGGCCAGGTCGCAGCCGGGCCCGCCACGGCAATAGCCCGGCTGCCAGGTCCAGCGGCAGTCCGTCCAGGTGGAGCTGTAGCAGCGTTCCCAGGCGGATATCTCGGTAGGCCATCAGCGCCAGCGGCGCCAGAAAGTGCTGGCAGAACTGGCGATACCCCACCCACGGCAACCCCGGCTCATAGGGCTCGAACGACAACGTGTCGATCAGCACCGGCCGCCCCTCATGCAACTGAATGTTGTACGCGCTCGCGTCCTTCAGCGAAAGGTCGTGGGCCAGCGCCAGCCGCTGCACCTGCAAAGTCGTGAGCGCTGAGGCCTTCAACTGCGAGAACGACCACTCAAATGGGTAGGAGACGAACTTGAGCTGTTCGGGACGAATGACCGAGACGGCGCCCGGCTCCGGTGCGAGTCCGACGTCCGCGGCCTCGTGCCGGAGCAGCAGGCCCCGCTCCGTGAGCTTCGCGTACAACCCCGAGTCCATCAGCCCCGCGAACGTTGCCTCGTAGGAGCGGTTCACCTGCCGAAAGAACGTCCCGTCCCGCTGGAACACAAAGCCCGCCGGATCCCGAAATGAACCCGGCAGGCGGCCTTCAGCCCCGTGGCTCATGCAGCCCTACCGGTCGGCCTCCTCAGCTGAAGGCTGGTCGCCAGACTCTGATCGCCGCCGACGTCCAAATATCCGCCAAAACATGTGCCGCAACCACAGACGCGCCGTAAGCAGCCCGCCCAGCACCGCCGCAATAATGATCTGAATCGCGAAACTTCCGCTCCCGGGATCGATATATCGTCGCCCTGCAAGCAGCGTGACGCTAAGCAGCCCGAAGCTAAGCCAAAGCGCGGCAAGGCCCAGACGCCCTGCCGATGCTCGTTGCTGCTGAGCCCAAGCTGTCCGCGCTTCAGAATGCGTCAAAGCGGCCTACCTATGTGCGCGATCTTCACCATCATCGTATTGTACACTGCTTACATCCACCGGCGTCCGCACACTCGCTCAGAGGCTGCGCAGTCCAATTCTGCGGTAGCCTCGCAACCACGAGGCCCGATGTTCGCCAGGTTGCTGATAAGTCCTGTAGATGCCATTGACGTACTGTCGAGTAGTGCGTGCATCGAATACGAATTTCCACTTGACTAGCGCCACTGGCGTTGCTCCGCCTGAGTGATTGCTTAAGGGCGAGTTCGAGTTGCATACAGTTTGACCATGCAGTCACAGAAGTGCGCTGCCCGTGCTTAGGATCTTGAGGCTCACTCTGACGCTGGCCACGCTCGGCCTGTGGGCCAGCCTCGTTCCCCAGGTAATTTTCTCCTCGGCCTCGACAGGCGAACCGTCGGGCAATGTGTTGGTGGCCTGGTCGGGCCAGGCCATACAGCAGGACCTCGGATCACTACACGGAACCGTTGGATCATTTCAAGTTTGGGTCTCTGCCAAGCCAGATCACGGAATCGCCACGGTGTGGGCGTCGCTGGTGGATGCATCCACTCAAGAAGTGCTGCGGCAGACCACACTCGAAGCTACACCCGCGTACGTGCCG
>VXPS01000288.1 GCA_009839425.1 Chloroflexota bacterium
GCCATGCGCCCCGAAGTGGCTGTCGGAGCGGGAGGTCACGAGGTAGTAGGTCTGGGCTTCCCTGTAGGTTCCCAGGACGCCGGCGAAGGCGTTGGCCGTGCCCGGCGTCGTGTATCGATGGAGGGCATTGCCGGACAGAACCACGTCGCCCACGGACAGCCCGTCGCCCTCCAGCGGCTCCAGCGGCTCCAGGCCGCCGGCAATGCCGCCGTCGTCCCCGGAGGCGGCCAGCGCGGCCCGGAGCGCGGCCAGGTCGTTAACCTGCCATATCTTCAGCGTGCCGTCGGAGGCTGAGTCGAGCGTGCGATAGAGCTTGTCGTCGTTCGCCTTCGTGTAGAAGTTGGCGTTACCGACCTGCAGCGGGCTGCCCGACCGGACCCCGCGCAGGGCGTTGCCGAGCGTGAATTCGGTCTCCGCGCCGACACGGATCGAGTAAGCGACATTGGCCGCATTCTCGATGGCGACGCCCTCGACCTCCTGCTCGCCGGCCGTGTCGCCGGTCATGCCGTCGAAGACGTTCTCGATCAGGGGGCTGGTGCCGCCTTCTCCGATGGACTCCCGGACGGCCTCGGCAAGGGCCTCCATGGGAACGATGCCATCCTTGAAGGTGCCCCGGAATTCCCCGTCGTAGTGAGTGCCGCCAACGGCTGCGGTGAGTTTCTGGAGCGTCCAGTCATAGGATACCTCCCGCTCGCCGAGGAAGAACACACGCTTGTAGTAGTCGTGGGCGGAATCAGCGGGCGTAACGCCCAGGTTTCGATTCTGCCAGATGTTGCCCGGAGTGACCGTTCCACTGTCGTTAATGAGCCGGTATTGGCTGACATCCGCACCTGCGGGCAGCCGGATTGAAACCGAAACAGGGGTGTTGTTGTTGGGCGCGGCGACGTTCGTCACCATCGCGGTTGCGGACCCGAAGGCTGTGGAGTCGTAGCCACTGGTATCCGGCGTGGAGGCGATCAGGACGCCATCGTCGGCGGTTTCCCATGTTCCCGGCTCCGCTTCGGAGTGCAGGTCCCGCGTCAGATGCTGAATTTCCCCTACGGAAATGCTGTTGCGATCCGCTTCCGCCTGCGCAGCCTCAGCCGCATCTTCGATGCCGTCCAGCCCTTCGACTTGATTTTTGCGGATGCCCTTGCCGCCGTTGAAGGGGAAGGTGAAATAATCGGAAAAGGGAATCGGCATGGCCTATCTCGCTGTCCAGGTTACGGCCGCGGATTGCGTGAGCGCCTGGTTCGACACCCAGACCGAATAGTCGGAGCCGCCCACGTTGACTGCCGAGGCATACTTCGTGAATGCGCCGACCTGGTTGGTCTGGGAAAGATCGTCGGATCGCGTGACGCTGGTGATGTCCGCCTCGCTGGCAAGGCGGCCCAGCAGGACATGCTTCTCGCCGTCGTAGGCGGCGATCTCCGCCGTGCCATTCGCCGCAGTGATGGCGAGCTCGGCCGCCGCCGGCACGGCGTCATCCGACGTGCCGAACCGGAAGTCGTCGGCGGGCACGTCCCCGCCGCCGGTGTCTTCCACCCAGGTGACCGTGCCGTCGATGGCGACACGCGGCTTGTAGGTTTTCGCTTCGCTCTGCGCCGCAGGGAGAGCTGGCAGTGAACTCGCGCCGTAGCTGGCCACCGACATGCCGTGCGGCAGGAAGGGCGGGAAGTCTTCGCTGTTGGCCCGGTACTGCACCCCTTGTCGCTCGCAGTGCAGGAGCAGCGCGCAGACGGTATCGTCCGCCGCGATCCGGACATTGCCGGACGAAGCGAACTGCACGTAGGCGCGACGTTCGGCAAGAATGACGTTGTTGCTGAGCCCGACCGTCGTCCACGCGGTCCAGTCGTCGTCCGACGGATAGACCGGATCACCTGCGCCGAGCCACGCGACGATCTCGTATCGGAACGAGGCGTTTGAGCTCCCGGTCGATCGCGCCTCCCCGAAGACGAGGAACTCGAAGATGCCGCGCGGCATCTTGAACGAGTGATTGACGTGATCCAGGTCCGTCAGCAGCATCGCCTCTCCCCCGGCTGCGGCGGGCACGGGGAAGTCGGGCAGGGGATTGACCAGGGTCTCGTCCGCCGTGCCGTCGTTGTTCAGGTCCCATGCGAACGATGCCGGCCTCAGCCGGACGAGGCCGTAGGACCCGGCGGCGACGTTGGGCGTTTCAGTGTTTCCCGATGCCGTGAGGTCGTCGAAGAAGATGAACTCGTTGCGGGGGTCGATCAGAGGATTGACGGTGACGCCGCCCGTGATGGCCGCGTCCAGCTGGCGTTTCGTCACCGCGTGCAGCGCGGCGGTCGCGTCGCCGGACAGCGTGAGCGCCCCGGTCAGCGTGCCGCCCGCCAGGGGCAGGCGGGCCTGGACCAGGTCGTAGAGTTTCTTCAGGGTGTTGCCCCCCGCGGCCACCGAGTCCCGCAGCGTGGCGATGGCGCTCGTGCCGGGGTTGGTCTGCCCCGTCCTCGCCCAGGACGCGATCCGGGCGTCGACCTGGGATTGCGTCAGGCGGGCCTGGATCAGGGCATAGAGCTTGCCGAGGGTGTTGCCGGCCGTGGCCACCGAACCGAGCAGGGCGTTCCTGACCCGCTCGACCTTGGCCGGCGTGACGTACTTGGTGTCGTTTGTGCCCGCATCGATATCCGAATTGGTCGCCTTCTGGAGCGCCGCACCGCCGGCCGCGACGTCCAGCTCCTTGTTGGTATCGTCCGACTCGACCCCGGCGTTGCTGTCCGGATGAAAGATCGCCTTGACGGCGGGGTACAGGTTGGACTTGGTGGGATTGAACG
>VXPS01000074.1 GCA_009839425.1 Chloroflexota bacterium
TCGACGTCCTTATGATGGACAACCGCAACAGGCTCATCCGCCACCACCGGGTGTCCACGGGAAGCCTGTCCACGTCCGTGGTGCATCCCAGGGAGGTCTACCGCCCTGTCATCCGCGAGAGCGCCGCCGGGGTCATCTTCTGCCATGGACATCCTAATGTTGCGGACCGGACTATGTTGCGTTGAGTTCGCAACCCCTTGTCAGTCTGAGATTCAATGTCCGGACCGCAACATAGTTGGCGTGTGGTGCTACGCATGATCGCGATCCCAACGAAAGGAGACACGATCATGTGGGAAGAGCTATTCAGGCATCCGCCGTCGATCGAGAGACACCGTTCGGCGGCTTTGGCGGAGGAGCGGCTGAAGTACCTCCGGCACCTTCGGGACGGAGGGTTCAGTTCCAGCGCCCTGCGCAAGCATGCCGCCGACCTTCTGCGGCTGGTGGGCCTCCTCGATCTGACCGGGCGCCGGGTGGTGAGCGTCCGAGAGGTGGAGGAAGCGGCCAGGGAGTGGTCACGGCCAGGGATTGTTCGATACCACCGGCAGGCCTGTGCCCAGGTTCGGGTGTGCTTTGTGGCGAACTCCGTGCGTTGGCTACGCTTCCTGGGTTGGCTTGAGGAACGCGAGAAGCCGCCGCGCCACTCGCACACCGCGGAGGTTGCCGCCTTCGCGGCGTGGGCGCGAGGGGAGCGCGGATACGCGGAGGCGACGGTGGAAAGCTGCTGCGAGGCCGCCGAGGCGTTCTTCAAGTTCCTGGCCGGCATTGACACGCCGCTCGGCTCGGTCAGCATAGTCGACGTCGACGGGGCTATTGCGGCAAAGTCCGCGCGAGGCGGCCTGAGCCGGAGAACCATCGACACGTATGCCAGGTGCCTGAAGACCTTCTTCCGGTTCGCCGAAGACCGGCGCTGGTGCAGGCCAGGCATCGCGGCCGCGATCACCGCTCCACGGATCTACGTCAACGAGGACGTGCCGGCCAGGCTCAAGCGCGAAGACGTGGTGCGGCTGCTTGCAACCACCGAGGGCGACCGTCCCGTGGACAAGCGGGACCGCGCCATCCTGATGCTGCTCGCGGTCTACGGTCTGCGAAGCGGCGAGTTGCGCGGGTTGCAACTCGACGATGTCGACTGGGAGCGGGAGACGCTACGCGTGCGGCGTCCGAAGCCGGGGCGAACTCACGTCTACCCACTGTCGCGGGGCGTGGGCCAGGCCATCGTTCGGTATCTCCAGGATGTCCGTCCCCAGAAACCCGACCGTACGCTGTTCCTCACCATGCTGGCGCCGTTCCGGCCGCTCACCCGGGGGACGCTGGGCAGGATGCTCAGACGGCGCTTGCGCACCCTCGGCATCGTCACCGGGCGCCGGGGACCGCACGCCCTGCGGCATGCCGCCGCCCAGCACCTTCTCGACCAGGGCATGGCGATGAAGGTGATCGGCGACTTCCTCGGGCACCGCAGCCCGTCCTCGACCGCGGTGTACGCCAAGATCGATCTCAACGCGCTACGCGAAGTAGCGTCCTTCGACCTGGAGGGACTGGCATGAACGTACGCGACGCAATCGAGCAGTACATCCTCTGGCGACAGAGCCTTGGCGCGAAGTTCGTCGCGGGCTCGTCGGTTCTCCGGCACTTCCTCAGGGGCGTCGACGGCAACATCGGCTGCGACAAGGTCACGCCCGAACAGGTCCGGGCCTTCATCGCGGGCGCCGGCCCCCTGACCCGGACCCGCGCCCACAAGTACTCCGTGCTTGCCGGCTTCTACCGCTACGCCATCAGCCGCGGCTACGCCACCCGGTGGCCGTTGCCCGACAACGAGCCCAAGCCGCCGCGGTCGGCGCCGCCCTACGTGTACTCCCGCGAGGAACTGCGGCGTCTTCTCGACGGCCTCGAGCGCCATGCCAGGCGCGCGCTGCAGATCGATGCCGACACCATGCGCACGCTGATCCTTCTCCTCTACGGCGCCGGTCTGCGAGCCGGCGAGGCCAGACGCCTCACGTTGGCCGACGTCGACCTCAGGGAGTCCCTGCTGACCGTGCGCCTCTCGAAGTTCTTCAAGACCCGGCTCGTTCCAGCCGGGCCGCAACTCGTCGGCGTTCTCGCGGCCTACGCCGGACGGCGCGCCCGCCGTCCGCTCCCGGAGGGCCGCAACTCGACGTTCCTTGCGAACCGCGACGGAACGCCCCTGGTGAGAGGATCGGTGGATCAGAGCTTCGCCCTCCTGCGGCGCCGCGTGGGGATCCACGGCGTCGAAGGTTGCCTGCTGCCGGGACTGCACTCGCTCAGGCACTCCTTCGCCGTCCACCGGGTCACCGCGTGGTACCGCGAGGGCGCCGACGTGCAACGGCTCCTGCCGGTGCTCTCCACCTACCTGGGCCACGCTCGGCTGTCGGACACCCAGGTCTACCTGTCGATGACCCCGGAACTGCTGCAGGAAGCGTCCCTGCGGCTGGAGCGCTATGCGCAGGGAGGCAACCATGCGTAACCTCAACACACTCGGTCCGTGGCTGGAGCGCTTCCTCCTGGAGCACATCGTCACCGAGCGCAACCTGGCCCGCAATACACAGAAGAGCTACCGCGACACGTTCGCGCTGCTGGTGCCGTTCCTGAGCCGCAAGGCCCGCAAGCCCGCCGACCGGCTGGCCCTGCGCGACCTCACGTCCGCCCGCGTGCTCCAGTTCCTCGCCCACATAGAGGACCACCGCGGCTGCTCGGCGCAGACCCGCAACCTGCGGCTGACCGCCATCCGCGCCTTCGCCCGCTTCGTCGCCA
>VXPS01000295.1 GCA_009839425.1 Chloroflexota bacterium
CGCGCAACTGGGTGGCGGGCCAGGGCGCCGCCGAAATCGCCACCGGCCAGGAAATCCACGGGATGCTGGAAGGCGTTGGCCTCGGCAACACCGTCATCCTGGGAGCGAACACGATCCAGGCGCTCTACGGCACCGACAAGGAGTCGTGGGAGCTCCGAACCCATTCCGGCACCGATGCTGGCGCGATCGAGTGGACCGCTCAGATGATGGGGTCCCCGGTCTACATGGACAATCGCGGGCTGCGCTCGCTGGAGACCACCGACCGCTACGGCAACTTCACGATCGGCACGCTGACCTACCCGGTGCAGCCCTGGCTCGACGCGCAGCGCCGGGCGGAGGCGGCGCCGACGGTCAGCATGCGGCTGCGGTCCAGGGACCTCTACCGGGTGTTCTTCGGGAAGATCGGGCTCAGCGTTTATTTCGGGCGGCGGGAACCCGAATCGTCGCTGATCGAATACGAGCATGCCGTGCACTGCACGGGGACGATCGAGGAGGAGAACGGCGAAGAACGCGTGTTCTTCGGCTCCGACGACGGGTGGGTGTTCGAGGCGGAGAAGGGAACGTCCTTCGACGGCGCGGAAATCGAGGCGCTGGCGCGCGTCCCCTACAACCATCTCGGCAGCCCCTCGCATGCCGCGCGGCTGTTCAAGGTCGACGCGCATGCCGTCGTCCAGGGACGGGCCACGATCCAGGTCGGCGCATCCTTCGATTACGGCGACAACGACCGCGGCTTTCTCGGCGACCCGGTGACGCTGAGGGGCGGCGGCGGGCTGTGGGGCGAGAACGAATGGGGCGACTTCTACTGGGGCTCGCCGCTCGCCTCGATCGGCGAGTTCCACGTCTCCGGGATTGGCCCGAACGTGAGCATCCTGCTGAAATCGGAAACCGCCGAGGAGTCCTCCCACACGCTCAGCGGGATCACCGTCCACTACGCCAACCGGAGGCTTCGGCGATAGATGGCTCCGAACGACTACTACACCGAGCAGTTCTCCGGCTTCGACGGCGGCCGCGCGAGCGCGCGGCAGATCGAGCAGATGGGCCGGAATGTCCAGGCCGGGTTCGACAAGCTGCCCGGAGAGCGGGAGATCAAGGAAAACCGGGTCAACTACGCCGAGGCCACGGTCAATCCGGTCAACACGGCCTACGCGGTCGTGCTGCCCTATCCGATCGCGGGCTATGTCGACGGTCTGTTCATCGCGGCGAAGATGCCGAGCGCCAACGCGGGCGCGGCCACGATCAACGTGGACGGCCGGGGCGGGAAAGAGATCCGGGACATCCAGGGTGTCGCCCTCCAGCCCAACCAATGGGTGGCGAACGCGATCGTCGGACTGCGCTACACGGATGAGGGCACGGGCCATTTCATCCTTCAGGGCGGAGGCATTCGCGGCGGCCGCGGGACGGAAGGCCTGCGCGGAGCGCCCTATCGGATCGCGTCGGCGACGGCGATGGCGAACCCCGGCGACGGGCTGATCAGGCTGAACAACGCGAGCCCGGACCAGGCGACCGCGATCGCGATCGCCGATCTGGACGGAGACGGCGCCGATCTGTCCTCCTACATCGCCACCTGGGACGATTTCGGCGAGGCGGACAGCCGGGGCTATCTGATTCTCCGCCGTCCCGACTCGGCGGACGCGCTGGTGTTCCTGGTCGAGTCCGTCACCGATGCAACCGGCTGGACGCAGCTTGCCGTTTCGCACGTGGCGGGCACATCGGCCCCGAGCACGTCCGATACTTATGGCGTCCAGTTCGCGGCGATCGGAAAGACAGGGCTGGCCGGATACACGGCCGGCTTGCCGTACCGGTTCGCGACGGCGACCGGGGCGGCCGATCCCGGCCAGGGGCGGATGCGCTTCAACAACGCCGCGCTCGCCAGCGTCGACAGGATCTATATCGACGACCGGGACGCGGACGGGAACGACGTCGGCGACTGGATCGACGAATGGGAGGAATTCGACAAGACGCGGCTGATCGTCCGGGGCACGGCGAGCAGTCCCGAGACGGTCGTGTTCGCGGTGTCGGGCGTGACGGACCGGACGGGGTATCGCGAGGTCGCGGTGCGGCACATCGCGGGCACGAGGCGGCCCGCCAATAACGCCCTTGTGAACGTCCAGCCGCTGCTGGCCGGCGAGGCGCGCGAGATCGGCACGCTGACCGACGCGGCGACGATCGTATGGGACCTCGACCGGCATCCGGTGGCGCAGGTGACGCTGCCCGCGGCACGCGCGCTCAGGATCGTCAACGGCGTCGAGGGGCGGTCCTACGGGCTCTGGGTGATGCAGGGGGGCAGCGGGAATCACGCTCTTACCCTGCCCACAGGCGCACAGACGCCGCCGAACGAGCGGGTCGACCTGGGTGCGCTGTCGGGCTCGGTCGATCTCACGCTGAACGACATCACGTTCCTCGGCTTCTCCAAGGTGTTCGGAAAACTGCGGCTGCTCGCGCAGCGCGGCGATTACCGGTAGGGGCGCGGCGTGGCGGACGCGGGCCTGATCGCCATCGTTTTCGGGAGCGACCGGCCGCGGGTCGAGGGGGCGCCCGACGAAGGCACCCCCGACATCCAGCGCCGGACCCGCTCGATCACCGGCAACACCTACGGCCCCTGGACCCCGTACTCACCCTCCGGCGAGGGCGGCACCACGCCGCCGGCCACCCCGACCGAGGAATACCGCCTGGTCGCCGGACCGGACGTCCCCGGCACCCCCGACATCCAGCGCCGGACCCGCTCGATCACCGGCAACACCTACGACCCCTGGACCCCGTACACG
>VXPS01000396.1 GCA_009839425.1 Chloroflexota bacterium
GCCGTGGGCGGCGGCACCGCGAGTAAGCAGGTCCTTGAATCCGTACTTGGTGTATTCGTGCTCGCCGGTGGCGATGGGGACGGTGAGGGCGGCGGCGATGCGGGCGAGGCCGTCGATGTCGTCAGCGAGGACGGGCTCCTCGTACCAGCCGATGTTGTATTCCTCGAAGCGGCGGCCGAGGCCGATGGCCTGCTTGGCGGTGTAGCCGTTGTTGGCGTCGATGTAGAGCTCGACGTCGTCGCCGAGCTCGCGACGAACGGCGGCGACGCGGCGGAGGTCGGCTTCGGGCTGGGTTCCGAAGTTCATGCCGACTTTCATCTTGACGCGGGTCATGCCGCGCTGGACGTAGGAGAGTTGCTCGGTGATGAGTTCGCTGTCGGTGTAGGAGGTCCAGCCGCCGCTGCCGTAGATGGGAGTTGAGTCGCGACAGGGACCGAGGAGCTTGTAGAGGGGAAGTCCCAGGGCCTTGGCCTTGAGGTCCCAGAGGGCGATGTCGACGGCGGAGATGGCCTGGAAGGCGAGGCCCTTACGGCCGAAGCCGCGGACGCGCCAGAACATGTCCTGCCAGAGGCCCTCGATGTCGAAGGGATCGGCGCCGAGGAGGATGTCCTTGAGGTCGTGCTCGATGACGGCGCGGACGCCATGGGAGGGGGCGGACATACCGAGGCCTTCGATGCCTTCGTCCGAGCGAAGCTGTACGAAGCAGTAGCCGCCGGCGGTCATTTGGAGAGCGGTGGCGTCGGAAATAGGCGGGTCGCGCGGAACGACAAGGAGGGTCGTGCGAACTCGGTCGATTTTCACGTTGTCTGTCCTGTCATATCCAGAAGCGGGGCGCCGCGAAACACGCGCCTTCAGTTCGCTCCACCTTAACCGGTCAGCCACTCGCGCGGCATCACCGATCGCCCAGTCGATACGTTTCGCGGCCGGGTGCGACGACGCGATATGGTCGGGGGTCGGTTGGTGGAGGACGGACGCCGAACGGGATGGATGGCAAGACGGTTCTGGACGTGGCGAGCGTTGCCAAGATGCAGCGGGCGGTGAAGGCGGCGCGGGTGACTGGCTCGAGTCTGCGTGTGGTGGGGAAGCAAAGCGTCGAGCGTTTTACGTCGCCAGCGGACGAGGGGACGGAACTGCTGTCGACGCGAGGGCTGGATTGGATTGAGGTGTCAAGTCGGGACTTCACAGTTCGAGTCGGGAGCGGGGTGATACCCGCAGACTTGGATGCGGCGCTGCGGCCGCTGGGGTTGGTGTGGCCGGTGCGGCGGCTGGAGGCGCCGGGGACCGTCGGCGGATTGATTGCCTCGGGCCGGGGCACCACCATCAAGCCGCTCGACGGGCCCGCCCGGCGCTGGGTGCTGGGCACGCGGCTGGTTGATGGGACCGGCCAAGTGCTGACCGTGGGCGGGGCCACCGTGAAGAACTCCGTAGGCTATGGCCTTACGCACGCGCTCTGGGGATCGCGGGGGCAGCTCGGCGCGATTGTCGAACTGACACTCCGAGTGCGACGGCGACGCCCGACAGACGCCGAGACTGGTGCCTCGCTGCCGCGCCAGGCGCTGGATACCGCGGCGGCGCTGGTTCGCTGCGAGAACCTGGCGCCGGGCACGGCGCAGCGGGCGGTCGATGGCATGGCGGGGGGCATGCGGGCGATTTCGTCCACTGACGGTTTGCGGGCGGTTGGGTGCTACGCGGAGCGGGGGGCGGCTGAGGCCGATACGGCGGCCTTGCGCGCCCAGGGGATTGAGGCACGGGTGGATCCGGGAGAGGACGCCGGGAATGGTCCAGCGGCGATGGCGACGGCGCGAGCCGCGCTGAATCCGGATGGGGTGTTCGTTTAGGGGCGGGCCTGGGCTTGTTCGTGTGACTGTTTTATCGATTGTCGTAGGTTGAGGAGATCCGATGGAGGCAAGAGGTTGCCTCGTGGGGCGCGTCGCGCGGAAGACTGCCAAGATGGCGGGTGGGATTCGTAGACTGACCGGCCTTCCTTAGGGATGCAGGGGGCAGGGGAAGCGGTGCAGGCGGGAATTTCGGCAGGAGTGGACGGGGAGATTCCTCGGAAGACCTTGGAATGACAGCCGCGGACCTCGGAGTGACGGAGGCGTTGGAGGGACGGCGTCGGGCGGCGGCGTTGCGGGAAGGAGAGCCGGCGGGGGCGACCGGGGAGTTACGCGCGGCAGCTGCGGCGCTGAGCGTCGAGACGCATCCGGTGGAGTTCGCGCTGGCGAACTACGACCTAGCCGGGCTGCTACTGGAAGGTGACGCTCCAACCGCGGTCCTTGAAGAAGCGGCTCAGGCGGCGGCGCGGGCGCTGCTGGTGTTCGATCCGCAGGAGCTTCCCGACCTGTTCGCCGGAGCCAGCGAACGACTCGGCCAGGCGCAGTGGCGGGCCGGGCGGCGGGATGACGCGCAGCGCACGTTCGCACAGACGGCGGGGGCTCTGGGAGGCGTACAGCGGCATGCGCTGCAGGCGCGGCTGCTGGCGAGCGCGGCGCGGCTGCTGGGTCGGACAGCCGGGGTCGGCGACGCCGTCAGTGCCGACGATGCAATCAGTGTCAGCCGTGCAATCAATGCTTTCGACGCGGCGATCAAGGCGGCGCGACGGACCGAGGCGACGGCGTTGCTGGCGTCGTTGCTGAACGATTCGGGACGGCTGATTGCCTCCACCCAGGCGGCCGCCGGGGCTCCGCACGCAGACGCGGCCCTGGCGCGGTTTGACGAGGCGGCGGCGCTGGTTGACGACAGCGACCTGGGGGCGGCACTGCCGGTGCATGGGAACCGGGCGGCGGCGTATGGGTTGCGGGAGACGGGCGAGCGGGACGCAAATTTGCGCGAGGCGATCGCGAGCTACCAGCGGGCGGTGCATCTGCCAGGGCTGGAGGCCCATCCTTCCGACGCCGCCCGGCTGTACCGGGCGCTGGGTACGGCCTGGGCGCAGCGGCCGGGCGGAGACCGAGTTGAAAACCTTCGGCAGGCGGACGGGGCGTTGGCGTCGGCGATCGAACGTCTGCCGGACGACGTCCACCGAGATGAGCGAGCGGCGATGTGGAGTGAGCGGGGACTGGCGCAGGCAGAACTGGCGCAGCGGGGCATTCCGGGGGCAGTGAGCGCGACGGTGACCGCGTTTCGCGCGGGGCTGGAGACGGCGAGCGGGAGCGAGGCGACGGCGTTGGAGGCCCAACTGGCGAACAACCTGGGGTCGGCGATCATGACGGCAGCCAGCCAGGGCCAGGAGGCGTCGCTGGCGGACGCGGCGGCGGCGCTGGACCGAGCGGCGGAGTTGTGGACGTCGCTGGGTGAGCCGGAGGACGCGGGCGCAAGTTACCTGAACGCCGGGCTGGTATATATGACGTTGCACTCCGCGGAGCGCGACACGGCGCATCTGGACCGGGCGATCGAACGGCTGCACGGGGCCTGCGCAGCGCGTCCGCTGGGCACGCATCCTGAGCCGCACGCGGCGGCGCAGTTCAACCTGGGCATGGCCCTGGCGATTCGGGCCGGCGGGACGCGCGAGGAGGACCTAGCGGCAAGCGTTGAGGCGTTTCGCACCGCGCTGCAGGTTTGGACGTCCCCGAACGCTCCGCCGCAGGCGGCGGTGGCGCACGCGAACCTAGGGAGCACGTTATTGGGGATGGCCAGGCAGAACGAGCCAGATCTGCTGCGTGAAGCCGCGTATCACTACGAGCAGGCGCTGGTGGTGTACACACCGGCGACGAATCCACAGCAACACCAAGTGATTTCAAACAATCTGGCGATGGTGCGGCGGAGGCAGGGGTCGGGGGAGAAGTAAAGGAAATGCAACTATTCGGGCTCGGGGCCAGCACCAGGGCCCAATGAGTTGTCGGGGCCGCTCTACGAACTTGGATTGTGCAAGACGGGGCGCATCGGGTACGAGGAAAGCCGACGAAGGTGATGCGATTCCGCAGTGTGAGTAGGTGGGATGGTCGCCTATACTTTGGGCTTGCTCGGGGCGTGGCGCAGTCTGGTAGCGCGCATCGTTCGGGACGATGAGGTCGGAGGTTCAAATCCTCTCGCCCCGACCACATCCAGCAGTTGTAAGCCGTTCCTGACCTTTAGCAGAGTTCCGGGTGTCGGCGAGGTGGGGGTGGCTTAGAGCGAAAGACCCTTCACGCCTGAATCATTCCCGGGCAGGCAGTGCCCTCGCGCACGGGGTGTGGGAGCAGGAAGCAGCCAGGGGTTGGCGAGTTACTGCTGACTTCGTGTGAGAGCTGAGGGTGGCTGAACGGCGGCGGGATCCTATGGCGGCACCGGCAATTGCCCAAGGCTCCCGCGCGCAGAGGTGGCCGATGCGGATCAGAAGGCTGTTACATCCCTCCAAGGCAAGGCGGCCGTGAATCTGCGCCTCAGCGGAGAATCGCGACGCATTGCCCAAGGTCGTGGCCCCTCGATATACATGGACAGGGACTCCGACGCTTCGAAAGCAGCCTCGGCCACAATTCGCCGACGGCCGTGGATGCTTCCTAGTAGCGCTTGAGCCGATGTAGCTTCAACCGAGAGAATCGATGACGCTTGCTCCGAGTCGCGAAACAGACGGCCAACAAGGCTCCTAGCGATGCTGGAGCCTCGCGCCTAGACCAAACTTGACACGCCTTGGCGGGAGGGCAACACTTCCGCCCAACCGAACACAGTTACGCATCGTTCGTTCAGGTGCCCGCCCTAGGGAGAATAGGGAAGGCGGTGAGAATCCGCCGCGGTAGCGCCACTGTAAGCGGGATTTCGGAGCCGGGGTCCACTGTCGAGGGATCGATGGGAAGGGACCGGCGACAGACCTAAGCCCGTAAGCCAGGAGACCTGCCTGAACGAGAGGTGACCGCTCTCCGCTCAAGAGAGGGTTCCTCGGGCGTCAGGTCGCAGGACCTGGCAACTCGAAGGCCTTGGCTTTCAGCGGAGATTCGCTGGAGGCAGGACTTGCGAGAGGCCGCTCGACCGACGTCGATGCGTCAATTTCGCCAGGCCGGCATTTCCGTTCGCCTCGCTGTTGGCGGCGTGCTGCTCGGCGGGCTGGTGCTGCTGACCTCGTTGATCTCGCTGAGCCTTGGGCCGGTCGAGATCCCGACGGGGCACGTGGCGGCGGTCGTGCTGTCGTTCGTCGGCATGGACGTTGCCGAGGTCGGCCGTACCGAACACTTAGTCATCGAGCAAATTCGGCTGCCGCGGATCCTGGTGGGCGCCTTTGTGGGGATGGCACTGGCGGTGGCCGGGGCGACGATGCAAGGGCTATTCCGCAACCCGATGGCCGATCCGGGAATCATCGGGGTCTCGGCGGGCGGGGCGCTGGGCGCGGTCATTGCAATTGCGACGGGGTTGACGGGCCTGTTCTTTCTGGCGCTGCCCTCGTTTGCCTTCGTGGGGGCGGTGGCGGCGACATTGCTGGTCTACGGCATTGCCGCCGTTGGAGGGCACTTCTCCATGGCCACGCTGTTGCTGGCTGGCGTGGCGGTGAACGCATTTCTGGGGGCGGTGATCTCCGCGTTCATCATTTTGCTGCCCGACAACGAGGCGCTGCGCGAGATCCTGTTCTGGCTGGCCGGCGGCCTGGATTCAAGATCCTGGGAGCACGTGCACATCTCGGCGCCGCTGATCGTGGGCGCCGCGGTCGTGATCCTGGTGCGCGCACGCGACCTCAATCTGCTGATGCTGGGCGACGACGAAGCGCGGGCCCTGGGCGTCCGAGTGGGCGTCACGCGCGTCGCGCTGCTCGCGGCCGCCGCCCTGGCGACGGGCGCAGCCGTAGCCGTGAGCGGAACGATCGCATTCGTAGGGCTGGTCACACCGCACATCCTGCGGCTAGTGCTGGGGCCGGATCACCGGGTGCTGATCCCGCTGAGCGCGCTGGCGGGAGCCGTGTTCGTGATCGTGGCCGACACGTTCGCGCGGACGATTATTCAGCCGGCGGAGTTTCGGGTCGGGGTGCTCACGGCGTTTGTGGGCGCGCCCTTCTTCGTCCTGTTGCTGATTCGGAATAAGCGTCAGGCCTACGCGCTGTGAGACACACCTCAGTGCTTCGAGCAACCGCGGCACGGCTGGACGAGGGCTCACCAGGTACTTGCGGACCCCAGACCTTCACTCACCAAGGGAGCGGCAAGATGCCCGGTTCCGGGCTGGAAATGAGTCCCGGTTACGAACGCCAGGCAGGTGAGCCCGAGGATTTGCGTGGCCTGGTGGTCATCAATACCGGACTGGGCAAGGGCAAGACGACGGCGGCGCTCGGGGTGATGCTTCGAGCCTGGGGCAGCAACCTGCGCAGCCGGATGTTCCAGTTCATCAAGAACACGAACGCCAGCTTTGGGGAACACCGCGCGGCGCGAAGGCTGGAGATTCCAATTGAAGCCCGCGGCAACGGTTGCACTCGCCGATCGAAGGACCTCGATCAGGCTCGCGCGTTGGCCGTGAGCCAATGGCAGCGCTGTAAGGCCACGCTGGAAAACGGTGACGAAGACATTGTTGTTCTGGATGAGTTCACTTATCCGCTGCACTTCGGGTGGATATCAGTTGCGGACGTCACAACCGCCCTGAAGCGTCGACGGCCGGGCATGCAGGTCATCATCACCGGCCGATTCGCCCCGCAAGACCTGATTGATTTCGCCGACGTTGTAACCGAGATGGACGTGGTCAAACACCCATATCGAGACCAGGGCATTAAGGCCCAACTGGGGATTGAACTGTAGTGAAGCTCGGCAGTCGCGAAATGATCAGGTCCTCCCGGTCGGACCCGTCCGGGCGTGCGGACTCTCTCAGGCATGGGCATCGACTGCGGCTTCGATGTCCCGACGACCTTCGGAACCTGAATCCGGGAGGGGACACCCTGCCCTGGAACTCGGAATCTCTCCGGATCGATCGACCAGACCCGCCTCGCGCGCAGCGCATGCCGACCTGCGGGCACCTGAAAGGCCCCGCAGTGTCGTAGCGCCAATTCTCAAATCAGCAGCCGTGAATCAACCACTCGCTCTTGCGATCTTCGGGCCGATACGCGTCGTCGCGCGGCCCACGGAAAGGATTTCTGGTTTCAATGCAGCGCCTTCGCAGTTTGGCCCTTCTACCCTTGCTCATCGCAGTCTTCGCCCTCGTGTTCGCGGCCTGCGGACCGGAAGACGACGTCCCACCGCCTGCGCCGCCGCCGGCCGCAACGCCGGAGGTCGTGCGCGCGGAGTCGACGCCGGCGCCGACCGCGACGGCACAGCCGACACCGGAGGCCACGGTCGAGCCAACGCCGGCTGCGACCGCACAGCCCACAGCCAGCCCGACGGCGACTCCGGCTCCCACGCAGGAGCCCACGCCGACACCTGAGCCAACTCCCGAGGCCACGCCCGAGCCAACCCCTGAGGCCACGCCCGAGGCAACCGCCGCGGCAACGCCGGAAGCTACGCCCGAGCCGACCCCGACTGAGGAAGCCACTCCTGCCGCGCCGGCATTCGCCGAGGCGTTTCAAGACGTGCGGGGGATTGTCGACCCGAGCAACTTCGGGTGGCCACGCGAAGTGGAGGGGCTGAACGGCATCGTCAGCATTCCGGCCAAGCCGCTCAGCATCATCACGGCGTCGGTGGGCCATGACGAGATGACGCTGGCCATCGTGCCAATCGATCGACTCGTCGCGGTTGGCAGTTCGTCGAAGAACATCACCTACTCCAACGTCGCTGACCTGCTGCAGGAGAAGGCCGAGATCACCCGCGACCCGGAGACGATCATTGCCCAGGAGCCGGACATCATCGTCACCAGCCCATTCTTCTCGGCTGACGGGATTGCGGCTCTGTCCAAGGCTGGGATTCCAGTGATCCAGACCGAGCTCAAGCAGGGTCCGGAGTCCCGGATCAACAACATCCTGTTGATGGGCTACATCTACGGGGAAGAGGAGCGGGCGGTTGCGTTCGCCGCCGAGGTTCGCGAGCGATACGAGAGCCTGATCGGCGTGACCGGCGCGGTTGAGGCACAGCCTCGCGTGCTTGCGCTCACGCAGTACGGCGACAAGATCTGGACGGCCGGCAAGGACTCCACCGAGGGCGGCGTCATCACGGCGGCCGGCGGCCTGAACGTCGCGGCCGAGGCCGGGATCGAAGGCAATCAGACCACCAGCCTGGAGGGCGTGATTGCCATGAACCCGGAGGTGATCGTGATTGCGCAGCCCGTTGAGTTCGGGGCCAATGAGTTCAGGCAGAGCCTGCTGGACAATGAGGCGCTGGCCGAGCTTCCGGCGGTCAAGAACGAGGCCATTTACGTGGTTGAAAGCAAGCACTTCACCACGCTGTCCTATTGGAACATCCGCGGGGCCGAAGACCTGGCGCGCATTCTGTGGCCGGACGAGTTGGGCGACTCCGAGAGTCCGCCCTTCAGCCTGGCGGAGTAGTTGACGATGCAGACCGAACGGACAGCGTCTATCCGGGCGGACGAACTCGGCTTTCGGGTCGAGGCGAAGGCGTTGCTCGAGCGCGTGCGTCTGCACGCGGACCAGGGTCAACTGGTCGGTCTGATCGGTCCGAATGGCGCGGGGAAGTCAACACTTCTCCGCGCCATTGCGGGCGTGCTGCGGCCGCAGGAGGGGGCGGTCTGGCTGGAAGGTGAGGAGTTGGACTCCCTGCCAGCCCGGGACGTGGCGGCCAGGATGGCCCTGGTTCCACAGATTGCTCCGTATGCGCACGGGTTCACCGCTCGAGAGCTGGTGCTGATGGGTCGGTATCCGCATCTTGGGCGCTTTCAGATCGAGGGTGCGGCCGACGAGGCGATTGCCCGCGAGGCGATGGAGCTCACGGAGACTGAGGAGTTCGCCGAGCGAACGTTGGACACGCTGTCGGGGGGCGAGCGTCAACGGGTATTCGTGTCGCGCGCCCTGGCCCAACAGCCGCGCGTGCTGCTGCTGGACGAGCCGACGGCCAACCTGGATGTGCTGCACAAGCTGCGGGTGCTGGATCTCGTGCGCCGATTGGTGGACGAGGGGCTGACAGCCGTGGCCGCCATTCATGATCTCGGCATGGCGGCGCGCTACTGCGATCGGCTGGTGCTGCTCAGTGAAGGACGGGTGCTTGCCGACGGGACGCCCGAGGAGGTGTTGGCGCCGGACATCATTGAGGCCGCATTTGGGGTTCGATCAGCGGTGTACCCGGACCCGGTGACCGGTTCGCTGGTGGTCAGCCTAATCGCCCCGGCCGACGAGGACCGATCGCGAGTACCCGCAACAGGGGCGAACGGCAGCAACGGTCACCAAAGCCGTCGCCATCTGTCGGCGGAGGTCCACGCAGCATCGCCGAGAGAGGCGCGGATATGAGCACTCGGGAGCCTGGAACACGACCCGCCGAGGTACCCAAGCGCCCGCGCCGGCGTCATGGTCTGGTCATCGTGAACACAGGGGAGGGTAAGGGGAAAACGACGGCGGCGCTGGGGGTGATTTTTCGGGCGTGGGGTCGGGACTTCAAGATCCGGATGTTCCAGTTCATCAAGCACACCACCGCCACCTTCGGCGAACACCGGGCGGCGATGCGGCTGGACATTCCCATCGAGGCGCTGGGCGATGGATTCACCTGGCTGTCCAAGGACATGGACCGGACGGCGGCGCTGGCGGTGGAGCAGTGGGGCCACTGCAAAGAGGCGATTCTGAAGGGTGACGAAGACATCATCGTGCTGGACGAGTTCACCTACGCCATGCACTACGGATGGGTGCCGGTGGAGGACGTGGTGGAGACGCTGAAGGCTCGGCCGGCACCGCTGCACGTGATCATCACCGGCCGCTATGCGCCGCAGGAACTGATCGACTGCGCGGACCTCGTGACCGAGATGAAGATGATCAAGCACCCATATCGGGAACAGGGCATTCGGGCGCAACGGGGGATCGAGTTCTAGCGGTGACGCTTGACGACATCGTCGCCAGCATTCGCCCGGCTGACCGGCAGGCGAAGGAAGCGGCGATGCGGCGTCAGCGGCGGCTGACGAAGCCGCCGGGCAGTCTGGGCCGGCTGGAAGACATCGCCGTTCAATTGGCCGGCATCTTCGGAACCGAGCAACCGACCGCGCGGAACACTACGGTCATCGTGGCGGCCGCCGACCACGGGGTCGTCGCACAAGGGGTGACCGGCTATCCCCAAGCGGTGACCGCCCAGATGGTGCTGAACTTCCTAGCCGGTGGCGCGGCGGTCAGCGTGATGGCGCGAGCTCGCGGGGCGAATCTGATTATTGTTGACGCCGGCGTCGCCACGCCGCTGCCGGCGCATCCGGATCTGCGCGTCGTGTCGGCCGGACGCGGAACACGCGACATGACGCAAGGGCCGGCCATGACTCGTGAACAGGCGGAAGCCTGCATTTCGGCCGGTGTCGGCTTCGCCCTGGACGCCGCCGAGCAGGGTGCGCACATCATCGCCACGGGTGACATGGGTATCGGCAACACCACGGCCGCCAGCACCATTACGGCGGCGCTGACCGGCACGCCGCCGCGGCTGACGACCGGGCGGGGCACGGGTCGATCCGATCCGGAACTCCAGCACAAGATCGCCTGCGTGGAACGCGCGCTGGATGTGAACCGGCCGGACGCCGATGACGGGGTGGACGTTCTGCGCACGGTTGGCGGCTTCGAGATCGGGGTGCTGGCGGGCGTGATCCTGGGCGGGGCGCTGGCTCGGCGGGCCGTGGTGCTCGACGGCTTCGTTTCAGGCGCCGCCGCACTGATCGCGCACAGCCTCTGCCCACGGATCCTGGATTACCTGATCGCGGGCCACCAGTCGGCCGAGCCGGGTCACCGAGTCGCGCTGCGGCACCTGGGTCTGCAGCCCCTGCTGAATCTGGACATGCGATTGGGCGAAGGCACGGGCGCCCTGCTGGCGACGGGCCTGATTGAAGTCGCCGCGGCCTGCCTGTCCGACATGGCCACCTTTGCGGAGGCCGGAGTGTCGGACCGGCCGACTACGGATCTCGCCGAAGCTTCCACGTGAAGAGCTTGCGGCTGGCCATCAGTTTCCTGACGGTGTTTCCGGTGGCGCCGGATCACTCCGGGCCAATGGCTCCGGCCAGGGCCTATTTTCCGTTGGTCGGTCTCGGGATTGGCGGGATCCTGGCCGGGCTCGACATCGCTGCTCGCCAGGCCCTGCCGCTGCCCGTGGTCGGTGCGCTGCTTGTCGCGACGCTACTCCTGCTCACGCGCGCCCTGCATACCGAAGGCTTCCTGGACGCTTGCGACGGCCTTCTGGGCGGCCGCGACCGCGAGTCGCGCCTCGCCATCCTCCGGGATTCGCACGTCGGTGCCTTCGCCGTGATCGGCTGCACCTGCCTTTTGCTGCTGAAGTGGACGCTACTGGCGGGCATCCCTGAAGCTGGACGAATAGGCCTCCTGGTGCTCTTTCCGAGCCTGTCGCGCTTTGCCATGGTCGCCACGATGGCCTTTTTCCCATACGCGCGATCGCAGGGACTCGGAACGGCGTTTCAGGTCTGGGCCAGTTGGCGGCAACTCGCCTTCGCCTTCCTGACAGCCGCCGTCGTTGGCGGATTGTTCTTCGGGATCGCCGGGCTGCTGTTGCTGGCGATCGCAACAGTCGTTGCCCTGGGGCTTGGACTCTGGTTCAGACGACTGCTCGGCGGCATGACGGGCGACACGTACGGCGCAACCAACGAGGTTGCGGAGGTCACGGTCCTGCTGGCCGGGCTTATCCTGATTCAGTTGACGCCGGGGCTTGCCGGCGCACCGTTCTGGTAGGCGCGCAGACATGGGCACCTGGTATCTCGTGCGACACGGCGAAACGGAGTGGAATCGAACGGGCCGGATGCAAGGACACCTGGGAGTGCCGCTGAACGCCGAAGGCCGCCGCCAGGCAATTCGGTTGGCCGGGCGGCTGCGGGGTGTTGAGTTTTCGGCCATCTACGCCAGCGACCTGGCGCGTGCGGCGGAGACTGCTGGGATCATCGCCGACGGCCGCGACCTTGCGGTCACCCCCGACTCGGACCTTCGCGAATTCTCGGGCGGCGAATGGGAAGGGCTGACGCTGGAGGAAATCGAGACGCGTTATCCGGGATTGCTCGCCGAGCGGATCGAGGCCGGAGGCAACATGGGATGGTCAGCACCAGGCGGCGAAAGCGCCATCGATGCGCTCCAGCGGGTGCGCCGCTTCAGCACGCGCGCGAATGCCAAGCTTGAGGCCGGGGAGAACATTCTGGTCGTGGCGCACGGCGGCACTTTGCGCGCCCTTGTGGTCTGTCTGCTGGATCTGGCCGACACCGACTTCTGGAAATTTCAAGTCGATAACACCGCGCTCGCGATCATCAGCGACCATGACGGTAGCCGGGTGCTTGAGTCATGGAACGACACGCACCACCTCGCGGACGTTGACAGCTCCGACTGCGCATGAGCCGGCGTCTGACCCTGGTGCTGGGCGGCGTTCGCGCCGGCAAGAGCCGATACGCGCAGGAGTTGGCGGGCGAGAGCGGACGGGTGCTGTTCGTGGCCACGGCCGAGGCCGGCGATGAGGAGATGGCCAGTCGCATCCTGGCGCACCGAGCGGAGCGGCCCGCGGCGTGGTCGACACTCCAAGAACCCGTAGACCTTGTGACAGCCCTGACGCCGCTCGTTCCGGACTTCGACACCGTGCTGATCGACTGCCTGACGCTTTGGGTGAGCAATCTCCTACTCCGGGATCCCGAGCACGAGGAGACTCCGGCACACATCCAGACGCAGGCCCGTCGCCTCATTGACCTCTATGAGCGGGGCGATGCCTCCTGGATTGTCGTCAGCAACGAGGTCGGGCTTGGCGTCATACCGGCAACCAGGCTGGGACGCGATTTTGCGGATGCGCTGGGGCGAGTCAACCAGCAGTTCGCCGCCGCGGCGGACGACGTGATCGTGATGTTTGCGGGCCTGCCGATGAACCTAAAGGCACGCGGCCTCGAGAACGGATGAAACGTCGGCGGGTGGCCGCGCCGAGCCGGTGCGAACGGGGCGGCTCTCGGTTAGGCAGCCACGAACTGCAGGGCGTATAGGCGCGCACCGCGCATGGCGATTCGCAGGCGCACGGGCTGGCCCTTGGTTGCCGGCAGCCGTTCGTTGCCAGCCCAGGTCACGACGTGCCGTATGTGGTTGCCAAGCACCCGGTCGCACCTTTCCAGGGTGTATCCCTCGATGCCTCGGCCCTCTGCGTCCTGCAACTCAATCCGCACGTCGCCGCTGGCGGATGCATCGACATTGAGCTCCAGGCGAGTGCCCGAGAAGAGGAGCGGCTTCGTGATCAGCTGGCCGCCAGCGTAGGCCGCCTCGGCACTGACGAAGCCGTCCAGGCGCTGCCGCGTCCAGATGACCTGGCCCGCCGGGTTGTTCCTGCGTTTGAGCCCATGCGACTGGTCGTACGCGGTCGCGTACTGGTAGATCGAGCGGTCCCGAATGACCAGGCCGAGCGCCGAATAGAGCATCCTAGATCGCGGTCCGTCGGGATCGATACGGACATAGGGTCGACGGTCCGGTCGTTCCCAGGTGATCCCGTCGCGGCTGACGGCCAGCTGAATCTCCATTAGGCCGTCGTTCCGGCGCGTCTGCGCGTCGAGGATTTCGGCCTCGGTGAAGTGCCGGTAGACCGAGAAGGTCGAGATGTAGACGTCATCGGCCCCCGAATACTTGACGACCGAGGGCGTGTAGATGTCCATGTCAGGCGGGTCCTGCTCGTCGAGCGCGAGCACCGTGGGAAGCTCGCCGGTGAGTCGCGGGCCACGCACATCAACCGGCGAATCGGTGAGTTGCCACCCATCCCGCGACGTGAGGTCATCGGTTTCCCAACGTGCGACCGCACGCCGCCACGGCCCGTTGGCGCTCAGCGACCTTGCGTCGCGCCCGGTCGGGACCCAGTTGCGGAAATACGCCACGTAGCGTCCGATCCGCTCATCCCAGAAGACCTGGTTCTGCGAGTCGCCGTGCAGCGCGACGCCGTTTCCGCCATCCCACGTGAACCGAAGGCCGTCGGGCGACACGGAATAGCCGAATCCGAGAGGACCGAGGTCCGGAGCCCAGTTAAGCCAATACCCCTTGTAGCGCTCCTCGGGAGGCGCCGTTGGGTCCTTGAAGACGCTCCCCGGCACCCCGAGCAGCAGGTTGTTTGAGCGGACGCCGTTGAGCTCAACGAGTCCGAGGTCCGGCTTTGTCCAATGGACGCCATCCAGCGACTCGGCATATCCCCAGCGATACGAATGGAGATTGCCGGCCCCCATGTTGCTGGACGCGTACCACATGCGGGCCAGACCGTTGTCGTCGATCACCGAATTCATGAAGTGGATGTGGTGCTCCCAGGCCCGATCCCGGTGAACGGCCACCCCACCGACAGTCGGCGGACTCACTCGTAGCGACACATCGTCAGCCTGATCGATAAGCGAGAAGTCGATAAAGAGATGCTTTCGAGTGCCGAGATCGATTGGCTCGCTCGAGTGGCCTGTCACTTTCGTGCCTCGACTTCTATTGCCGTCTGGGCCCTGGCCTGTGCGCCGCGGTGATCCGGAGACGCGCATTGCCAGCCAGATCGTGCCGCGAGCCAAACCCTAATGCAACGCTTGAGGCCGAATCCGCGGCCCGACGGTTCCGGGTGTCTGGACGTTTCCCCGAGGTCAGTTTCGAGCGGCGGCACACCCGCCGATCCCAGGTGGCAGATTCGAGTCTGCAATGCCGGGTTGCGGTCAGGCCGTGGTAGCCACCGTCCGTCGCGTGCCTGGTTGCACAACGGCACCCCCGCCGATCAATCGGCAGTCGTGAATTGCCACGATATCCGGCAGCCTCTGTCGTGCCGAATGCGCGGCCCACGCGATTCGCTCGGCTTCGCCATCGAAGAGCAGCCCGATGACCGTGCCGCTGTGCGCAACGTTCACGCCGAGCGCGCCGGCGTCTCTACCCAGCTTCATTGCATCCGGCAGCCGCGGCTTGGGGAGCACGCCCTGGTTCAACTGGCTGCTCAGCGTGGCGCCTTCGCCAATCTGCCGGGGATCTCCGTTCGCAAGTCCGGCGACGATGAGATCGAGCGCCTCTCGGAAGCGGCCGTCCTGGTGCACGTCGTTGGCTCGGGTTCCCGCGTTGAAAGCCTCGGTGTCGACCTCGCCGGCAAACTCGAGCACCAGCACTCGCATCGGCGGCGCCGGCCCCAGCGTCCGGGCAATTCGACCACCGAGATGATCGAAGAGCGCGATACCCGGCAGCATGACGCCGTCGCTGGGCTCGATTGCCACGGCCAGTTCGGCCTGCTGTTGCGGCGAGAGCGTCGCTCCCAGGGCTGTCGCGGTTGCGGCGATAGCCGCCGCCACGTCGGCGGTGCTGCTGGCCATGCCCTTCGAGCGCGGCAGGGCGCTCTCGAGCTCGAGCCGAGCGTTCAGTTCCGGGTGACCGAGCAAGTCCAGGGTTGACGCCAAAGCCCGGCGTGCTTTCGGCGCATCCGCCGGACCGTGGACGAATGCCGAGCCGTGGGAAAGCTCAACGACGGCCTTCGAGCCAACGGCGATCGGGCAGGTCACCATCACGGCGATGCCGTCCAGGTGGCCCTGGGCCAGTTCGCCGCAGGTCCCGGGCGCCCAGGCCGCGCCGCGTCCGACAAGATCTGCGGTTCGGCACGGCTCCGCCGGCGTCTTCACCGTGTCAGTCCCATCGAGCGATAGACGAGATCCAGATCCAGGTGTCGCCGCACCAGCGCCGCGAGCTTGTCGTACTCCGCGCTTGGATCGATGTCGTCCTCCGTCGACACGACGCTGAGACCACGCCTGGCCCCGGCGCAAGCCAGGATCGAGCGGCGCACGGCTCGGTTATGGAAGAGGCCGTGAAGGTAGGTACCCAGGGTGAGCCCCTCGGAGTCCAGCGCACCGTCCGGCAGGTCGACTTCGTTCTGGGAGCGAGATTGAAGAACGAACGGGCTCGCCGAGTCCGCTCCCGAGGTCTCCCCCATGTGGATCTCGTAGGCCACGACTTCGGCGCCGCGGCAGCTACCAAGCAGTCCCGCGTCGCGCACAACTTGTCCTCGAACTTGGTGCGTGGCTTTGTCTCGCCGAAAAACCGTCATCGTCGGCAGCAGCCCGAGTCCTCGCGTCTGGCTGGCCGAGGACTCCACGCCATCCGGATCCATCAGTTCGTTACCCAGGATCTGGTAGCCCGCACAGATGCCAATAACCGGCGTCCCGCGATGGCGCGCGTCCGTGATTCGCCCATCCAGACCTTGCGCACGCAGCCAAACCAGGTCGGCAACCGTGGTTTTGCTGCCGGGAATCACTACGAGATCCGGATCGCCAAAACCCGACGCCCGCCCGACGTATCGAACGCGCACGCCCGCCTCGTGGCGCAGCGGATCGAAGTCGTCGAAGTTGGCGATGTGCGGTAGCCGCATGACTGCAACGTCAATTGCGTCTGCGCCTTCCGTCTCCGCGTCCGACGCGAGGCCAACGGAGTCTTCTTCAGGAATGTGGATGTCATTGAAGAACGGCACGACGCCGGCGACAGGAACTCCGGTTCGTTCGTGTAAGAACTCCAACCCCGAGGTCAGCAACGAGGGGTCGCCCCGGAACTTATTGATCACGTGCCCGCAGACCAGCGCTCGTTCCTCCGGCTCCAGTAGCACCATCGTTCCGACGAGTTGCGCAAAGATGCCGCCCCGATCGATGTCCCCGACCAGCAGCACGGGCGCGTTGGCGTGCAGAGCCACCCGCATGTTGACGATGTCGTGGTCCTTGAGATTGACCTCCGCCGGGCTCCCGGCGCCTTCCATAACCACCACGTCGAACTCGGCACGCAATTGATCGAGCGCCGACGTGATCTGCGTCCAGATCCTGGGCTTCAGCTCGTGATATTCCCGGGCGGAGGCCACGGCCCGGGGCCTTCCCATCAGCACAACCTGCGAGCGGCGGTCGCCTTCGGGCTTGAGCAGCACGGGATTCATCTCCACGCGCGGCGCAACCAGCGCGGCCGCCGCCTGCACCGCCTGCGAGCGGCCGATTTCGCCGCCGTCGGGTGTCGCGAAGGAATTCAGCGACATGTTCTGCGCCTTGAACGGCGCGACCTGGTATCCGTCCTGCGCAAAAATCCGGCAAAGCGCCGCGGCGATGACCGATTTGCCGGAATGTGATGACGTGCCCTGGACCATCAATACCTTGGCGCGACCGTGGCTATTCATGGGTCAGCACGTCTCGCAGCGCCCTGGTCAGCAGGGCGCATTCGTCGGGCCGTCGCACGGCGATGCGGATGTAGGCGGGCAGGCGAAACGAGGTGCAGTCGCGCACGACCAGTCGTCGGCGCAGCAGGGCGCGGCGAACTCTCGTCGCGTCGCCCACCCGCGCCAGCAGAAAGTTCGTCGCCGAGGGCAGCGTCGGCACCCCCATCGCCTTCAACTGGGCGTACAGGTACGCCTTGGAATCACGAATCACGCGTCGAGCCGCGGCCACGTGCGCCTCGTCCTCCAGCGCCGCGATACCCACGGCTTGCGCAACGGCATTCACGCCCCACGCCGGCTGCAAGCGCCGGCTCGCCTCGACTACCGGCGCCGAGGCCGCCAGGTATCCCAGCCTCACGCCGGCCAACCCGTGGTCCTTGGTCATCGACCGCAGCAGCGCCACATTCCCGCGGCTCAGCAGGGGAGTCGCGTCCCACTCGTCGTCGGCAAGCGGCGCATAGGACGCGTCCAGCACCAGCAGGGCATCTGGACCCACGGCACTGCTCAGATCCCGGACATCGTCCTCGTCGAGATAGACGCCGGTGGGATTGTTCGGATTGCAGAGAAACGCCACGGCCGGCCGCAGGGTCTCGATTGCCCGAACCGCCGTCGGAATCGACCAGTTGAAGCCATTCGCCTCGGAAGCTCGAACGAACCTCACGTCCGCGCCTGCCAGATCGACGGCTGCCTGGTACTCGCCAAATGTGGGAGCAAAGATCACACAGCGCGAACGTGGCCGCAGTCGCGCGCGCGCCAGCAGGTGAATGATTTCGGTTGAGCCGTTCCCGATCATCAGCTGTTCAACGCCAACGCCAACTCGCGCCGACAGCGCTTCTCGCAACAGCAGGCACTCGCGATCCGGATAGCTGGAGAGGTCAGCCTTCGCGGCGGCTTCTCGCGCCAGTCGCGATGCTCCCAGCGGATTGACGTTTGAACTAAAGTCGACAACGTCGGCCCGCGTTATCGCGTGCGCGCGTAGCTCCGCGTCATCCAGCCCGCCATGCACCGTCGACACCTCGGCGCGCGAGCCCCGACTAGCCACTGATTGCGTGCCGCGCCGCCAGCAGGCCAAGCACAACGACCACAGCCAGCAGCGAAGTTCGGTTCAAGATCGATACGGCGCGGCGAATGTCATCCGGGTCGGGATCCCGGAATCCCTCCCCCAAGCAGTAGTGCCCGGGCTTCTCCAGGCGGACGCCCAGCAACCCGGCCATCGCAGACATAGTGAGTCCGGCATTTGGGCTGGATGTTCGGCCCCGGTCCTTCAGCATCGTCCGCCAGCCGCAACGTATCGGACATCCGGCCAGTAAACCGCCAACCAGCAGCAATCCGGCGCTCAATCGCGCCGGGATCAGATTCGCCAGGTCGTCCAGACGCGCCGCAGCCTTGCCCAGGTATTCATAGCGACCGCGATAGCCGATCATGCTATCCATTGTATTAATGGCGCGATAGGCAATGGCTCCTGGCACGCCGAAAATGGCAAATGCCACCCAGGATCCGACGAAGCTGTCGTTGCTGTTCTCGGCAACGGACTCAATAGCCGCCGCGGCCACCAGGGGCCTGCTGAGCGACGTAGCGTCACGGCTAACGAGGCTTCGCAGGCCCTCCCGTGCCAGATCCAACCGATGATCCGCAAGCATGCGTTCGGTGTGCAGGGCGGCGCTCGATAGCCCTTTCGCCGTGAACGCCGAACGCAGAACAACGGCCGCGCCGAGCACGCAAGCAATCGGATGAATCGATGCAAGCACCGCCATGCAGACCAAAGCCGCCACAATTGCGAAGCCGACGACAATCGCAACCATGCCGCAACCATAGAAAAAGCTCGCGAGCGCATGCCGCGGTGCAATTCGCTCCATCGCGGCGATCAGACGACCCATCCAAACCACCGGGTGAATCGCATGTGGCGGCTCTGGTAGAACCCGGTCCAACACCACGGCCAATACAAGAACTAAAGCGTCCTTAAGCAGCTGTTCCAGGAACTCGAAAGGCATTCACTTCGCAGTGTCGCATGCCACGCCACAGCGACTCTTCAATTGTAGTGACAACTTGAGGGAATATACAAGTCGTTGACTCATGAGATTACTCACATTGTAGGGCTACATTCCCGATTTCTCCGGAGATCTGGTTGGATGAATTGCCACGCAACAATTCGTGGCCGGTACATCCGCTGCTTCCCCGGGTGCGTACAGTTCCGCCACCCCGTCGCTACTACCCGTATCCGTGCCGACCGGAATAGCCATACGCACCGGCTTCAACGCTCCGGCACAGAGTGCACTTCCGACATCACGAACCCCGGATTCCTAGCCGTCGACTCGGTCACCGACAGCTTTCGAGCCCCTGTCGCCAATTTCGCCAGCCGCCTTCGCTATGTCGTCGCTGACCAGGCACGCCGAAACTGGTCTGTTAGGATGACGGCCGGTCGCCTCCACCGCACGTCAAGTACGCATTCCTCCTAGAAAGCAGCTGCGCAGACGCCCGTGGCCGAGCGGTTCAGGACTCCTGAGCGATCCAACCAGGCTCACGTCGCGGCGGCCTTAGGGTCATGGCTATGAGCAACATCAACCTGGTCGCTCGCCGCATCACTGAAGCTCCGTCATTCGATGCCGGCATCGTCGCCATCATCATCCTAAACGCCGTCCTCCTGGGCTTCGGAACTTCGCCCGAAATCAGTCAGTCGTACGGTGCCCTGATCGATATCGGCCATTACGTAACGCTCGTCATCTTCATCGTGGAAGCAATCCTGAAAATGATCGCTGCATCTCCACGTGTCGCCGGCTATTTCCGCGACGGCTGGAATGTGTTCGACTTCCTAGTAATCGTCTTCGCGCTCATACCCGCAACTGGACAGTACGCCATCATCGCCCGGCTCGTACGTCTGCTGCGGGTGTTGCGCCTGGTATCGACGATCAGGGATCTTCGGCTAATCGTAACCGCCCTCGTTCGTTCAATCCCAAGCGTTGGTCACGTCATGCTCCTTATGAGCATCGTAGTCTATATTTATTCCATCATCGGATACCATCTCTTCAGTGATCACGACCCCCAAAACTGGCGAGATCTTGGAAAATCACTACTCACGCTATTCAACATCATAACTCTTGAAGGCTGGACGGATATCATGTTTAATGCAATGGAACTTAATGAGTTTGCCTGGATCTATTTCGTCAGCTTCGTCGTGATCGGAACGTTCGTTGTTTTCAATCTATTCATTGCCATCATCATCAACAACCTCGACGAAGCCAAATTGGAAAGACTTCGGGATCTGGAGTCGCCGCCTTCGAGAGAAGAGTTGCTGCGTGAACTCCGCGCGACGCAGGACGCCTTGAATAGACTCGAGCGTCGAATCAAAGATGAGTAGCGTCAGCCGCGCCCGACCCTTCTCCAGCTACATCGGCTGTCTAGTGCACAACGATCAAGCCGATTGGGAGACGGGCCACCCGACGACGCCTTCAGGGATGCGCCGAGTGCCGTTCCTCGGCGGCGGAGACTTCATGCAGCACGTAAATTCAGCCAGAGGTGTTACAAGCCATGCAGGGTCGGCCGCCACCAGGGAATCGCGACGCCGAACGAGAATCCACAACTGGCCGTACCAGTCTTGGCATTGCCCGCAGCCAGCATTACCGTGAAGGCACGATCACCTCAACGGCGGTCCAACGCTCGAACTACAGCATGTAAAGGCGGCCTGACATGAAAGACCCTCGCGCGCACGACGTGGCGACTTCCTACGCGCTGTGGGAGCGCGCCAACCGGGTGATCCCCGGCGGCTCGCAACTCATCAGCCGGCGGCCGTACGCCTTTGCCAACGGGGTGGCCCCGGTATACGCCGCGCGCGGCAAGGGCTCGCGGATCTGGGATGACCGAGGCGTGGAGTACCTGGACTACGGCATGTCGGTGACGTCGGCAATCCTGGGATACGCCGACGACGTCGTGGACCAGGCAGTCATCGAGCAGATCGGCAAGGGCACGACATACTCGCTGAACAGCGAGCGCGAGATTGAACTGGCGGAGCTGCTGATCGAGCGGATCCCGTGCGCGGAGATGGTGCGGTTCTCGAAGGGCGGCGGCGAGTCGTGCGGCATCGCCGTGCGCATTGCGCGTGGGACCACGGGACGCGACGTGGTGCTCTTCAGCGGCTACCACGGGTGGCACGACTGGTACCTGGCGGCGGGACACTTGCAAGAGGGCGCGTTCGATCCGTTCGCGGTGCCGAATATCCAGCCAACCGGGGTGCCGAAAGCGCTGCGGGGCACATCGATTCCGTTTCCCTGGGGAGACCTTGCAGCGCTTGAGTCGCTGCTCGAACTGCATCGCGGCCAGGTGGCCGCGATCATGATGGAGCCGATCCTGCTGGGCGAAGCGCCGCCGGCCGGCTACCTGGCCGGGGTGCGCGAGCTTGCGACGCGCGAGAACGTGGTGCTGATCTTCGACGAGGTCACCACAAACTTCCGTTATGGGGCCAACGGGATCCAGGAGTTCGTGGGCGTGATCCCGGACCTGGCGTGCTTCGCGAAGGCGATCTCGAACGGGTATGCCATGGGCGCGGTGGTCGGCCAGCGCTGGGTGATGGAGCCGGCGTCCAATATGTTCGTGAGCAGCACCTACTGGAGCGACCTGGTGGGCATTACGGCGGCGATCACGACCTTGACGGAGATCGAACGGCGTGACGTTCCAGCGCAACTGAGCGACTACGGCGAGCGCCTAAAGTCGGGCCTGCGGGAAGTGCTGGACGAAATGGACGTGCCAGTGGAAGTCGCAGGTCTGGCCGCCACCCCAGGCTTCACCTTCACCGAGCCATTGGATGCTGAAGAATCGAAGAAGCTCAACGTGCTGGTGGCGCAGGAAACCGCCAAGCGGGGCGTCTTGTTCAATACGCATCCGCGGCACAGCTCGGTGCACAGCGACCGTGATCTGGGTATCACGCTCGAGGCCTTTCGCGACGCGCTGCGGGTGGTCAAGGACGCAGTCGCGCGCGATGCCGTGGACGACGTACTGGAGGCAAGCCTGGCGCCGGCACTGATTCCGCGGCCGTCGGTCGAGCGTCGCGCTTCGGAGTGACAGCCGACGACTGGCCGCCGCTTCCAGACTCCATCCAGACACCCCGAAGTTTGCTGCGGCGGTTCAGCGCTGCCGACGCGGACGACGTGTACGCCTATCGGCGCGACCCGGAGGTCGTGCGATTTCTTCGGGTCGCGCAGCCGTTCGAGCGAAGAGATGCGGACGCATTCGTGGCCACACAAGTACTGGCGGATCCGCGAGAGCGGTGCGTGTGGGCCCTGGAGCAGCAAGGCCGCGTGGTTGGTGGAGTAAGCCTGCGGATTGCGCGCCAAAGGCTACGGGCCGAGCTTGGTTACGAACTGGCCCGCTGGCTGTGGAGCCGCGGACTCATGGCCGAGGCCACATCCGCCGTAGTCGACGCGGCGTTTCGTCGTCTCCCGATCATCAAGATCAGCGCCACCGCGACGGCTACGAACACCCGATCAATCCGACTGCTGAAGAAACTGGGTATGCAGCACGAAGCGCTGCTGCGGCAGCACTGGGTGCATCGCGGCCGGGTCCTCGACGAAGTTCGCTACGGACTCCTGCGTGACGAGTGGGAAGAACAACAGGCAGCCAACACCGTCCCGTAGTTTCAGGTCAGGCCGCAGACATTGGCAGGAAGAGTCAGTGGTCTTCCGTCCACAGCGGCTGACCGCGACGCTCGTTCACGCCGCTGGCAGTCGACTGACGGTGCACGTGATGCGCACTTGACTGAATGGAGGGCGCGTGTCGTGAGCCTTTGCCAGCCGGGTTTCGGCCGTGGCTCGTCGCTGCCGGCGCGCGATTCCGGGCCGCGGGGCTTCGGGCTGCTCGACAGTGCGCGTCGATATCCCGCATGATTCGATCATGCGAATGGCGCAGTACGGAATCGCCCACGACCACGCGCACGACAAGGCGCGCGTACTGAGTCAGACTGAAGAAGTCGAGTTCGTTGGCGTCTATGAGCCAGACAAGCAACGAATCGAGCGGCTAGGCGGTCAAGAGGAGTACTCGGGCGTCCACTGGTTCTCATCCAGGGAGGAGATGCTCGAGGACGAGAGCATCGTTGCGATTGCGGTCGAGGGCGAGATCTTCGAGAACCTGCGCTTCGCTCGCGAAGTAGTCGAACACGGAAAGCACGTCTGGCTGGATAAGCCGGCGGGAAACGACCTGGCGGAATTCCGGGACGTGCTGGACATCGCGGCCGCGCGTAAGCTGAATGTTCAGTTGAGCTACATGTACCGATACGATCCCGGCTTTAACTTTGTCGTGGACTGGGCAACGTCGGGGAGACTCGGCGAGATATTTTCCATACGCGGCCGCCTGTCCGCCGCGCCGGGGAGCGCGGACCGGTGGAAACTGTGGGAGTCACCGGGCGTGCGCGCTGGCGGCATCATCTTCATCATGGGCGGGCACCTGGTCGACATCATCGTGTCGATCCTGGGCCGGCCGGAGCGGGTGACGCGGTTCCAGCGGCACGATGCCGAGAGCTTCTCGTCCTTCGACGAAGGCGAATGGACGACCGATCCGCCGTGGTACCACAACAACACTGCTGCGATTTTCGAGTATCCGCAGGCCATGGTCACGCTCGAATCCACGAACATGGAGCTCGACTCGTGGGAGTCGCGCCGGTTAGAGGTTTACGGAACCCGCGGCAGCGTGATCTTGGAGCCGTTCGAGACGCGGCGCGGCAGCAATGTCCGGCCCGAGATACGGCTATGCCTAGACGAGGATCGGGACGGGTACGCCAAGGGGTGGCAGAAGGTGCCGGTGCCACCAGCGAGGCGCTATTTCCCCGGCCTGGCTTCGCTGCTGGCCACTATCCGAGGCGAGAAGCCAGCCGATCGCACGCTGGAGTACGAATACCTGGTCCAAGAAACGCTGTTGCGGGCAATCGGGCTGGCCTGAGCCGCGACAGCGTCGGGGTGGCCGGCGGATCGGCCGACACGCCTAGGCGCAGACGGGCTCGTCGCCTCGCCAGCGAAAGGCAAAATTCTCGCCTTTTTCGGCCAGCCGCGTTCGGGCGTCGTACCAGAGCTGGGCCCAGGCGGCGGGATCCTGAAGCTCGCTCGAGGGATCGCGGCGACTCCGCGCCACAAAGTCCGGGAACGCCGGGCGGCCGGTTGGCTGGCCGGTCGGGTTGTAGCGCAGGTCAAGGCTGACGCGGAAGTGGTCGCTGACGTTGGGGCCGGAGCCGTGACAGGTGTACTTGTTGAAGATGATCACGTCGCCAGGTTCGGTCGGGACCGGCGTTACCCGATCAAGCTCCAGAAGCGCGTCGGGAATAGCAACCGGGTTGAGACAGTGGGTTCGCAGCGCGCCGCGGTGGCTCCCCGGGATTACTCGCAGACAGCCATTCTCGGGCGTTGCCGCCGAGAGCGAGATCCATACCGTGAGCATGTGCGTCTCGTCGGCAATCGGGTCGACCACCCCGTTGTCCTGATGCCAGGGGTTGGCCCTGACCAGGACATCGGTCGCGCCGTCCGGGAGCGCTTTCTCGGGTGGCTTGATGCGCACGTGCTGCACCGGGTTGGACGTGATCTCCGGGCCGATGACCGACTCGACGACGTCCAGAACCCCCGCGTGCGTTAGGAGGTGAAAGACCGACGGTCCCAGCCACATGTGGGTATCCGGCTTGACGTCCCGGTTGGGCAGGCTGCAATCGAAGTACCTAGCGTGGTCACGCCCGGATTCCTGGTAGACGCGAATCATGCGGTCGCCAAATGGCAGATCGTCGAAAGTGGCGTCGATCTCGCCACGGTCGTACAGCTCGTTCGCCAGTCGATCAAGCACCAATGCGTAATCGGCAAAGAGCGGGTCAATGAAGGCTTCGGGGTCAATTACACCTTCGACGCGGAGGTAGCCGTCATGCTCAAACTGCTGTAGCTGCTCGGCAGTGAGGAAGTGGTTCCCTGTCTCGGTACTCGGGGTCATGACCTGGCTCATGGCCGACATCTCCTCGGTTTAGCGGGACCCGGCCGAGCTCACAGAGAGCCCAGCGTGGCCTTGCGGGAATATAGCATGCGGCAATTCAGGCCCGAACGATCTGCGCCTTGGCGGATGGAGGCGATGTCACACGCTCTCTAGGTGCGGGGCCGAGTCGAGTTGGCGCCGGAGGCTCGGTGCATTTCAGGGGGCCGCCTCGACCGTGATGCCAGGGTCGGCACCCTGTTCGGGCTACAATTGCTACGCCGGTCGGATAGTTCCGGGACAAAGCTCATGGCCAGCAGGAGAGTTGAGCGACCATCGGTCCATGATTCGAGAGCCTGGCGGCGCCGGCGGTTCCTGGTTCTCCTTGGCTTATCCCTGAC
>VXPS01000038.1 GCA_009839425.1 Chloroflexota bacterium
CGCGGGCACCAGCGAACTCGACGGCACCACTCGGTGACCGCGTTGCTCAAAAAATCCGAGATAGGCAGCGCGAATCTCGTCGGTCTTCATGACCTGGGCCGGTCCAAAAAAGGGCGGGAAGTATACTTGGGTTCGTTCGGCCTAGCTTGCAAGTCGTGCGCCATGCGACGGGGTGTTCGAACGACGTTCAGATACGGCCCGGGGCGCCACAAGGGCGTCCCCTACGGGATCCCGTCCAATGGGCCGAGGACTTTGGCCGCCAGATCGGATGGAAACCCTCGGCCGCCCAGGAATCGCGCCCTTCGTGCCCAATCCGCGCGGTTCTCCACCGGTGACGGTCCGAAGCGTTTGCGCAATGCGTTTGCGGCGCGCTCGCTCCACTCATCCGCGTCGAGGCCGAAGTAGGTCGAGGCGATGTCGCTGTCGATGCCGCGCTCGGTAAGACCGGCCCTGATCCTCAACGGTCCTTGTCCGCGCCCCAACGCCGAACGGACGAATGCCTGTGCGAACCGATCATCGGACTGCAGACCGTCATCGGCCAAATCCCCGACAATCTCTTCGATCAGGTCATCCGGATGCCCCCGGCTACCCAGCTTGCGAGCGAGTTCGAATCGCGAATGTTCGCGCCGGGCCAGGAGTCGAACGGCCGCGTCGCGGATGATCGCGCGACGTTCGTCGACCCCGTCCACGACCTATCGGCGACTAGCGCCCCTCAGTTCGTGAACGCTGGCTCCCCCCGACGGCGCGGCCCCCTCCTGGGCCTCGGTTCGGTTGCCGCGCGAACGACCGGGCAGCAACTCCGACCGAATACGATCCTCGATCCCATCCCGCGCTTGCGGGTTCTCGTCGAGCCACTCGGCGGCGTTTTTCTTGCCTTGGCCGATGCGTTCACCTTGATAGCTGTACCAGGCACCGGATTTCTCGACGATCCCCTGCTCGACACCCAAGTCGATGATCTCGCCATTACGGTAGATGCCCTTGCCGTAGAGGATCTGGAACTCGGTCTGGCGGAACGGCGGCGCGACCTTGTTCTTGACCACCTTGACCCGGGTTTCGTTGCCAATCACCTCGTCCCGGTCCTTGATCGCGCCGATGCGGCGGATGTCGAGACGCACGGACGAATAGAACTTGAGCGCGTTGCCGCCGGTGGTGGTCTCGGGCGATCCGAACATCACGCCGATCTTCATGCGGATCTGGTTCGTGAAGATCACCAGCGTATTGGAATTCTTGATGTTGCCGGTCATCTTGCGCAGCGCCTGGCTCATCAGCCGGGCCTGGAGGCCGACATGGGAGTCGCCCATCTCGCCCTCGATTTCCGCCTTCGGGGTGAGTGCGGCGACGGAGTCCACGACCACGGCATCCACGGCCCCGGATCGGACCAGCATGTCGCAGATCTCGAGCCCCTGTTCGCCCGTGTCCGGGTGCGAAACCAGCAGGTCGTCCGTATTCACGCCGAGAGCCTCGGCATAGATCGGATCGAGCGCATGTTCCGCGTCGATGAAGGCGCAGGTGCCGCCGCGCTTCTGCGCCTCAGCGATCACCTGGAGCGTGAGCGTGGTCTTGCCCGACGACTCCGGTCCATAGATCTCCACCACGCGGCCGCGTGGCAATCCGCCGATGCCGAGCGAGATGTCGAGTCCCAACGATCCGGTGGAAATCGACGGCACCGCCTCGAGTTCGCGATCTCCAAGGCGCATCATCGAGCCTTTCCCGAACTGCCGCTCGATCTGCGAAAGCGCGGCGGTAAGGGCACGTTCCTTGTCTTTGGCTATGTCCGTCACGGGGGTCTCCTAGCTGTTTTCGGGTGAGGACCAATGGCTTGGGCGGTACTGTATATTTGGTCAGTAACGACGTCAAGCCGAAACACGAAATTTCAGCCAGATCGCACAACAACATGGGACGGTCGCCTCATTGCACAAGCACCATGCCATCATCTGCCGCCGTATGGCTGCCACGGATGCGTAGCGACCAGCGCATCCCTCGGGTGCCACGGTCGCCCGTGTGGCAATTCAAGGCGTCAGCGCGCCCGAAGAGCGCGCCGGGACGGGACAAGCCCGTCCCCTACGGTTACGCTCTCGCGACATGGACCTCACCGCGCACACGCCCATGATGCAGCAGTACCTGAGCATCAAGGCGCAGTATCCCGACACGCTGCTGTTCTACCGGATGGGCGATTTCTACGAACTGTTCTACGACGATGCGAAGCGCGCCGCGGGTTTGCTCGACATCACGCTCACCGCGCGCGGCCAGTCCGCCGGGAACCCCATCCCCATGGCGGGCGTGCCGTTCCACGCCGTCGACGGCTACCTGGGCAAGCTCGTGGACGCCGGCCAGGCCGTTGCCATCTGCGAGCAGGTGGGCGATCCGGCCACGTCCCGGGGTCCCGTCGAAAGGCGCGTACAGCGCGTCGTTACGCCCGGCACGCTGGCGGAGGACGGCCTGCTCGCTCCAGAACGGGAAAGCGTACTTGCCGGGGTCAATCCCGCACCCACCGGATTCGCCGTCGCGTGGTTGAACCTGGCATCCGGGGAGTTCTCGTTCAGCGGGGTGCCGGGTCGTGCCGAACTCGATGCCCTGTTCGCCCGACTACGGCCCGCCGAGGTGCTCGTCCCGGAGCGGATCGACATCGACGGCGAAACGCCTCAGCAGACGCGCGATTCCCTGGAGTTCGACAACGAGCTCGGCTTTCGCCACCTAGCGGATCATTTCCGGGTCGCCGACCTCGGCGCGTTCGGACTCGAACCGTCGGACGC
>VXPS01000350.1 GCA_009839425.1 Chloroflexota bacterium
ATCGCGCCCTCTAGCCGCTGCATACCACCGTTACGCAAAGGTCTCCTCAAGGGAGTAGGGAAAAAGAGGGAGCCGTGGTGGCGCGTGGCGGGGTGCTGTGTCCGGGGTTGGTTGGTTGGGGTGAGCTTGGTAGACCCGGGGACCCCTCACCGGAGGCCGCGGACGGCTTCTGCCTCTCTCCTTGGCGAGGGTGAAGAGGGAGAGCCGGGGTAGTGGGTAGGGCTATCGCCCGGGCAAGGTGCTGGGGCCGGCAGCCACCCTCACCCTAGCCCTCTCCCTCATGGGAGAGGGAAAAAGAGGGCGTCGGGAAAGCGGGTGCAGGGGTGCTGTGTCCGGGCTTGGGTGATAGGGGTGGTGAGCAGCGCGGAAGGCCCCTCACCGAATTCGGCCGAGGACGGCCGAGCCCTTCGGCAGGCTCAGGACAGGTTCTGCCTCTCGCCTTGGCGAGGGTGAAGAGGGAGAGGCGGGACGGTGGGTAGGGCTATCGCCCAGAGTTGGGTGGTCGGGGTGGCAGCCACCCTCACCCTAGCCCTCTCCCTCATGGGAGAGGGAAAAAGAGGGCGTCGGGAACGCGGGTGCAGGGGTGCTGTGTCCGGGGTTGGTTGCTTGGGGTGGCGCGGTGCGCGGAAGACCTCTCACCGAAGGCCGCGGACGGCTTCTGCCTCTCCCCCAGGCGAGGGTGAAGAGTGGAGCGGGCTTGGAGGATGAGGGGAGTTGTGCGGAGGTTTCCCTGACGGGGGGCGACGCGGATTACAGGCTGTGCGTCGTGGGGTCACGGGTCAGGTTCAGCCGGTGACCTCGCGCGGGTCGCAGGCTGCGCGCAGCCTGGGCCACAATTCGCGGGGCGTAGGATTGCGGTATGTCCCTGAGGTGCTGGTTGGCGACGCGTGCCTTTCGCGTGGTGGCGCGCGTTGCGTGTGTATGCGCGTTCACGGCCGCGGGGAGCCTGGGGTTGGCGGGGTGCGATCCGGAGACGCCCGAGCCTCAGATTGCGACGCCGTCGGCGATTGAAGTCGCGGTGATGGAGGCGGCGCAAGAGGCGTCGCCGATCCCGACGGCGGTGGCGGAGGCGGCCGAGCCTGGAGATGGCACCGCCACGCCGAGGGCTACGACACCTGTCCAACCTGACCGGCGGCCGGTGGTCGCGGCAGCGGTTGTGACGGCCGCCGCCACGCCGAGGGCGACGCCCGCCCTGCCGGTGGAGCCTCTGGACCATGGGGCGATTGACGAGCCACTGGGGGAGGCCGCGGGCCTGATCGAGGGCGTGACGGGATCGCCGGCGGCGCTGCGGGCAGGCGCCGACCTGCGCGTGTCGCTGGAGATGGCGGCGCTGGCGTTCCTGGATCGCTATGGCGCGGACCGCGAGGCGGCGGCGCGACTGGACTACACGCTCGGGCAACTTCCGCCGCTGGTGTATGACCTGGAACCTCACGGCGCCCGAATTGCGGTGGCGGACGTGGACGGGGACGGAGCGAATGAGTTGATTGCGGCCTGGCACATTCTTGGCGTGCCGCCGGTTTGGTTCGATGAGGTGGAGAGCGGATTCGCCGTGAAGGCGTTTCCGGTTGGGGGGGCGGCAGCGGCAGCGCCGGGCATGGCAGTGGTGCATTCGACGGCGGACCTGACGGGCGACGAGATAGCCGACGTGGTGCTGGTTACGACGACTCCGGGGGCGAGTACGCAGACGGAGACGGTGCAGGTGTTTGCGTGGAACGGCGAGGCGCCGCGACGGGTTTTTGACGTTCCGGTGGTGCTTGGGGCCGGACCGGCGGGCTGGGAGGTGCGAGACGGTGCTTCACCAGCTGAGATCGAGACGATGTGCCCGGCACTGGGGCACTTTGACGCGCCGCTGTTGCCGCATCCCGCCCTGCGCCGGACGTTTGCCTGGGGCGGACAGTTTTTTGAGGAGGCGGCGCGGCGGCTGGATGCGCCGGTATCGCGGCACGACCAGATCAATCGCGCGGAAGCGGCGTTCTGGGCGGGTCGATATGAGGACGCGGCGGCCGGGTATCGGGCCGCGATCGAGGATCCAGTGGACGGAGGGAATGCGACGGGACCTCAGCCGGATTGGGAGGGCCTGGCCCTGCTGCGGCTGGCGCAGATTGGGCTGGTGGGCGGGGAAGCCTTCAATCCGGCGCGGCTGCAGGCGGCAATCGAGCGAGGCGGCGAGATTGGGCTGATTGCTCGTGCGATGCAGGAGACGGTGGGGACGCCGGATCCGCTGCGGTCGTTTGCGGCGTTGCAGCAGGTGGACCTTACGAGGAAGCCGCCGCCGGGCGCCCACGGGTCGATCGGACTTCCGATGGATGCCGGGCTGGTGCTGGCACTGGGGAAGGCGCTGGAGATTGGGCTGCGCGGCCTGGGGGGCGAGGAGCTGTCGGAAGCCGCAATCACAGGCCGTCTGTCAGCTCGCGGGATGGAGGTGCGACGGGCAACGGTGGGCGACCTGAACAGCGACGGCGCGCTGGAGGCGGTGGTGTCGCTGGTGCGGCATAGCACTCGCGTGGTTGGCCCGCCGGTGAATGACTTCTGGTTTGTGTCCCGCCAAGGCACGCGCTGGGTGGCACAGCCGGTGGGTCCGGTCAGCGACGACGCGTTTCCAGTCGGGGTCAAGTCGGTAAGCCAAGGACGCGCGGTGATCACGATTACGGACTTTTCGGCGGGAATCGCCGACTATCTGAGCTTTGATGGCCGGCGAATGGAAGTTTGGGACGAGCTGCCGACGCTGGAGGATCTGTATCCGCTG
>VXPS01000228.1 GCA_009839425.1 Chloroflexota bacterium
CCCCCTCACAAACCCCCTTACCTGGGGCGCCTGGTTATCTTTTTTAAACCACCCCCCCCCACACCCGCCCCGGCGAAGCTGCGCGCCCGCCGCGTCAAGAGCGGCGTTTGTGCCACTTTCCGTCTCCGCCATCTTGAACTCAAGCACGAACACCTGCCCGCTCAGAAGCACCACCATGTCGGCACGGCCACGGCTGGAGGTGTCCTCCGCCCGGATGTCCACCCCGATGGCGCGGAAGCACATGTGCAGCAGGCTCGCGTACCAAGCCTCGTAACGGGCGAGGTCGCCGCTCGCGTGCCATTCATAGGGGATCCCCGACAGGTATGACCGGAGCCGGTCACCGAACCCCTCGAAATCGTTCGCCTCGAGAAGTGCACAAAGCTCCCGTCCCTGGCCAGCCGCCTCCGCCGCCGCCTTGCCCAGATGCTGCAGCAATCCCCGGTTCAGGCTGACTTGCACCTCAAGATTGGGGTAGTCCAGCCGATAGAGAGTGTCGAAACCGTCACTTCGTTCCTCGGCGATCGTCAGGTAGCCGGTCTGGAACAGGAGCGCCTCGATGCCGATGTCGTTCACGTCGAACTTGGAGACGAGGGACATGTCCACCATCCGGTTCTCAAGCTCCATCGGGCTGACGGACTTCTCCATCAGCATTTGGAACAGGAAGGTCGGAGAACCGGTCTTGAACCAATAGGGATGGAACTCCCTGCTTTCGAGCAGCAGCAGAACGTCATAGGGGTTGTAGACCCTCTCCCCGCCCCGCCAGTGGTAGCCGTTGTACCAGGTCCGGATCTCATCCCGGTCCAGCCCGTCGAGTTCGGGACCGAACACCTTGTCGATGTCGCTGTCCGTGTAGCCGCAGATCGTGGCGTATCGGGGGTCGAGGCTGATGTCCCTTAGGTTGTTGAGGCCCGAGAACAGGCTGACCTTGGAGAACATGCTGACGCCGGTGACGAAGGCGAAGCGGACGTGCTCCGCGCTGCCCTTGATGATGCCGTAGAAGCCGCGCAGGTAGTCCCGGTTCGCGGTCGCGAGTTCCGGATCATTGAGCACGTCCAGGATCGGCTTGTCGTACTCGTCCACGAGAACCGCCACCTGCCGCCCGGCGGAGCGATGCAGGTGGTAGAGGACTGCCTGCAGGCGCTCGGGACCCGTGCCGACGGCCTGCGCCGGATCGATCCCTGCCGCATGCTCAACGAGCGCCAGCTGGTTCAGAATGTTGCGCTCGAGGTCGCCGTGCTCGTTGTACTTTCCGTCGAAGCTCAGCCGCACGACCGGATGGGGGACGGACCAGTCCCAGTGCCCGTGGATGTCCAGGCCCCGGAACAGCTCCTCGCGGCACTCGAACAGCGACCTCAGCGTGTCCAGCAGCAGGCTCTTGCCGAACCGGCGGGGACGAGAAAGGAAATAGTGGTCGCCCTGGTCGATCAACGCCCGGATGAGCGGGGTCTTGTCGACGTAGTAGCTGCCCGTTTCCCGGAGTCGCCGGAACGACTGGGTTCCGATCGGAAGACGGCGACGGTTCATCGATCTCTCCGCTCGTTGCCTTCGGAAGCCCTTTCGGGGGCTCACGCAACCCTACCAAGGAACTGTGGCCCGCACCATGCCCGTCTGAACCAGAACGCTCCGCTCTCCGGGCGAGCATTGCGTTGCAGGCCGCTCGACAGGTGCACCCCGGGTCAGGCAGAGCGTCCCGAGTGTGCCTGTTCGAATGGCGCGAAGAGCCAATTTCCGCCGTTCAACGGCGGTTATCGTCGCCGGCTGCCTGGCCCTTGCGGGCTGCGGCGGTGGCGGGAGCAGCGGGAGCGAAACGCCACCCGTTGTGCAGCCGACGCCGGCACAGCAGGCACAATCGATCGTCGATGCCATCGACCTGACGGCCGCGCTTGCCGCCGACGCCGATGCCGACGCAGTGAATGCCGCCGCCAAGGCCATCGCTGACGCGCGTACGGCAATCGACGGCATCGAGGGCATTTCGGTAGCTGACGCCAACGCGGCGAAAGCGAAACTTGGCCCGCTTCAGACGCAACTTGATGCCGAAGACAGGCTTGCCGCGATCGCGGCGATCGCCATGGCCAATTCCGCGCCAACCGCAGCCAGCATCAGCGCGGCTGAAGCCGCCATCGCGGAACTTGCCGAAGCTGAGCGAGCTTCCTTCGACGCGCAGCTGACGGCCGCTCGGGGCACCGTTGCAGCAACCACGGTTGACGAAGCCATAGCCAACGCGAAAGGTCTCGTGGATGCCTTGTCGGCAACATCGACGACTGCAGAGATTGCTGCGGCATATGCGGCAATCATGAACGCGCAAAGCGTGATTGCTGACAATCCGGGTGCCGGCATGGCCGATGACCTGGCTGCCGTGAGAACGGACTTCATGACAGCCAAGGTCGCCAAGCAGACCAAGGACATCACGGATGCGATCGCGACCGCGAAAGCCGAAGTGGCAAAGGTGATGGATGATTCCGATGATCCTGTCGTGACGGCCGCCAAGAATGCCATCGCGGCTGCCAGACAGGCAATCATGGATGCGGATGCGCTCGATGATGGCGACAAGGGCGGCTACACGGTAGCGGTCGATGGTGTCCAGGAAGACCTCGACGCTGCCGAAACCTCGCTCATGGCTGCGCGCAACGCCAAGAAGGAGATGGACGACAAGCTGGCCACGGACACGGCCCGGGCAAACGAAATGTTTGCGGACATCGCGCAAGCGCGGGGCGACGT
>VXPS01000077.1:0-467 GCA_009839425.1 Chloroflexota bacterium
GGATAGGGTTCTGGGTGCGGTAGTGGCCGAAGGCGGGCGCGCGGGTCTGGCCCGGATCGGGGACAGACAGAGGGTGGGGATGGGAAGTGCCGGCAATCGTGTCTATGAAAGCGACGAGATCATCCCGGGCCTGCGGGCCGACTCTCAGGACGGAACACGATGGCTACAATTGACGCACCAAAGGGGCGGCCCCGGTGTGTGCAGCGGGGACGGATGAGATTGGGTCGGCTGGATTGCCGTCACAGGGAAGGGGCGCCCACTTGTCAGGACACGTACAGAGTCGAACAGAAGCTGTTAGGCAGGTTGACCGATGACGGCCGATCTGTCCGCACTCGACATCGAGCGACGATTGACGGCCATCGAGGCCACGCTGCCAACGTTCGCGACGAAAGCCGACATTCACTCGCTGCGGGCCGACATCCAGGTGATGCGCTCGGAGTGGAAGGCTGACCTGGGCGAGATGAAGG
>VXPS01000077.1:477-2717 GCA_009839425.1 Chloroflexota bacterium
GATGAAGGCGGACCTTCACGCGCGCGAGGCGCGGATGATCAAGTGGATTGCCGGGCTGGTGGTGGCCGGCGCGGCCGCCGCGGCCGGGGTGGCAATTGCGGTCAACCAGGTTTTCGGCGCTGGCGTCGCGGGCTGATGGAGGCACAAGGCCGGCGCGACCGGCAGGAAGACGTCAGCGACGGGCAACGAGTGCGGCGGTATCGACGCGAGATAACGCGGGTTCCAGACCGCGCGCAGCGTTGCCAGTCGCGGGAGGACCTGCAACGGTTCTTTGCGGAGTGCGACGCGCGTGAGGGTCCCGGGGTGGAGCCAGATTGGGAAGTGCCTAAGCGCGCAATCGAAGAGTCGCGCACCCGCGGCCTGCCCGACGTCTGACCTTCTTCGAGGCCAGTGTCTTCATGCATGCGGTTATGCGGGCACACCCGCGTCGCTGCCACGCCCGAATGTTCATTGACGAGTCAAGACGCGACCACAGGCCACTGGTCGCGTCAACGGAGGTAGTCCGGGAGGTGATGCACGTGCATATGCGGACGCGGGGGCTGGAGCATCTGGCTGAATGATGTGGTTGAGCCATACACCTACGGAAGCATGGACTCTTGAATGAAGACAACGCTGAATCTGAATGATCAGGTGCTGCGGCAGGCGAAGCAGCGGGCGGCCCGTGACGGAATAACCCTTACCAGGTTCGTTGAGGATGCCTTGCGCGCGCGGCTGGCGGGAACGGGAAGGCGGAGGAGTCCGTTCCGGCTGCAACTCGAAACGGTGACCGGCGACGCGCCGCCGAACGTCGATATTGACGACCAGAATGCGCTCTACGCGGTGATTGATCGTTCGTGATCGCGGCAGATATCGATGGGCTCATCCATGTCGATCGCGGCGTGCGAGCGTGGCACGAGGCGGCGCTGACCTGAGCGGGTGACGCGACTCGGCCACATGGAAGCCAAGCGAGCGGTTCAGTCCAGAGGAGTGGCGGGTTCTACAGCGTGAGTTTCAGCGGATTCCGTTGGCCGGGAGCGGCGAGGGGTGTGCGCCGGGAGGGCTGGGTGCTGGGGGTTGTGGTTCGACACGGTCCCTTCGGCAAGCTCAGGACAGGCCTCCCGCGAACTCCGAACCGGCTCACCATGAACGGGAGAGTGCACGCTTCGACAGGTTGAGGAAGGGGCCCTCGCGATACCATGGGCGGCGTCCCCGACTTCAGGCAGGTCCCTTTATTCGCATGACTTCGGCCGAAGCCAGCGACGTGTCGGTTGCCACGTCGCCTCCGTACAGCCACCTGCAGGCGGTGTTGGCGGCGGGGGAGTTTGCGGTGACGTGCGAACTGGGGCCGCCGCGGGCGCCGGATGCTGCGGACGTGCGGAAGAAGGTGGGGATCATCCGCGGGTTCGTGGATGCGGCGAGCTGCACGGATAACCAGGGCGCGGCGCTGAAGATGGCGAACTGGGGGGCCGCGCTGCTGTGTGCGCAGGGCGGAGTGGAGCCGATCATGCAGCTGTCGTGCCGGGACCGAAACCGGCTGGCCATTCAGTCGGACGTGATCGCGGCGCAGGCATTTGGCGTGCGTAACTTTATGTCAATCAGCGGGGACTCCCTGGTGCTGGGCGATCATCCGATGGCGAAGCCGGTGTTCGACCTGCAGGGGGTGCAACTGGTGCGGCTGCTGCGAAGGCTGCGCGACGAAGGGCGAACGGCGGCGGGCGATCCGATCAAGGGCGACTTTGGCTATTTCATTGGGGGCGCGGCGAATCCGTTTGCGCCGCCGTATGGGTGGCGTCCGCTGCGGATGATCAAGAAAACCGAGGCGGGGCAGGAGTTCGCGCTGACGCAGATGATCTTCAACGTGGAGCGGTTTGCCGACTGGATGTCGTACGTACGGGACGAAGGGCTGGACGAGCGGGTGCACATTTTTGCGGGGGTGGGGCCGCTGAAGTCGGCGCGGATGGCGGAGTTCATGAAGTTCAAGATCGCCGGCATGGAGGTTCCCGACGAGGTTGTGGAGCGGATGCGGGCGGCGAAGAAGCCGCGGACGGAGGGCGTGAAGATCTGCCTGGAAATCATCGAGCAGGTGCGGGAGATTCCGGGAGTTCACGGGGTGCACATCATGGCGATCGACTGGGAGCGGGCGGTGCCGCGGATCGTGAAGGCGGCGGGTTTGAAGCTGCCGCGGCCGGTGCCGGAGCCGTCGCTGGCGCCCGGTGTCCTCGAGCCCGTGTCTGCCGCCTGATCGTGACGGAGACCACGGG
>VXPS01000217.1 GCA_009839425.1 Chloroflexota bacterium
CCCTGGGACCCGCCCGCCACCCTGGCTGGCGAGCTCCGCGCCGCCGGCTACGAGACCCGCATGGTCGGCAAGCTCCACCTCCATCCCAAGCGCAAGCGCTTCGGCTTCGACGTCCTCGAACTCGCCGACTCCACCCGCGCCGACGACAACGAATACCTGGACTGGCTCGGCGGTGAGTTCCCCCTCGACCGCTGGGCCATGGCCCACGGCGCCACTCCCAACGGCTGGATCGGCCGCCCCAACCACCTCCCCGAGGAGAAAACCCACACCTTCTGGTGCGTCTCCCGAGCTATCGAGTACCTCGAAAAACGCGACCCCTCCTGCCCCTTCTTCCTCAACGTCTCCTTCATCGATCCCCATCCCCCGATGACCCCGCCCGACTGGTTCTTCGACCGCTACGCCGCGCTGGACCTGCCCGAGCCGGCCATGGGCGACTGGATGGAACCGTGGGAAGGCCCGCCCCGCGGCATCCCGGCCGAGAAGGGTCCCTACGGCCAGCGCGGCCCCATCGACCCGGGCGCCATGCACAACCTGCGCGCCGCCTACTACGGCCTGATCAACCACATCGACATGCAGATGAGCCGTCTCTTCCAGTACATGCGCGACAGCGGCCTGCTGGAAGAGACCTTCATCGTCTTCGTCAGCGACCACGGCGAGATGCTGGGCGACCACCAGATGTACTCCAAGTGCCGCGCCTTCGACGCCTCCGCCCGGGTCCCCTTCCTCGCCCGCGCTCCCCAGCGCATGGGCTTCCCCCGCGAAATCGTCTGCGATCAGCCCGTCGGCCTCCAGGACGTCATGCCCACCATCCTCGAAGCCGTCGGCGCCCCCATCCCCGAGTCCGTCAGCGGCCGCAGCCTGCTGCCGCTCATGCGCGGCAACGACGTCGGCTGGCGTCGCTACCTCCACGGCGAGCACTGCGGCATGTACCGCTACGTCGACGGCAACCACTGGCTGGTTGATACGCGCTACAAGTACATCTGGATGAGCCAGACCGGCCGCGAGCTTTTCTTCGACCTGCACGAAGACCCGCTCGAGGAGCGTGACCTGTCTCAGCAGGCAGACCTGGCCCCCTGGCGCGAGCATCTGATCGAGAAGCTGCGCGACCGTCCCGAGGGCTTCACCGACGGCCAGCGCCTGATTCCCGGCCAGCCCCACGAGCACATGATTCCCACCATGGTCCCGCCGGGCATCACCGTGACCCGGCCCAAGCTCTAGCGGGGCGCCTGATGGCCGACAAGCAGCCCCACATTCTGCTGATCATGACCGATCAGCAGCGCAGCGACGCGCTCGGCATCGCCGATCATCCTGTCCTGCAGACCCCCAACATGGACTGGATCGGCGCCACCGGCACTCGCTTCCGCCGCGGCTATACCGAATCCCCGGCCTGCATCCCCGCTCGCCGCGTCCTCATGTCCGGCCAGGCCCCCTGCGTCAACGGCATGGTCGGCATGATCGGCGGCATGCCCTGGGATCCTCCCGCCACGCTGGCCGGCGAACTCGGCAAGGCCGGTTACGAAACGCGCATGATCGGCAAGATCCACCTCTTCCCGCAGCGCCGCCGCTTCGGGTTCGACGCCATGGAACTGGCCGACTCGACTCGCCACGACGGCAACGACTATCTGGACTGGCTGCACGGCGAGATCCCGCTCGACCGCTGGGCCATGGCCCACGGCGCCACGCCCAATGGCTGGATCGGCCGCCCCAACCACCTGCCCGAGGAACTCACCCACACCTTTTGGTGCGTCTCCCGCGCCATCAACTTCCTCGAACGCCGCGACACCAGTCAGCCCTTCTTCCTCAACCTCTCCTTCATCGACCCGCATCCGCCATTCACCCCGCCAAAGTTTTTCTTCGACCGCTACGCGGACATGGATCTGCCGGATCCGGTCATTGGCGACTGGGTGGAGCCCTGGAAGGGTCCCGATCGCGGGATCGATCCCGAAGTTCGCTCCGAACGTCGCTTCTATCGCCGCGGCATGAATCTCGGTCCCCTGCCCATGCACTACATGCGTGCCGCCTACTTCGGAATGATCGACCACATCGACATGCAGCTCAGCCGCCTCTTCCAGTACATGCGCGACAAGGGCCTGCTGGAGGACACGCTGATCGTCTTCGTCAGCGACCACGGCGAGATGCTCGGCGACCACTACCACATCGCCAAGAGCTTCCCCTTCGAAGCCTCCGCCGGCATTCCCTTCCTCATCAACCCGCCCGAGGCCTGGGGCGCCCCGCGCGCACAGGTCCTCGACCAGCCCGTTGGTCTGCAGGACATCATGCCCACCCTCATCGACGCTGCCGGTGCCGACATCCCGTCCTCGGTCACCGGACGCAGCCTGGTCCCACTAGTCCGCGGCGAGTCTGTCGCTTGGCGCGACGCGCTGCACCTGGAATACGCCAGCGGCGCAGGCTCCGAACTGGCGCTTGGAACCACGCAAAACGAACCCCCGCCGGCCGAACAACAGTGGGCGCGCGGCTGGCACGCCCTGGTCAACGAAAGCCACAAGTACATCTGGGAAAGCCAGACCGGCCAGGAACTCCTGTTCGACGTCCGCAGCGACCCGTTCGAAGAGCGCGACCTCTCCGCGAAGTCCGACCTCGGACCCTGGCGACAGCGCCTCATCGAGCAACTACGCGACCGCCCCGAAGGCTTCACCGACGGCTCCCAGCTCATTACCGGCCGCCCCCACGACCACATGGTCCCCGGC
>VXPS01000147.1:0-2694 GCA_009839425.1 Chloroflexota bacterium
TGGCCGTGATCGCCGGCTGCTTCCTGGTGGCCGGTCTCTGGTTCCGGCACAAGGACTGGTACCGATCCGTCGTCACGAACCCGGCGTCGATCCTGATTGCGGCCATCGGGGCGTGGTGGTTCGTCGAGCGGACGGTGCTCGCCTGATCACGGACCCGCACACCAGAATCTATTGAAGGCCGACGTCGCCAAGCTTATCTTCTTCAGTGTTGGTTCGAACGCGCACAGCTACACCCATGAAGACGTTTGCCAAGAGCACTGATCAGCCCATGCCGCTTGCGGAAGCCGTTTGGGTCGATCCCGCACGCATGAGCGGTGTGCCTTGTTTTCGCGGTACGCGCCTTCCCGTCCAGCAGCTCTTTGACTGGATTGAGGACGGCGTCTCGTTGGAAGAGTTCCTGAACGAATTTCAGGTCGATCGCCGTGCGGCCACCGCCGTCCTGCGGGCTGGAGCGTCGGCCGTCTGCGCCGCCACAGCCGGCAATCCCGACTGCGCTTCCTCCTCCTGAACCCCGGGTGTGAAGGTACTCCTTGACGTCGGCGTATCGCCGCGTCTGCGCCGACCACTCCAGGAACTGCTCGGCGGTGTCGCGGTCGAATCCGCCGAATTCCACAACTGGCGCTCGCTCCGCGACGACGAGCTTCTGGCCGCGGCGAAACGCGGCGGCTTCACGGCACTCGTCACCACCGACAAGCGCATGGCGGCGGAACAGCCGCGCGCTCCCATCGCCATCATTGCGGTCGACGGCAACAGCATTGAGGGACTCCTGGCCGCCGCCTCCGCCATCGCCGACGCCGTTCGATCGACACGTCCCGGCGAGCACCGCCTCGTGTCGCTGGCAAGGGTGCACCGATGACCCGCAGTCGTCCCCCGGGAGATCCTATGAGCGCCGTCGCCAGAGTCCCGCATTGCAGCGCTTCCAGAGGGTCGCGCCAAACCGCGGTAGAGTGCGGAGCAAGAGCCGAAAGGTGCCGGAGCCGTGGCCGGCGGACGCGGAAACGCTAGGCGAAGTGATCTGGGTCGCGCGGCCGCTGGTCAGGCCTCAGCGGTGGTAGCGGGGGGATCATCCGCCGTCGTCGCTCTCCTCCAGATCCGGCAAGAGGCCCCAGGGATCCGGCGTGGTGCGGACGCGCTCCGGTGCCCGCCGGAAACAGCGGATGCCGCAGAGCTCTATATGGTGATCCACGCGGATCTGTTCCCGCATTCAGGGCAGGCTGACCGGGCCCGGAAGATCCTCGACACGGCACTGACGCAGCCAGTTCGCCGGCCGCCTTCGAGTCGGCCGCTTCGTTCTGGTTGGACTTGACGTACGACTGCACCCGCTGCACCGGGATAAGCCTCACCTCGTGCCCCATCGACGTCAGGCGCCGCTTCCAGCGGTGCGCACCGCCGCACAGCTCCCTGGATGCCCGGCCGCGTGGCAGCGACACGAAAAACCCTTCCACCCGGGACCGCGGCAGCCTGCAGTTGACACACGTCTTGCCCCGACCGTTCACGCCATGGACGTGCAACCATCGCTTCCGGAGATCAAGCCCGACGGTCTCCACCCGGGCCACGTCTGTCGGTGCCCGGATGCCTCCGCGTTCTTCACTCAGGTCGAAAGGACCGGGCTGGCGAGCACGATGCCGCTTCGCGCGGGGCATCCTCCCCATCCGTCTTGGGGCGCAATGCCGTCTCCGGATTCGAATTGTGTGGCCACTGCAATAATCTCACGCACACGCCCGGAACAGCACGGACGTTCGAGATGAAGAACGGGCTTCGGCTCCACGGTCGCAAACTGCTGACAGGGTTGGCGGTGGGGCTCTTTGGGTCCGGATCCCTTACCGCGTGGTACCAAGGGGGGTTCCCATTCCTGCCGTCGCCCGAGCGCGCGAAAGTTTGCATCCATAGTGTCTGGCCGAAGCAGCCTCCCCGTCCCGAAAGCAGCTTTCTCGTGGTGCTGTCCTGGCTCGAGGGCGACTACTTCGGCGAAAACGCGAGAATTGTCGAACGGGCGTTCAGGGACGTGAACGGCATCGTGCTCCGGCGTTCGTGCGGCAAGGTCAAGGCTATAGGAGCTCAGGATGAGTGGTGGCCGGCCATGCGGCAAGACGCCCGTGAGATGCTGCGCGACTGGCAAGGCGACCTGGCGTTGGTTGGAGAAGCCATCGAGTCCCGCCGAGATCTGAGCCTATGGTTTGTGCCGCGTCTCGGCCAAGGCACGCTGGCTCGGGGAGACACGTCCTACACGCTGAAAAAGGTGTCCCTTGGCGAGGATTTTCACGAGGATCTCCGTGCACAGATTACCGCTACTGCGCTAGCAGCTGTGGCCCCGCTCGCGGATACGGAGGCGCGTGGCCGAGCGCTGGACGCGGGTCTCCGGGCGGCCACGGAAAAACTCTCTGCTCTTCTTGACGACCCTCCGGTCGAGCAACCCGACCACCTCGCGGCCCTGCATCAGGCACTTGGCAATGCCCTCACCACGCTTGGGGAGCGCGAAACCGGCACCGCGCGCCTCGAGGAGGCCGTCGCGGCCGTTCGCGCCTCACTCGGGGAACTCAACCGCGCGCGCACCCCACTGGGGTGGGCCGCGGCGCAGAACAGCCTCGGCATTGCCCTCTTGCTGCTGGGCGAGCGCGAAGGCGACGCCACACGCCTCGAGCAGGCCGCCGCGGTCTTTCGCGCTGCGCTCGAGGAACTCACCCGCGACCGCGT
>VXPS01000147.1:2794-24914 GCA_009839425.1 Chloroflexota bacterium
AGCAGGCCGCCGCGGTCTTTCGCGCTGCGCTCGAGGAACTCACCCGCGACCGCGTTCCGCTCGACTGGGCGAGGACGCAAAGCAACCTCGGCAATGCCCTCGTACGGCTGGGCGAGCGCGACAGCGGCTCCGCGCGTCTCGAGGAGGGCATCGCAGTCTATCGCGCCGTGCTCGAGGAGTACTCCCGCAGCCGCGTCCCGCTCGACTGGGCCAGGACGCAGAACAACCTCGGGAGCGCCCTCACGACGCTGGGCGGCCGCGAAATCGGCACCACACACCTTGAGGAGGCCGTCGACGCCTTTCGCGCCGCGCTCGAGGAACGCGACCGCGACCGCGTCCCGCTCGACTGGGCCAGGACGCAGAGCAACCTCGGGAGCGCCCTCTCGACGCTGGGCGAGCGCGAACCCGGCACCGCACGCCTCAAGGAAGCGGTCGCGGCGCATCGCGCCGCGCTCCAGGAACTCACCCGCGACCGCGTTCCGCTCGGCTGGGCCAGGACGCAGGGCAACCTCGGGAGCGCCCTCGCGACCTTGGGCAAGCGCGAAACCGGCACCGCGCGCCTCGAGGAGGCCGTCGCGGCGCATCGCGCCGCGCTTGAGGAACTCACCCGCGACCGCGTCCCGCTCGACTGGGCCAGGACGCAGAGCAGTTTGGGGAAGGCCCTCACGACGCTGGGCGAGCGCGAAACCGGCACCGCGCGTCTCGAGGAAGCCGTCGCGGCCTTTCGCGCCGCGCTCGAGGAGCTTACCCGCGACCGCGCCCCGCTCGGCTGGGCCAGGACGCAGAGCAACCTCGGCACTGCCCTCTGGACGCTGGGCGAGCGCGAAACCGGCAACGCACGTCTCGAGGAGGCCGTCGAGGCCTTTCGCGCCGCGCTCCAGGAACTCACCCGCGACCGCGTCCCGCGCGACTGGGCCGGGACGCAGGGCAACCTGGGGAGCGCCCTCCTGCGGCTGGGCGAGCGCGAAACCGGCTCCGCGCGCCTTGAGGAGGCCGCCACGGCCTATCGTGCCGCACTTGAGGAACTCACCCGTGACGGCGCCCCGCTGGCCTGGGCCAGGACGCAGAGCAACTTGGGGAATGCCCTCCTGCGGCTGGCCGAGCGCGAAACCGGCTCCGCACGCTTCGAGGAGGCCGCCGCAGCCTTTCGCGCCGCGCTTGAGGCGTTCGATGCTGAGGGACGACCTCGGGAACGCGATGTGGCACAACGTTTTCTCAACGCGATTCTGCAGATCGTACAGGAGCTTGAAGCCGCGCCTCAACCGTCGAAGGACTGAATGTTGGGAATCTCCTACCCGTTTACCCGATCTCTCTAACTGACGAAATTTTGTGGCCCCCTGTGAATCACGATCATGCGGCCAAGATTCACACGTTCGGCAGCCAGGCCCCGGCGCAAACGCTTGCAACCCCGCCCCGTTCATGCCGGTCGGCATGGACGGGGGCCTTTGCCGCCAGCGCGCGCTTTGCAACTCCGAAGCCGTGGCAGAGACCCCGTACTTGCCCACAACCCATCGGAGCCGGCCGAAGCGCACCACGTCAGGCGCCGTCTGGCCGGCGGTCAGGGATAGGGGATACGCCGATACCCTGCAGAGACCGGCGCGCCGGACAAGCACCACACCCGCGACCGCGGGGATCCACCACGCTCGGTGAAACTGCACCGCTGCAGACGGTCCCAACTGCCCCGTACGCGGGGATCGACCTACCGTGGATCCGGTCCGACCCGCGAAGCCGCGATACCTTTCCGCCCGCGGCGATCCCGGCGGCACCGGGGCAGCGGCACCGGCGCCAGCCACATCGAGCAGCACCACGGCGCGACCCAACCGAACGGAGGGACACACCCGATGCGCGACGAAACGCGACACCCGCGCCGCGCCCGCGACGCCGCCGCCAGCGCGACACCGGGCCAGCCAGCTCGGGCTGCATCACGCAAGCCTGTCACGGCCGCCGTTGCCCCCTCCGGAACAGCCATGCGATTCTGTCGGCGGTATCGCACACGAGCGCGTGCGCGCTTCCTGATTCCTGAGCCTCGAAGGTGATCTGCTCCATCGCAAAGCGCTCGAAAGGGTGGGAGAAGGTACCAACCCGAGGATGCCTGCAGATCACTTTTTGCTGACAATTGCACGTCCGGCACACATCGGACACTTAATCTTCATTCTGCCTCAATAGTGCCAGCAATTGACCAATTGGCAGAAAATTCTCCTCGCACCAACCAAGAAGATACTGTCCCGGAATCGTATTGAGCCTTCGATAGAGCTGGGCTGCCCATCGTGCCCAATCTTCTTCCCGCCTTTTCTCAAGCAAGGCCCGAATGACCAAGTTCGTCGCTTTTCGCGTCTTTGAATCTGCAGGAAACTCATCAGCTACAACGAACGGCTGTGAAATCTCCCAAATGGCGTTGATAAACTCAGCCACAATTGCCGTATGCGATCGACTTTCCGCATGTTCGTCCCCAATAAAGGAGCACAAGACTTCCAATTGAAACAGGTCCCGACTGTCGTCCCGCTCGAACACCGACAGGAGCACCGGTCCGTGCACAGAAACATAGGCATGCCGGTAGTGTGCAAGATAAACTACCGAATCCGCGTAAGCGTTGACTGACATCACTCCCGCTTGCAGCGCGTCAAGAAGAGCCGCTTGAAGCCATACGCCCCTCGCACCAAACCCCTCTCTCGCCAGTCCCCGCATCACGGCGTCCTCGCACAGAAGAATCCGCGATTGACCAGCCATGGCAGCTGCGGCAAACGCCCCCGTCGGAGGAAGTCGGATTAGCTTCTCGCCCAAGTCCGACAAGCGATCCGGAAATTGCAGGGGTTCAACAACGCATGCACTTTCCACGACGGCGGTAAGTTCATTCAATCGATCCATCCGCCGCTTACGATCCTCTGCAGTCTCGACATATCGCACGTATTGCCCGTCTCGATAGTCCAAACTCATCGAATCGCCTTCATCTCCACCAGTCCGTTCCTCACTCAATGCCTGAAGCTGCCCAAGCTCGTTCACAGGTATCGAGATCTTGCCCACTCTCTTAGTTAACACTGGCAGAACCCCCAGTGCTGCTGTGTGCCACGCCGTGAACGCGTCAATTAACGCACCCGCCTGCTTGTTTTCCTGGATAGCCTTGAGGGCCTCATCCCGTTCCTCCGACGCGCCAGTGCAAACTCGAATTTGCTCGCCTATCGATCTGATGTACTCCCCGAACCCCACTACTCCGCCCGGCCTGTCACCAGCAGCCATGACAAGCGGTATGCTGTTTCTCAAATAGACATCCGCCTGCTCTCTCGCCATCGCGCTGTGCCGCCGGACTTGTTCCAGCGCCGGCTCCATATCATCTTCCGAGATGCTGATTGCCGCGAACCCCGTTGCCTCCGGAAACCTTTGACCGAATTCTGCCGTCAAGTGACGAAATGCTTGCAGCCATGAGGGGTTAATCTCCACGACTGTCCATTCTTCCAGTGAGCCAAGCGAGTTCTCGATCTGGAACTCTTCGCCTTTCCGCAGCCCGAGGCACCGGGATATGAACGTGTTGCTTGCTTGGACTGCCTGCCCCCAAGGTCGATCTTGCTCTTCATCAATCAGAGCTTCGAAAACTGCTCCTTTGGAATTACCGAGACGTACCCAGGATCCGGGGCTTACAACGGCGTCTTCTCTCGGTTTCCAACCGTCCGACGTCGCCCGAATCACGAGCCCAACGAATTTCATTACTACCTCAGCATTTTCGAGTCCCTCGGTAACTGCCATATACGCGTGCCGAAGCGCGCAGGCGGGGTCAGAGAAATCAAGAAGCACATGGCTGAGATTCATGCGTTCGAGCGCTGTTCCCTTCAGTTTTTCTACCTGTCCCGACTGGACGAGATCGCGAATCGCTTCTTTCCCACCGCTTCGAAAGTGCGCTCGTATCAAGCACAAGAACGTGTCAATTTGGGGGTCAGCCTTGAGCGCTCTTGAGAAGGGTTCGATCGCGGCCTCAGGCACCCCGCGATTGAAATGCAATGCACCCTGCAGCCTCTGAAACACGGTTGTGCCGATAAGATTGGCGTCCAATTTCTCAAAGAACTTAATGGCGCGATCCCGAATCGGGACATCGAGGACCATCGCATGAGCCAACATGCGAAGCTCATCACTTTCCCGGTCTAGCGCAACGCGGCCATGGAGTGCAGCAACAGCGATGCCTGGTTGACTACGCAGCATCGCTTCCTCCGCAATAGCCAAGCGGGCCGGATACTCAGTGCCCTCGTCCCCAGCAGCCGAGGCGGCTGCATCAAATAATGATTGCGAGAGATCTTCCCATCCACGCGCACGGGCCGTCTTGCTCAAGAGAATCGAAGCACGCGGATCTCCCAAGAATTCTCCATGCCCCGTGTCCAGAATTTGCCGCGCCTCCTCTGGAGCCGCCAGCTCGACACGCGCAGCCACCTTCATCGCTCGGGCGACCAACTGCTCCGATTCCGGGACCTGATCGGCATATCGATCCGCGAGACTCAGAACCGTTTCCCAATCCTTGGTCATCACGGCGCACTTGTACCGGACCACCAAGACGTGTTCGTTATCTTCCAAATCAGCTACAAGCTGCAGTGCCTCTTGCGTCTCGCCCTCGTCAGCAAGAAAAAACGCAAAATATTCCTTTACGGTCGGATATTCAGGAAAGCGTTCGATAGCTTCCCGACCAAGAGCAATCGCCGAATCACTTCGGCCAACGATTCGATACGCAATAATCAGGTTCAGCGGTATGGAAGGGGTTTCGTCTCTCTGTCGTCGCGGTCGGCCCCGGATCTTGCCCCACAGCGACTCGTAGACTTCGATTGCCGTCTCAATATCACGGTAGCCGTCTTCAGGGATAAGCTGCCCATAGACGTACCTTTCCCCTCCGATGGCTCGCGATAGCAGCGCACCGGCTTGGAGTTCCTTCAATTGGGCTACGTCCGGATGTCTCCGGTGGGCGTCAAGTGCCGCCTCCCACCACACCTGAGGTTCCGCTCTTTGCATGAGCCATGCAACATACGCCTCCTCAACTTCAGGATCGTTCCTGATCGGCGCAGGCACGAGAGAGATCGGTTCTTCAACGGTATGATCATGGACGAGACTGCGAAGGTAGATTGCTGCAAGCGTTGCATTGCCCGGTTGCTCAACTAGTCCTTCCTTGGTTATGTCTCGGGCGGCGGCCCAGTCGTTCAGCAGTAGATGAGCGAACGCCTTGTTGGAAACTGCCTTTGGCTCGTTCGGGGCAATTTCCGACGCGGCAATCAATTCCCTAGCCGCACGCTCCGACTCGCCCAGCTCAAGCCGACAAGCCGCAATGTTGGCTGCAATCCTAAAATGAATTCTCGGCGAAATACTACTTTCGATTCTGGTCTGAAGACGTTGCAGGGATTTCAGCGCGATTTTCGGCTCGTTGGGGATAAGGGCAACGTAGCCATCAATTAAATCTTCATATTCCGAATGTATAGTCGCTGATTCGACTGTCACTTGCTGCGTATTGATTGTGGCCAAACCTTGTTGAATCATTTCCAGCTGGGGCGATAACTTTGCCAGAAGGGTGTCAGGCACATCGTCAACTGCTTGTATTATCTTGTCGCCCTGGGGGGTGTGGGACGGATCGAAGGCCTTCAGCGCTTCCGGATACCGCTGAATCTCAAGTTGCAGACTGTCCCAGCCACGGACGGAAATCCGCAGAGGCGACTCTCGCCCCCGGCTTACCGAAGCCGAGAGTTCGCTGGCTAGACTCTGGAGTTTGGCATCGTCGGGAGCTGTTGTGGCAATTATGTATTCGGTAAGCAGAGGGCGAAACAATATTGCCTTGCCGACCTCTGCACGGACCTCCTCTTCGCTGAGCACCTTTCCATCGCTCTTGAGTTTGCACTGAACACCGACACGATAATCTGGGTTGCCGTTCCTGTGTCCGATGATGTCGACGCCGTGCTGCTTTTGTCCGCGACGCCCGTACAACTGAGCTGATTGATCGTTCAAGATATGTCGCCACAAGACGAGGCTGCACCTCTCAAACGCCTGTTCGTCGAAAGGTTTGGAAACTTGCACCGCACTCAGATCGGACATATTTGCAGTCTTCCTTGTCTCACGGACATTCGTCGTGTGTATCTTGGAGGTCGCAATGGAGCCGTGTCCGGCATTTCCCTCTTATGGCGCGCAACTTTAGAACATCGCTCTACCCGGGGATCTTGCGAATAGCGGCAACCGAGTCAGACGCGACGAGTTCGTTGAGGGGCTATCGCGAGTAAGTCCGCAGAGGCCAATAGAGTCATATGTCCATGACCTCCAGCGCGACTTGATCAGGACTCCAAACTTGTCTGATCCACCACGTGTATCCCGCGTGGTTCATGAGCGCGCCACAATCGACCCGAATGGCACGGTAGCAGGGGCGTTTCCGGTCCCGCCAGCGGGAATCGGCTCGCCGGTTGGGCTTGTCCCGAAGGCGCGTCATGCAATCGACGCACCGACCGCTAGTTCTATCGGCGGCGGCGGCTAGGTTGGCGCTAAACGTTGATTCGGATTCACACGCTCACACTCTCGAAGGGTCACCCTGGAATGTGAGCAAGCCAGACTCTTGGACATAGCGGAGTCGTCACCGATCGGAGGGAAGGCCAAAGGTCACGGCCGGATTCTTCATGATGGTGACAGACTCTACGGAAACTCACTCCAGGAATGACAAACTTTAATGCCACAGCGGGGCGTCAACGGTTGCCGGCACATGCCAAAATTGACAATCTTTAGGGGTATACAGGTGACAAACTTTGATCCGTTTTCCCGAGCCCGTCAGGTTGTACCGAAAAGGGCAGCGGCAAGGGCAATGCAGTCTGCAACTGATCGCTACGCGGCCGCGGGCGTCCGCTGCAGCGTCCGGTAAACGGTCGGTCGCGACACCGAGAACACGGCTGCCAGATCGCTGACGCTGTAGTCGCCACTCTCGTGCATACGCTGCAGCTCACTGGCCTGACGGCCGGTAAGCTTCGGCTGCCGGCCACGGAGCTTGCCCTTCGCCCGCGCGATCGCCATGCCCTCACGGGTGCGCATCCGGATCAGGTCGCTCTCGAACTCGGCGAACGTCGCGAGGATGTTGAAGAACATCTTCCCCATGGGATCGGCCGGGTCGTAGACGGTCGTCCCCAGGGCCAGCCCGACCCCGCACTCGAGCAGCCGGTCGGCGATGTCGCGCGCATCCGGTACGGAACGCGCCAGCCGGTCGAGCTTCGTGACGACGAGGGTGTCGCCGGCGCGCACGGCAGCGAGCGCCTGGTCGAGGCCGGGACGCGCGCGCGTGCGGCCGGTGAGGCCCCGGTCGGTATAGATGCGTGCAGGCTCCACCCCGAGATCGACGAGTCCCGTGCGCTGCGCCTCGAGATCCTGCCGGTCGGTCGAGCAGCGGGCGTAGCCGATGCGCACGCCATCCGAGTTCGGTGTCACGTATAAGGCCACCTCACTGAGATTTTTATCGTACCAGCTATCCGGACACTCTGGGGCAAGGAGTTTCCTGGGGTGTGCGTCTCGCGCAAAGGCGTCCGGATGACGATCCCCTAACGGACAGCAAGCCGCGCGCGAGGCAAAGGAACAACGGAGAGGAGAGCGATGCCGAGAGGCAGCACTTTGAGTTCGCCCGCCGCGGGCCGCTAGGAACGGGACGGCCGGGCGAGCACATTCGCGAAATAGTCGATCAATTCAGCGGACTGTGACCCCTCTCGAAAACGGCGCTGCTCCTCGAAGTCCAGTGAGGGCAGCAAGTGGATAACTTGATTATCGCGATAGAGCGACATGACCTCGTCTGGATCGAGCCCGCCGGACCTTAGACCCGTCTGATTGTTGGTCGCTTCGATGGCGGCCCCGATCAACACGTCGGCCAGCTGGACAGCCGGGCTCGTCTTTGAGTCCACTTGCGTCACCTCTGTGAGCTTGAGCGGAAACTTCACGCTCGTCAGTTGCGTGATGCGGAACTCGACGTTCTCATCATGATTGACGAGGCGCCGGAGGACCTCGTGGTAGGCGAGCAAGTTCTCCGATTGGTCGTGTTCCACCCGGTACGGTCCATCAGCCATCACCTCCATCCGGGATATCAGCGATTGAATCACCACCGGGGCGGCATCGGTGTTCGCGGCGGGCATTGTCAGGGTTTCGAGACACTCGGGTGCGGCAAACCCGGCCAAGGGACCCAGAGCCTCCGGCAGTTCACGCCACCGCGTACGTCGTGCCGCAGCAACCAGCTCCATCAGGGATTCTGGAGTTTTCTCCTTGACAGCACGTTGGAAAGCAGCGAACAGAGTTGCGAGTTCACTCTCGCCGAGGAGTGCCGGGCCGGCAAGGTACAAGAGCGAAGCCAGTCCGTAATGCTGACCGTTTTCGAAGAAGTTGACGCCGCGTTCGTAATAGAAGGGCTCCGTAGCGTAGTCCAAGAACATCAACGCCAGCAGGTACCGCTTGTCGCAAACATAGGTCACGCACTTGTAGTCGGTGAGCAGGACGCGCTGCAGGGCAAGAAGCGCTGCATGGTGTCCACGACGACGCGACAGCGCCCGGTACTTGAGTTCGGCCGCCTTCAGGCTTGGAAAATGCTCTCGAATCAACCGCTCCGCGTCTGCGTCCTCGATCGCGATGGCCGCGGCCCCTTGGAATCGCTGATCTGGATTGAGCAGATCGTGACCCGTGTAACCGCTCTCATCGATCCGGAAGCATTCCATCTGTTGACTCCTTTCCTTGGCGGCAAGAGGTCGTCGGCGCCCGATGCGTCAACGTCGATCGGGCAGCGAGGTTCCCGAAGAGAGCCTGGCCCGAAAGCCACGGACACCGGGTAGTCAGCACCTCAATTCGCGCACGACAGAGGGCCCCTGTCTGGCAAGGCGGAGCAGCAGAAAGAGCACCGTAAACTGACTTGCGCGCAACCAGAAGCGTTTGACTCCTTAGCGTCCAACTCCAGCCACCGGGATTCACCGCGTGAGATCGCGCAAGCGCCCACTCAGGACTGCCGGAAGGCAAGCCGGGATCCGCCGATCTCAAGGCATGCAAGCGCCGGGTCCAGCAGATGCCCGTGAACTGGCACCTCTCGACCAACGCTATCGGTCCCCCGTCGGGCAGGCTCTTCCTCTAAAATTGATCGGGAGCCGCTGCAACGCCCCAACCGTTAACGTGCGAAATCTGCGGGGACCTCGATTCAGAGCGTCCCCAGCAATTTCAACAAGGCGAACGGCCCAAAGCGACCTGAGGCGCCTTCACCTCACGCCGTGTCTGGCTCGGGCATGCGGTAGCCGAGACCACGCACGCCGATGACATAGCGCGGCTTCCTGGCGTCGTCGCCGAGCTTGCGCCGGAGCTTCGCCACGGCGCTCCTGAGCGCCTCCACATTGCCGCCGTCCCTGTCCCGCTTCTTCCCACCCGAGCACCCCGCAGATGAAACCTCCGCTTGCGCCATGTGCCCCCAACTTGCCGGCGATTCCTGCATCATTACGTCCGCCAATTTCTCGCCCCTGCACCATAGGGACAGCTTGACTTCACACGTTTACGACACGAGTCAGGACCACAGGACAGCGTTCTTCCGGAGGAATTGGTACTTTGGGCTGTATTCCCCTTAGTTCGGTGTGAATTTGCAAATGTCAGGGTGGTCATCAAAGGTAAGTCGGTGCGCTGGCGACCGCCAGTGGCTGAGCCGGGCCCCCACACGTCTCGGACTTGCGCCAAGAAGTTGGCGCATCATGGATCCCCACCCGCGGTGTGAGCTTCGCGGGTGGCGAGCGTGCACTCGGACGTTGTTCGCAATCATCGTGATGATGAGCGCCCTGTTGTTTGCAGAGACGGTATCCGCTGACGAACCATCTGCCCTCACGCGGCAGCATCTCCAGGTTCTCGAACAGCTTGCCGAACAAGGAGACGCGGAAAGCCAGTTCCTGCTTGGACAGATGCACCATCAAGGTCTCGGGGTACCAGAGGACGCTGCCAAGGCCGACCGATGGTTCCGATTAGCTGCTGCGCAAGGCCACGCCGAAGCACTCTTCGGTCTCGGTGCCCTCCACTTCTCCGAGAACCCTTCCGACTCAGCTGACTTGTTCCGTTTGGCCGCGGAACAAGGTCATGCTGGTGCCCAACTCATGCTCGGCACGATGTATGCGAGTGGCGACGCCTTGCAACAGGATCGAATTGAGGCCGTGCGTTGGTTTCGCCTAGCAGCGGAACAGGGGGACGCTCATGCCCAGTTCAGGCTCGGCCAAGCGTATTTCAGTGGTGAAGGTATTCCAGAAGACTACGCTGAATCCGCCCGCTGGTTTAGCGCGGCGGCCCAGCAGGCACACGCTAAAGCGCAACTTGCCTTAGCCCTCGCGTACGCGACGGGCAGGGGCGTCCCTGAAGACGACGTGGCCGCCTACGCTTGGGCCAGCGTTTCAGCAGCGCAGGGGCAGGAACAAGCACCTGAACTGAAGGAGCTTGTTGTGGAACGCATGACGCGGCCGCGGATTGAAGAAGCACAAGACCTTTCTCGTGAGTATTGGGATCTGTACGTGCTGCCATTCCGGTAGTAGTAACTGGGTCGACCGCTTCCAGTTTACGGCTCTGATGTTGGCTGGCCTCGGCGGCGCAGCGCGGGAACGGCGGTAGATCTCGGCGCGGTGCGGGACAACTGCTTCTCCCGGCCCCAGACACTGGGGCCCGGCGCCGTGCCACTTGGCCGAACTGCACCTGCTGCCCGCGCGCCTTCATCAAGCAATTACGCGCCAAGCTCGGCGATCCCGCGGCCGATCCCGCCCGGATCTGCAATGTGCGCGGGGTCGGCTACCGCATGCCCCGGCCCGGCGAGGCGGGCGGGCCCTGACCCCAGGGCCGCTTCCGGCCCGAGCAACCTCGAAGGCAGCGTCGCAGTAAGCGAGATTTTCCCCCGGCGTGGGCAGTCGCGGCTTTTCCAGGATCGTCGAGGCGCCGTCCGGCTTCCAACGCGCGGTCAGGCGCATGAGAGGTCCCGCCTGGCGCGGTTCAGCGTCTCCCGGCGTCAGGGATACCCCTGTCGGGGCGGGATAATCGGCCCAGGCTGTATCCGTTCGGACGGGAATCCGCATCGTTCGTTCCGTACCTTTGGTCGCTGGTGTACGGCAAAACCGTGCTCCGTCTCCGATACCCTTCCGGCTCCCCGATGCACATGTCGGACCAGCGAATTGGACGCTACCGCATGGCAGCCCTGACTTGTCCGCGCTGTGGACACACGGAATGGCGATACGCCGGCATGCTGCGGGAAGCGCCCGGGCGGCAAGCGGTCGCATGGCGTTGTGTGAGTTGCAACTGGCCGCGCCTGATCGTGCCGGCCGATGTGTGCCCAGTGCAGTGTGCAACCTGTCACGAAACGAACCGGGCGCCCCGGTTCGCCGACTACTTCACGTGCTGGAACTGCGGCGAGGATTCGCCCGTCGCGTGAGCCGCCGGGCGCCGACGTTGCAGCAAGTGAGCGGGCTGCTGGAGTGCCAGGAACGGGCGGCGACCCAAGGTGTCCGGACAACGATCCCCTATCGGACAACTTCATGGTGCCACGGGCACGCCGGTATCGGCGTGAGAAGCCCTCCCGCCCCCATGTCAACCGCGGTCCCAAAAACCGTCGCGGTTTTCTTGTCGGCGCGACCGGGCCGAAAATGGCTGCACCATCTGCCTCATTTCGTGCAGGGGCCTAGCCCGCCGCGAAGATGGAAGCAGACTCCTCGGACTTCGTACGGGCCTGCAATTCCGCTCGACTGGACACTTTCTCCAGCGGAATTGTCTCAAGTGATGCTGGCCAATCTGCGGCTGGTCGGGAAATACGGTCGCAAGCACCCGGACACAGACGAGCACCAGCACTCATTGCCGCGGTCGCGCACATAAAGAAGCCCGCCGACCAGACGTCGGGGCTCACAATCGCCCGCGCCGGCGCCCAGATGAGCGAGGTCCGTGCGCTGCGTGCGCTCGATGCCTCCCGAGACGCGACCGCCGTCCGGATCCCCACGCTCGGACTGCATGTCGAGCACTGGCTTCCAGTCCCGGCATCAGGAATCGAACGCCGACCTAGCTGACACACAGTCCGCAGCTTCTCCACGCGCAGGCCGCGCCAAATGACGTCACCGAATACCCGGCGATTCGCCGGGGTGCTCTGCTTCCCACGCCCTGTCAGCTCTTCGCGTAGCCCGCAGCAAGGCGGTCCGCGCCTCGCCCCAATGCCCCGCCGATCGGCCCGGCATCACCTCACCAGGAGATTCTTATGTTCCCGTTCAACGCCCTAGCCGTCACGGTCACCTCGACGCACGCCGATCCGCTGGGCCCGGCCGTGATCGAGATCGGCGCCGCCGGCGCCCGTGTCGACCCGCGATCCATCCGCCCGCCGAACCTGGATCTCGTGTTCGAGACCCGCGTCAATCCCGGTCGCCCGCTGCCCACGATCACCACCAACTGGTTCGGCATCGGCCCGGAGGACGTCCATGATCAGCCCAAGCTGCAAGCGGCCGTCGAGTTGCTCGAAGCCAAGGCGGATCGGCTCGCCCCCGACGTCCTGGCCGCCACTCATCCGCCGGACCTGGTCGCAGCCGTTCCTGATCTTGCCCATCGACTTCTGCCGGGGAACCCGAGCTGGCTGTCGACCTTCCGGCTCAGCTACCACGTCTGGCCGTTCCATTCGGACTGCATGGAGCCCGCCGCCTCGCCGGAGGCCGACCGCGAAATCCGGGCCCGCAACCTCGACCCGCACCTGCCGGCGAGCGGCGCGATTCGGTGCCTCCTGCTCCTGGCCCGGCAGGCGTGCGCCCTGTTCAAAGCCGGCCACACGATCACGCCCGGCACGCTTCAGGCCTGGTCGGCAGCGGTGCCGCTGCTCGCGACGGTACCGGTTGCCAGCCGCCGCTACCGGGGGCTTCCCTGGCGCATGGTGCCACGGCGTTTCTGCGAAACGATCGCGGAGCAGCACCGCACCGGCGGCGCCAGGGCCTTCCCGCCAGCGCTCGAGCCGATGGCCGTGGCCACGGCGGCAGCGGCGCTTCGGGGAGAGTACGCGGTCGCTCTTGCCGACGTCCGACCGCCAGCCGGCGCCGTCTAGGGTTCCGCTATCACCTGAAGGACTGCAGCCGCCCGCGGCCATCCCTTCCCGAAACTCCGGGCGTGCCGGTCCGGCCGGAGCCTAGCGCTTACATGTAGCCGCCGGTGTCCGCGCGACGCTCGCTTACCTGCCGGGCCGGGGTGCTGCGCGCCGGCCGCCACGACCTGGGTCTGACAGCCAAGAACCCGCCCCGCTTCTGCTCCAAACCGGGGGGACCGGGCGACAGAAAAAGCCCTCTCTTCCCTTCCCATGGACAGGTTCCGGCCCGATCGCTGACGCCGTGCGCGCCGCAGCCGGCGGCTACCTGACCACCCGCCCGCGTTTTCGCGGGCTCCACCGCAGCGCTGCTGCGCCTCGCCCTCGCTTGCGCCCCTGGCCGCCGGGCCCGCGCAGTTCCGAAAGGCTTCCTGATGACCGCTATTCGTGCAGTCGCCATTGATCTCGAAACCACGGGTTTCCACCCCGTCGACGACCGAATCGTCGAGATCGCGGCCGTCGGCATCCGCATCGCCGACCCGGCCACCGGTCACTACCACCCCTACGAGACGCTGTATGCCAGCATGGTCGACCCCGAGCGGGACATTCCCCCCGACGCTTCAGCGGTGCACCACCTCACGGCCAGGGACGTGCGCGGCCAGCCGCGGCTGCCGGAAGTGCTCGCCGCCTTCACCGAGGCTGTTCGCGCTTTTTGCCCCGACGTGCTGGTCGCCCACAAGGCCGACTTTGAAGCCGCCTTCCTGCCGGATCTGGCTGCGGTGCTCACGCCCGCGGATGCCCGTTGGGCCTGCACGATGCGGATCGCCCAGCACCTGTGGCCCCGCACCGACGGTTTCGGCCTCCAGCGGCTGCGCTACGCCTGCCGCCTCGAAGACTGCGTCGCCGGCCTGGACCCGCATCGCGCCGCGTTCGATGCCGCCTGCTGCGCAACGCTCCTGCCGCTCGAGTGCCGGGAGATCACCAAGACCGGTCATGAGGTGACGCCAACGCTGCTCCGCGACTGGACAGCCACCGTCCCGTTGCAGGCAAAGGTGGCATTCGGGAAGCACCGTGGCCGGTACTGGCACGAGGTTCCCAATGACTACCTGAGGTGGCTGCTGCGGAGGCATGCCGAAGGCGAGCCCTTCTCGCCGGAAACCGTCGCCACCGCTGAGGCTGCGTTGCGTGGCGCCTACGCGGTCCCGCCCGAGTCCGAGCCGGACACCCCCTGCCGAAGCACCTGACCCCAAGGCAGACTGCCGGCCCACGCGTGCGGGTCATCGCGCCTTTCGCCCCTCGTTACGGCTCCAGACCTGCTCCAATTCCCGCGAAACCTGCTTGTCGCCGGCCCACGTACCGGTTCTTCAAGCGAAAGGCCACCCGGCTGTGAAGATGCGCAGTTGCTCTCCTCTGACGCCGCTTCCAGCGAACGACCTTGACCCTTGGACCAACCCTGTACGCCGGACATCACGCGGGGATGGGCTAACCGGATATCTGGCCGCCGGCCGCTCACCCACCGGCACCCAAGGAATCGTGATGACCGCAATAGATCTCTCGCACATTTGCTTTGGAAGATCGGCAGCCAAGGAGGATTGAATCCATGACTCATGACCGCTCCCGCCCGGACAGCGGCGCGTTGCGGGAGATTGCCGGCTTGTGGGAACGCACGAGTGCCGGCGGTCGCGAATACATCGGCGGCCGCACGCCCGACGACGAGGACATCGTGGTGCCCGCCGGGTCCCTGGTCATGGTGTTCCCCAATACCAGCGACAACCCCCGGGCACCGGGCTTCCGGTTGCTCTTCGCGCCGCCCGGGGACCATTCGTCGCGGGCCGCGGGCGCCGACGGCGGAGCGTTCGCACGCCTGAAGGCCAGCGCGCCGCCGCCGGGATGGCCGACCTCGATCTGCGGCACCAATCCCGTCGCCGTGACGGCCCCGCCGGAAACCTCGGATGATCGCGAAGATGTCCCGTTCTAGCCGCGCCGCCGAAACCTCATTGATTGTGTTCCCGTCCGGCCAGGTCCTAGGGCAATTGCAGAAACTCCTGATATTGTCGCTGGGTACTGTGCCAAGTATGTTTCGATCATGTGCTGAACGGGCATGATCCTCCGCCACCGAATTGGTCCACCGTTGGGTTATGGAAAGAGGAGGACCTGAAGACGCCCCCAACGTTGGGGCCATGTCCCACCCGCCCGACACTAACATCACGGGGGGACCAATCGATCGGGGCTGGTCAGCAACGGACAAGGAGAATACGATGAAATCGATCACTCCCAGGTCCAGGCTCGTTCTAAACTGCTCAGTTTTTTCTTTTGTTGCTTTATTTATTTTCATACCTTTGCAGGCCCAAGCCGATGTGGGCCCCTTAAGTCGAGAGCAGGCTCATCTTGCAGTTTGGAAGATACACAATGTACAACCGGGTGAACGGTGGGGGGATAGACCGCATAATCGCGGAACTACTGTTCAGGTGGAGTCTCGGCTTTTCATAACAAATGCCCATGTTCTGCGAGGATTATCTAGTAGAGGTGCTACTCTTTCCGAACTCCGGCTCTCCCAAAGAGGAAGTCGTGACCTGACAGTCAAGAGAGTGATTAGTATCTCAGAAGTTTATGATTTGGCTCTCTTTGAAACGCATGAAGAAGGGCATGGTTATTTGCGGCTTGCCGACAATGCTGGGTTCGATCAATTAACTCGCCTGGCTGGACTTGGGCATGTCAATGGTGTGTACCGAGAACTAGCCCAAAGGGGTGTACCGTCTTATGAAGACTCATTCTCTTATTTGGTTGCAATTGCCGTGAGCACAGAATTCGGGAAAGAAGATGGCTTCTTAGCGGGAACCAGTGGTGGTCCCATTGTGAATGCAAATGGGGAGATTGTTGGGGTTATGACTCAGAGTAGCTACAATATAGCAATGGCAGTTAGGGTTGAACGATTGAACAATTTCTTGGGAGGAGATGAAGCGGTGGCTTGTGGTGGACTTAATGATTTGCAGCCCTGCCTTCTGGAGGCTTGGAGGGGACTGGAAAAACGAACAGAGGATCATGATTCCATGTCGGTTATTGCTCGGTTTCAGCTTTGGCATCATCGGAAGGAAATGGAACAAGGTCACGAATTTATGTCTTTGTTGGAAGTGGCTGCAGATGCAGGGTTTGCTCCAGCTCGGCATGATTTCGCACAGTTTCAGTATGAACAGGGTGACTCTGGGCGCTATAAATGGATGAAGCTTGCATCAGATCAGGAGCTTCCTCAGGCTCAATATAGAGCTGGTTATTGTGAGTACCGTGGCTATGGGGTAGAGAAGGATGTGGTATCGGGTAAAAGATTGATGAGACGCGCTTTTAGGCAAGGTTTCGATCCTTAGAGTTTATCATCAGAATCTGGAGAGAGGAAGCGCTAGTGTGACTTGCCCCTGACCTGCGCCCCGGCAGTTGAAGCGCTGGCAATGTGAAAATTCTCGGATATGTAGATGCCCCTCGCGCAATAGCATTGTCTCTGGCCAATCGATCGGGGCTGGTCATCCGAACACTGCAACTGTAGGCGCGGTGTAGCCTGTCAGGGCTTCGAAACGTCTTTCTGCAGCTTGAGTCGGACCTCCGTGCGACGGAGACTGTCGCGGATCAAGCGAGGCTGTCACCGGCATGTTCACGATTGGGGTGCGGGCGTAGCCTCTTGGTCCAGTGCCCGGTAGCAGCGCTCACCCGGGTCAGCGCGAAAGCGCCGGAATTGCGTCGGCGTGTCGAGGTCGGGAGCGCAGAGCTGGCAGACGGGACGGGAGGAACAGATGAAGATACTGTCCAGATACATCGTGACCGGCCTCACGACGACGCTGATTGCATGCGGCGGCCAGCAGACCCGGCCGGGGACGGCGACTCCCGAACTCCCCCTGCAGACGGCCGTCCTGGCGCCGCAAGCTCCGGTCGTCGACCTCGACGGCAGGTTGCATGTGGGAGCCGATGTCGCATCTCTTGCCGGGGACCTGCCAATCGTTGCCGTCCACGGAGACACCAGCGTCGCGCACGGGACGATCCGCGATCGCGTGGGGGCCGAGGAAGTCATCGCCTACCTCCAGGCGGACGCTGCTTCGTACGCCGCCCCGAATGACGGGGACGGCTCGGAGGTCCAGCTCCTGCCCGGGGGTCTCGTCTTCCGCTTTGCCGCCACGCCGCCAACCGTCCGCGTCGCGGACAGTACGCCGGCCGAGTTGATCGACGAGGTCGTCCGCGTGGTCCAGGCAATCAATGCGGCGCTGCCGAGCGAGTGGCAGCTACGATTCGGCCCTGACCCCCTAGCCGCCGTCGCGCCGACTCCCGCGGACGGTGAAATCCTGGTCACCTTCGCACCGCAGGCGAACTGGGCCGCCGAAGCCGTCCCGCCGGACGACGAAAGCATCGGTCTTGCCGAGCCGCGATATGCGATCATGCCGACGGAAGACCCGGAGGTCCCCTGGAGGATCGAGATTGTGGCGGGCCGAGTCTGGGTGGACCCCTCGCAAACCGAGGGGATGGAGCGGCTGGGGGTCATCGCGCACGAGATCATCCACCTGCTCGGACGCAATCACGTGGACCCCGAGCGTTTTCCGGCGACCCTGATGGTGGCCGGCGGCAGCGGAGAGCTGTCGCAGCACATACTGCATCCCCTCGACCGCGAGGCGCTTCATGCGGTCTACGGCCGCCTTGCGCCGGGCACGACGCCGGACCGGATCTCGGAAGAGCTGGGCCCGTGGTTCGACACCTCCATGCACGTACGGGGACAGTTGGAGATCGGAGACCGGGAAATCGCCTTCGGGGCGGCGCTGCGGAGCGGGCTGGCACAGCCCTGGGCGCTCGGGCCGACCCCGGATTCCGACCTGGGAGATAATGCCGCGCTCTCTGGGAGCGTCGTCTGGAGGGGTCGGCTGCTGGGGCTCACGCCGCAAGCGGAAACCGTCGCCGGGGCGGCCGAGATGACCGTGGATCTGCCGAGCCTTTCGGGCTCGCTGAACTTTACCGGGCTGGAACGCTGGTCCGCCGGTACATCGCCGGCAATGCCGGGGAGCGGCGGGACTTGGCGCGATGACCGGTTGAACTACGCGATCGCGGTGCGCGGCAACACGTTCGTGCAGACCGGCGGCGATGCGGGAACGGTGACGGGGGCGTTCTTCGGACCGTCCCATGAAGGCATGGGCGGCGTCCTCGTTCGCGAGGACTTGAGCGCGGGCTTCGGTTCCAAGCGCTGAGGCGCTTTCCGGCACGCAAGGCTGCCTGGCGACGGAGCCGTTCGAGGTGACCTCGTCCTTTCGGACAGTCTGGCGGCCGCCGGGCTCACTGCCGTGATATCCGAGAACACGCCGGGTTCGGCAAGCTTCCTCTCGCGATGATGGAGCCCGAAGCGGTGTCGTCACCGCACCGGCGACCACAAGCCGTGAACCGGCACTCATCCGGAAACACTGCCGAGGCCGGGGCCCATCATTCTGCCGTCTTGAGCCTGCCGGCCTCCGCGGTCGTGGTGGCTCCCGAACCCGTCGCCCACGGCATTCCGGCTCACCGCACCCAGCGCGCTACTAGCAAGCGCCCGTGCGTCAGTCGCCGCGAATAGCTCCAGAACCGGCTCACGCCGCGCCTGCTACTGTCGGAACCCGATCCATCCCCCGACCCATAGGCGGACGTGATCCGGTTGCCAGGAAAACGGTCTTGGACACCGCTGCTGAGCGCCAACGTTCCCTGAGCAAGCACACACGAGAGGGCAGCGCCGGGAGAGGGGCTGGCCGGCGGCAGTCAAGACGCAAGCCAGCAGGCGACACGAACAAGAAATACGCAGCCTTGAGGCACGGCGGCCAGCATGGAGATGAGCCGGCAACGCCAATCCGGCCTCCCGGAAGAGGACGGCATCGCAGCCAGAAACACGCCCGACCGCGCCGGAATCGTGGGGCGCTGACATGTTCGAACGACGCAGCGGCCTGATCCGGTTCCCGACCGTCGCGGACGCGGAACGGATCGTTGCGGTGGCCGACCGGCTCGCCATGACCCGGCCGACCCCCAGCCGCACGGTTGCCCGTCTCCAGCTGGAGTTCGGAACACGCCTGTCCGAACGCATTCCCACCGGCGTGCGCCTGACCTGGCTCGGTGCCGTCGTCACCGGACATGCGCGCCGCATCCTGCGCGAGATCGAGGACGGCGAAGCGACGCTGACGGCGGCGCTCGCCGGGCGCCCGGGCCGCTTTCGCGTCACTGCCGCGCCGGTGTGGACGCAGGCCGTCGCCGCGCCCGCCGTCCGGGCCTTCCACGCTGCGTTCCCCGATGTCGGGCTCAAACTCCGCACCGCCGCCTGGCGCGAGGGCCTACGGTTGCCCGCCGACATCCCGAGCGACCTCCATTCCGCGGTATCAACTCCGGCGAGGCCAGGCCCACGTTCCTCCGACGCGACCGCTTCGTCAGCTTGACTGCGGTGGGCGTCGCCGTCCGAGAGCGTCCGCTGCATGCCACCGGGCCGAAGCCCCGCGACCTCGCCGGTTTCCCCTGGATCGATCTCGACGGGCCAGCCGGGGCGGATGGTGGCGGCCAGCCGTTCCTGGCCAAGGTCTTCGATGTGTTGCACCGGCAGACCGGCCGGCGCGTGCGCACGGTCGAGACCCGGCGACGTTCCGGATGCTGGAGGGCGCGGCACGCGCTGCCGTGCTCGGGCGGCGCATCAGGCCGCCCCGGTAGGGCACGGTGCCGGCGCACCGGAGCCGGCGCATCGGGTTCCCGAGCACGCCGTGATCTCGGTCGGGTGGTGTGGACGGCTCAGGCGCTGGTATAGGGGGCAGGAAGCCACCGGGGACATCCGTAGCACGTGACCCGAACGGCGACAGGGTCAACGACGTCAGTCGCGCACGCCGCCGAAGGCACCCGTGATCCTACCGCGGTCGAAAACCCCTCCAACCTCCTGCTGACCGGGACCGTGGAAGTGCCCCCGAATTCATTCGGAAGGCGACTCGTGACTTCAAAGGCGCCCTCTAGCGCGGCCACGTTGCGCCATTCCATATCGGGCCGGGCTTGCGCGTAACTGAGTGGCCTCCAACGCGAAAGCAACACGAAGTCCCTATTCCCATAGCCGCGCGTGCGGGTACAGACTTCGTGGCCCTCGCGGCTACCCTCGTCATTGGTATTGCCCTCAATCGTTGCGAACGTCTCTTCACCGGCGGCCGTCACGATTCCCGTGTGGGTCCAATCGCCAGATACCCGCCAGCTTAGAAAGATGGTACCCGGCGCTAGCGATGAGGCGGCATCGGACCGATCGATATAGCGTTCCGCGGTAAACAAGTTTCTCTTCTGGGCATTGGCGGCGAGAGTGTCACACGAGTAAGTCTTTGGAAACGGCATATGCCGGCCGAGGGCCACACAGGCTTGGTGAATGACGAACGACACAAATCCGGCGCACCGCGGCCAGTCGCTACCCTCGTGACCGTCCATATAGGGGCGCACCCAGGGCCCCCGGTTCTGGCCGCCGACCTCGCGCGGGTTTTCTTCCTCGTGCCGCTTGGCAACCGCGACGACCATGCCGCCAATCCCGTCCGGCAGGTCGCCCAGATCAGCTAGCGTGTGCCGCATGGGCGCGCTCAGGGCTTCGAACATCGCCCCGTCAACCACGCCGCTGGCTGGCAACCCCCGCGCCGTGCAGAAGGCCCGAAGGGCGGCTTCGGTGGCAGACTCAAACGCCCCGACGACGGCGACCGCGTGCCCATTGAGGCAAAGCCATTCTTGCACCCGCCGCACATCCTTACCCCAGGCGCCACGGACTACGGGCCCCGAAAAGGCAAGTTCCTTCGACCGCAACGGGAGCGGCATAACGAACCTTTCAATATCGACTATTGGCGGTGAGCCTAGGCCGGCCCCAACAGCGAATCAATTTAACGGCTTACCGGGATAAATTGCCCGATCACCGTCGTGGGCGGCTGGACAGCGCGCTCGCGCGGCGCGGCGCTCGATCTATGGCCGCCGGCAGCGCTGTACCGGTTTTCCTGGCGAGGTCTCCGCCAAGGCGAGTTGCGCGACGGCCCGTATCTTCGTGATCGACGATGGGCCAAGAAGCTGGGCAAGGACCTGTGGATTGGACACCGCTCTACGCGCAATGTTCGAGGACTTTGCAAAAGAATACGTCGCGAATGAATCACAGCCGGATTGGCACCTCTTGGAGCAGTCCGCAGCACATCTGCGCTAGCAATTCGCGGGTGCCAGCGAAATGGAGCACCGAGCGAAGTAGTTTGTCAGCCGGACACTTCTTCCCGTCGGCATGGGACAAGTGCCAGCGATGGCCAATTCGGTCCTGCGCACCGTCCGTCCCCACCGGTTTTACTACCGGCTGGCCCTGGCTTGCCTTGTCGATGGGCTGCCCCAACCACATTGGGTAGCTGCGCCGATGGGCCTGTGACGTCCGGGACGTTCGGTGTTCACCCGCTCCGTGCACGGGAAGATGCTTTGGCGACCCGCGCCCGCAGCTCAGGAAGGAACCCGAACACGTCAGCTCCCGTCAATCGCTGACATGATCTCGAGTCGTTGTCCCCTTAGATCGCGAAACGCCCGCTGACTGCACGACAGCACAATGATCTGGAGATCCCGCGCCTGGCGAGTCAGCGCGTCGAACCTCCGCTCGATGCGGTCGTCGTCCGTAGAGACGATCGCATCGTCGAAGATGACCGGCGCCGGTGCGCCACCGCGAGCCAGCTTTCGCGCGAGCAACAGCCGAACCAGCACCGCGATCTGCTCCTGTGTACCCCCCCGGACAGCACCGCGAACTGCTCGTGCGTGCCTGCCCGTTCCAGCGTGCACGGCAGCACTGCATCCGCATCAAACCGCAACTCGGCCTCCAACCACACTGGGCACACCAGGGGTGCGAGCTCCGGCAGCACCGCCTCGACGTACCGGTCGCGCGCTGACGCGCGCGCTTGCTCCAGAACCCCCTCGAACTTGGTGAGTACCGCGATTTCGAACTCGAGTTCACCAAGTGTGCGTTCCGCTTCGTCCAGACGGGTCACGGCATCCGCCAGTTCCTCCTCGATCGCGTCGGCGGCGCGGAGATCGATCGCCGCGTCGAGCCGACTGGGTTCGACGCGCACCCGATGGCGATCCCCGCCCGCGCGCTCCGCCACGGAG
>VXPS01000292.1 GCA_009839425.1 Chloroflexota bacterium
GAGACGGAGTGTGGTCGAGACCTTGGTCACGTCCGCCTTCGGCCGCCCGCGTCGCACCGGGGCTCTGGCGAACTTTGCCTGCCATTCGGGCGTGCCGAGATCGGGGAGGTCGTCATCGGAGCCGGCGCTCGTGGAGTGCTCGTGCACGGTGGTTGGCCTTTCTCGTGCTGATAATGCGGCGGGCGCCCTCGCGCGGTGTCCACGCCAGGAGAACCATGCGATCGGCAAGCAAGCCGATCGTGATGTATCAAATCTCGCCGTAGTCCCGGCGGTCGTCTTCGATGGTGACGGCGGGGCCATCGAAAACGTCGATGGCGTCCGCCATGTCGAGACCGCGCTCGCGTAATGTGGAGTCACGCTTCGCCGAGTCGTAGGCGATCCGCCTAATTTATGTAACTACAGAAAATAGGGCAGGTCAATAGCTCATGGACGTGAGACCGATGTCCGTATGAAAGCGCACGCTGTACGTTGACTCGGTTGTCGCCATGAAATGCGCTCGGCTGCATGTTCCGAACCCGCGGGCTGAACGGGACGCTCTGATCGCCGCCACCGCCATGGTGCATGGGATGACGGTGGTGACGGGGAACGTGGCCGACTTCAAGGCCACAGGTGCGGCGGTCGTCGATCCGTGGGCCGGAGAGTGACGCCAGCCGGCAAGGCCGCGAGGGGAGTCCTGATGCCGGAGCCCCTCCGGTAGCCGCGTGGACGCGGTCGATGTGGCAGGCAGTGTCGTGCGAATCGCGCGCCTTCTGGGCGAAGGCGGCTACGCCACGGAACCCATCCTTCCCGACGGTTGCTCCGTTCGAACGCAATCGCCAAGCCCGGCGGGAGCGCCAGATCAACTGACGCGTGCGAACGGGGGGCTCACCGTCAAGCGCGCCTCCAAGCGCGGGCAGGCCTGGGAATCGTCCAGCGGCAACCCGGCAGTTCACCGGAGCCGAGGTCGGGAGACGGGGGGCGGCGAGGTCGTGCGGGCGGCATGGACGCGGATTGAGCCTCGCCTCGGGTAGCGAGGACGGCGCGGATTACAAACCGCACGCCGGTGCGGGCAGGTTCGTGGCGTGCGGATTGCCATCCGGCCGAATCATGGGCAGGACCGCAGGAACGGATGGGCCTGGGGTGCGGTCGAAGCACATCCGCGACGCGCGACGGTGGGTATGTCGGTCCGATCCTATGCCGTCCAGGGATTCACGGTCTTCAGCCCGACCGCCTCAAACGGCGCGACATCCCGCGTCGCCACCATCATGCCGTTCGCGGCGGCAGTCGCCGCAATGTAACCGTCAGATACCGGGATCGTTCGGCCCTCGGACCGCGCATTCGCCATCAACTCCGCATAGGCTTGCGAGGCCGCAAGATCAAAGGCCAGCACCCGCCCGGCGAACATTGGCAGCACCTGCCCCTCCAGATCCTCGTGCAGCCGGTTCCGGCGGCGGCCGGCCGGCAGCGAACGGACGCTGAAACGCAGCTCGGCAACCGTGATGGCGGACAGAGACAGTGTTTCCAACGCCTGCGTGTCGAGCCACTCTGCGACGCGCGGTTCCGGAGCGGTACGTAGCGGCTCCGACACCACGTTGGTGTCCAACAGGATCACTCGAGATCGATCGGCCGTGCCGGCATGGTGTCACGTTGTGCGAAGCCCGCGGACTCCTCATCCGTCAATCTGGCGCGCCGCCCGACGGCGGTCAGCAGCGAACCCAGCGCGGCCCGCCCCTCCGGCAAGACCGTTTCCTCCAGGATGGCGCGTACCTCGGCTTCGGTGCTGCGACCCCTCAGGGCGGCCCGCACGCGCAGGGCACGATGTACCTCGTCCGCCAAGTTGCGCACGGTGAGCATGGCCATCAGCATATACCAGTAATGATGTCAATGCATGCAATGTATCGATACGAATGCACACTTGCAAGCGCGGTCGACGTCGCCAGGACCGGTGTCGGCTTGACAACGTGCCCCAGCAATTTCGCTTGCGTCTGCATTGGATTCCGAAGCGGGTCGCGCACCGCGCAGGACTTGATTGCGCAGGTCCTGCGCGCGCGGGGCCGAGAAGGAGTTACGCCGGTCGTCGCCGCGCTTGCATGGCCTCGAACTCTGGTCCGCACGGCGTGCGCGGCGGACGGAACGTCCCGAGCCCGGTGATCGGCCGACGGCAAATCGTGCGGGCCTATCCGTGCCCGTCCCCCGGCGACAACTGAAGCAGGAGCCGCACCAGTTCGGACTGGCGGGCCGTGTCGGTCTTGGCGAGCACCTTCTTCAGGGTCCAGCGAGCGGTGTGTTCCGAGCGCCCAAGCTCGCGCGCAATTTCGCGCACGCTTCGGCCCATCGCCAGGAGGACGGCAACGCGACTCTCGGCAGGCGTCAGCCCGAGCACTTCACCGACCAGCTCCGGATCGAGCCGGTTGGCGTCCGGATCCCGGACCAGCACCAGCGCCGCCAGCCGTTCCGCGCCGAAGTCGGCCCGCCGCGGCGTGACCGGATGCACGTGCATGACCAGCGGCAGGCCCGCCGACCGCTGCACCGATAAGGACCCGCCGACGGGCAGGTGCCCGAGTCGCGGCAGGGCTGCGGACACCAGGTCGCGGATCCTCGCGTCGTCGTGTGGGAGGCTGGCCCGCAACGTTCCCTGCCACGGGTAGATGCCGTCCCTGGCGCCCAGCAGGCGCTCCGCGGCCTGGT
>VXPS01000164.1:0-668 GCA_009839425.1 Chloroflexota bacterium
TCCACGCTCTGCTGCTATTGAGCAGCCGCCCATAGGCTTCTCGAGCCGGCGGCCGGAGACCAGGCAAGCCGCCCCACTCGGACCAGTAGACTGGCGTACCCCAATACGTTCGCCGTTTCAGGGGCCAACGAACGAACAGGCGCTCTTTGATGCGTTCCCTAACGTCCGTCCATTGTCTGTGCGTGGCACCCGAAAACCCAAGCGCATACCGTTTCGGCTCACGATAGTCACGGAACCTGGTCTCGTCCACGCCGAACGGGAAATGGACAAAGGGCACGCCCGTTTCTCTCGACCACTTCCGGTAGTCGTGATGAACCGTAAAGACCATCCGGATGCCTTTGTCGCGCACGAACGCGAGTTTCCGATCGAGTTTCTTGTACTCCTTGTTCAGGATCATCACCGCGGCAATCCCAGATCCACCGACCCGGATGTTCGGATGCGGGTCAAACTCGGGCGTGCGCATGTCCTCGACCTCCCAGCCCGCGCCGAAACAGATGAGGTCCGGGTCGAAAGGACACGCTCTGAGCACATCGTCCAGTCGGTGCCGCGGATCATAGCCCTCCAATCCCCGACCGTACCTGAAGACGCGGTGCCTACGGCTGAGGGCGACCGCGAAGTCATGCTGGTAGTACGCGCCGTTGTAGCGGCTGAAATCCGGCTGAAGCAAG
>VXPS01000164.1:678-2659 GCA_009839425.1 Chloroflexota bacterium
AGACAACGCGGAGCTTGGACATCATGACGAACGCTGCACTACTCGACTGTTACGCCCGCACGACATCACAGCGGACCGCCAAACCGGGGGCGGCGTTGATCGCATCAAACCGGCGGCAAGGCGCATCTCGCACATCCTACCACCGCCGTCCCGGCTGCCGTGACCACCCAGCAGTGATCGGCGCGGCGGCCACCTCACCGGGAGTCTTCCCAGCGCCCTGCTGTAAGATCGCGCCCCACCGGATCAGACTGACGAAGTTGGTGGCGCTCATGCCGATAACCGCCTACTCATCGGCCTGCGTCGACATGTTCCGAAGACGCCGGGTCAGCTCCGGCCGTGACACGTCTAGACGATGAGAGATTCCCGATCTTCGAGCCGCCTGATCGCGCAACAGACCGTCTGGTTGGGAGCCACGTCGGGCGCACAACTCGTCGGAGGAGTGGCATACGTCGTCGTGGCGACCAGGGTTCTTGGGGCTGAAGGATTCGGCGCGTTGGCAGTGATCATGGCCACATGCGGCCTCATCCACAGCATCATCGCCATCCCAGGCGGCGATACGGTGACCACGTTCGCCAGCCGAAGCCTGGTCGAAGGCAAGCCTGACGAAGCCGCTGCGCTAATCCGGTTCGCGATGGCGGCGTCGGCGGCGCTCTCGCTCTTGGCGCTCGGTTGCATCGGCCTAGTCGCAATGTTGGCCAGCGACATCGTACTGATCGGGGACACACCTGCTTCCGTCCTCATCCTCTACGCGACAGTCGGTGTCTTTCTCGCGCCAAACTCCACCGCGCTCGGCACGCTCCGCCTGGCGGACCAACTGCGGGCCAGCTTCCTCGTGTGCTGCGCCGACAACGTCGTTCGAGTCGCCATACTCGGCGTTGCTTGGGCCTCGGGTGGTGGCATGATCGCGGTGGTTTCCGCGTCCGTCGCGGGCGCAGCCGTCAACGGCGCAGGGATGCTGATAGCCACCGCACTGTTGGCGCCGCGGGCGGGCATCATGAATCTACTCGACTCGCCGACGATCCGCATACCTCGCGACGTGATGAGATTCCATTTCACGATGCTTGGTCGAACGACGGCTGGGACGCTTGCCCACAACGTCGATTCGATCCTGCTCGCCCAGTTCGTCGGCGCAGCCGACGTCGGGTTCTACCGAGGCGCGCGTCACTTGGTCGATCTGTGCCGGCAGCCCTTGAACTTGATTGGGGTGGCGGCCCAACCCGTGCTGAGTCGACTTTGGTTCGACGGGCAGGGCCGGCGCTTCCGAGAGACGGTCGCGAGGTTCACGGTGCTCTCGGTGATCGTCGCTCTGGTCGGGTTTGGCGTACTCACTTGGCTGCGGGAGGAGATTGTCATGATCGTACTTGGCGTAGACTTCGCCGCCGTCGCGCCGCTGATTCTCCTCCTTCTGCCCGGTGCCTTGGTGTCAGTCTTCACGGTCCCGGGTACTCTCCCTATCGCGGTGGGCAGGCCTCTCCCCGCCCTGGTGTCCTCAGTCAGCGGTCTGTTTGCGTTGGTGATCGCCGTCTGGTTGCTCGTCCCGACCTATGGCGTTGCCGGTGGCGCATTTGCGAGGAACGCGGTTCTGGTCGTGTCGTTCGCCGTACTGGTGCCGGTCATCGCCGCCACGCTCCGGGAATCCAAGCGAATCTGAGGAGCGATGTCGGACGCTGGACCTCACCCACAGTCAACCATGCACTTCGTCTTCACAGCACCCAGGTTTCACACCAACCAGCACTTTCCGGTGAAAGCCCTCCTGGACGCCGGCCATGAGGTGACGTTCCTCGTGCTCCGCCGCGCCCATAGCGAGACCTACGAGGCATTGGATCCGGCAGTCTTGGGGTGCTCGCCGACCTTCGAGATTCTTCGGCGAGCGGCAGCGAGATTGCCTTGGATCGGGTACTCCGACGTCGGCGGGATGCCATCGCCGGTTCGGTTTTTCACCGCCATGAGACGGCTGCAGCCCTCCGCCGTTGTGGTCCGA
>VXPS01000161.1:0-1422 GCA_009839425.1 Chloroflexota bacterium
CAAAACCGCAATCCAAGTGCAACTTCACTGCAATTTCACTGCAATCCGGGGGGAAGGAGCCCTTGCGCCCCACAGCTTGCCCTTCACGTCCGGTAGGAGGCACGAAGTCCAGCCCATGACTGGAAATCCTGCCGCGATTGCACTCTGCAATCGAGTCTGGATTCCTGTACACGCCCCTGACGCCGAACGCTGCAATCCGCCCGACCTCGCGAAGCACGTGTGTCGCAGGCCACACTGCCGGCCCGGTGGAAAAGACGTTTGCCGACCCGACGCCCGCGCCCTACTAAATGCCGAACGGGCGCGCTACGAAGAGAGGATAGCCGACCCAGGGTTGGAGGCCGGGCGATGACCAGATGAGGACGAGCAGCCACCCATCGCCGCGGCCTCCGCGGCCACCATGAACGGACACGAAGATGAGATTCAACCCACTCAAACTGATTCAGAGGCGCCGGCCGAAGAGGCCGGCTTTACTCGAAGTGACCCCGCCGCGCACCGGCAATCGGACCCTGCTCGGGGTCGAGAACCTGCTCCAGTCGATCGCCGCGCCCGAACCCTTCGCGCTCGAACTCGCCGGTCAGGCCTCCGGCGTCAGCCTGCTTGCACGCTGCTCGGGCGACGACGTGGTCCGCGCTCAGATCGCGGCCCACTACCCCCAGGCCCGGGTGCGGGAGCTGGACCCGGCCGAGGACCCGTTGCTGCTGGGCGAGGACGAGCAGGCCTGGTCGATCACGCTCCGGCCCTCCGGTCCCCCTTATGCGCCGCTGCGCGCGTTCCGCGACCGTGACCTGCTCGATCCCGGCTCCGACCCGCTGCTGGCCCTGGTCGGCGCCCTGGGCCGGGCTGGACCGGGCGAACGGTTGGTCGCTCGGCTGCGGCTGCGGGCGCTGAGACCGGACTGGTCCCAGCGCTACCTGGCCCAGGGATTTGAGCGGGGGGAGCGTGCCCAAGTCCACCGCGAGGCTCCGGCCGGAACCCAGCGGGGAGGCATCGATCCCCTGGCGCTGACCGTGCTCGGCCTCGTCTTCGGCGGTGGGGCCCTGGGGCTCAAGTGGATTGAGGCAGGCGAGATTGTGAACGTAGTCGGACTCGGCCTCGGCGTCGTCGCCGCCCTCGCCGGGTTCACCTGGCTCAAGGTGCGCTGGAATCGTGGCCGCAACCGGGTCCTCGACCCCGTGCTGGTGCGCGAGAAGATCGGCCAGGCCGCCTTCCAGGCCGATGTCGAGGTCGTCGCGATCCTGCCCGCAGGGGCGGACTGCGGACGGGCGAAGCAACTGCTGGAGCCGGTCGCCGACGCCTACCGCCGCTACGACCATCCCGCCGGGGCCCGCTTCGAGGCCGGCAAGCTGCAGCGCTGGTTGCCGCAGACTCCCGCGCTGGCGCCCGCGCAGCCGGGCTGGTTCCGCTCGCCTGCGGTGCTGGGCG
>VXPS01000161.1:1432-2658 GCA_009839425.1 Chloroflexota bacterium
CCGCCCGGCGCGAACGATGAGGCCTACGAGGTTGGACGCTCAGGTGCCAAGGCGCTGCCGCCGCCGCACGAGCAGCTTCGCGAGGGCGCGCACGTCGGCGAAGCGGTCAGCGGACTGGCGCGGCCGATCCACTTCCCGCCCGACCTGATGCGCCGCCACCACCTCTACGTGGCCCGCACCCGGATGGGTAAGTCGACGCTGATGCGGCACCTGGTCGAGCACAAGCTCCAGGAGAAAGCCGCGGGCCGCGACCGGGACGCCGTTGTCGTGATCGACCCGCACGCCGACCTGGTCGCAGACATCCTCGAGCAGGTGCCCGAGCAGCTGGTCTCCGAGGTCCGCTTGATCGACCTGGCCGACGAGCGCGGCGCGGTCGGGATCAACCTGCTCGACGCAAGCGTGTTCACCGACCGCGACCGGACCGCCGACGCGGTCGTGCGCGTCGCCCGCGGCCTGTGGGAGCAGTGGGGCCCGCGCATGCAGTCGATCCTGGAGCAGACGGTGAAGACGCTGCACGAGGCCAACAGCCATCCCGCGACTAAGCCCGAGGAGCAGTACACCATCCTGGACGGACTCAAGCTGCTGACCGCCGAGTCGTTCCGCTTCGAGGTGCTGACCAGGCTGCGCGACCCCTACTTGCTCCAGTGGTGGGCGAACGACTTCGGCAAGTGGCGGCGCGAGTACCGGTCCGACGCCCTCGCTCCGGTGCAAACGCGGCTAAACTACTACGCCTCCTCCACCCACGCCCGGGCGATCCTGGGCCAGTCCCGTTCGACCGTCGACCTCAGGCGGACGATCCTCGAAGGCGGCGTCCTGCTGGTCTCGACCGCGCAAGGCTCGGTCGGCCGCGACGTGGCCGCGCTGGTCGGAGCCTCGCTGCTCAACCTCGTGGACTCGGTGATCCGCGAACAGGAGCGGCTGCCCCAGCACGAGCGCCGCGGCGCGCTGGTCGTGGTCGACGAGATGCAGACGATCCCTGGCGTCGAGTTCGAGTCGATGCTCTCCGAGCTGGGCAAGTTCGGCGCTTCGTTCGTGCTCGCCACCCAGAGCCTGGCCAAGCTGGATCAGATCTCGCCCTCGATGCGGCACACGCTGCTGGCCAACGTCGGCTGCCTGGCCGTCTTCCAGGTCGCCGGCGACGATGCGCGGGAGCTGATCTGGGAACTCAACCGCGAGCGGGTCTCGGAGGAGGACATCGTCTCCCAGCCCGTGCACCACTGCTACGT
>VXPS01000136.1 GCA_009839425.1 Chloroflexota bacterium
ACGGCAACAAGGTAAAGGTCACCCTCCGTTTCCGCGGACGCGAACTGGCGCACCAAGAACTCGGCGCGCAGGTACTCGAGCGCATCCGCGGTGAACTGTCCGAACGGGTACGGATCGAACAGATGCCGTCGATGGACGGTCGCCAGATGGTGATGGTGGTTGCTCCCGTCCAGGGCCTCGGCCACGCAACTCAGGCGGTGGAGGCTTCCATCGCGGCGCGGCAGCGGACGCCCGACAGCATCGCTCCGTCAGCGGCAGCGCCGGAAAGCACGCCCGCCCCGCCGGAACCCGAGCCGACAGCGGTGGAAGCCGAGGAGCCGCTTCAGGCGCCACCACCCGACGACGAAGCCCCTCTCGCGGCGGCATCGGAGACCTGACCCGACGGGGTGTCCCCGTCGGCATCCGCTGCCGTGAACCCCAGCCTCGCCTACCTGACCTCGACCGGCGACGTGCGCATCGCGCATGTGCGCACTGCCGGCTCCGGGCCGGGCGTCGTGTTCCTGGGCGGCTTCATGTCGGACATGACCGGCACCAAGGCGACCGCGATCGAGGGGTGGGCGCGCGACGGGAACCGCGCCTTCGTCCGGTTCGACTACCGCGGGCACGGCACCTCGGAGGGCGCCTTCGAGGACGGCACGATCGGCACCTGGCTCGCGGACGCGCTGGCCGTGCTGGATGGGGCTACCGCGGGCCCGCAAGTCCTCGTCGGCTCCAGCATGGGCGGCTGGATCGCATTGCTTGCCGCGTGCGCGCGCCCCGCGCGGATCGCGGGCCTGCTCGGCATCGCGGCCGCCCCCGATTTCACGCGGCGCATGTGGCGGGAAGAATTCGGCGATGCCGAACGGGAAGCCATCCAGCGCGCCGGGCGCGTGACCGTTCCGTCCGAGTACAGTGAAGAAGGGTACGTGATTACCCGGGACCTCCTCGAAGAGGCCGAGCAGCACATGCTGCTGGACGCCCCCATCCCGATCCGCTGCCCCGTCCGCCTGCTGCACGGCATGCGGGACCAGGCGGTGCCCTGGGAGACCTCGCTCCGGATCGCCGAACGGCTCGAGACGGACGATGTCGAGGCAACCCTAGTCGCGAGCGGCGACCACCGGCTGTCTGAGCCGACCGACCTTGAGCGAATGCTCCGCACGCTCGAGAACCTCATGAAGGCGGCTTCGGTCCAGGAAGGCTGACTTGCGGGCCGCGACGCTCTACCGCCCGCAGTCATGGTCAGCTAAGTACAACGTGGCGCCCCGCTCCATGGCCATGGCAGCGACGTGCGCATCGGATGTCAGGTTGCCTGCCGTCCCGACTGCACCAAGCAGGTTACGCAGGATCGGCCCACGGTGTGCCCCTGGGCCCGACCGGCTCTACAAACGGCTGGTCGAGCCAGCCATCGACGAACGCGGCAGCGTCATCCGCATGCAACGGACGCTCGAAGATGCCGGGGTGACTCGTGATCCTGAGAAAGGCGAGCAACGCTACCCACGGAAGTCCCAGGGCCACGGTTCCGGACAGCGCCTCTTCCAATCAATCACGGACGCGCCCGTGCGAAACCGCGTCCCGGTTGACGGGATAAATCAGCTAATTTGCATCTACCAGAATCATTTTCGGAGCTGAACCTTACGGGCGAGTTCCTGGTCTTCCAGCTGATCCGCTATCCGCAAGCCCTGGTCGAGATCGTGCAGGCCTACCACGCCGCCCAGCGCGACAGGTTCCACACGGTAGGGTCTGGCCGAGGCGGTGATGCGGTCACCTTGCAGCCCTGCGCGAAGCGTCTCATTGACCACCGCCTTGAACGACCGACGCGAACGGTGCGCAATATCCTTCAGCTGCCTCGCAATCCCATCTTCGATCGTCAACGTGGTTCGCATACCTCCGCTCCAGTTCCTCGTCGGACGTGCCCATTCCGGGGGTCATCGAAACGTAAGGCAATCAAGCATCATGTCACCATACTGACGGACAGTCGTGACCGCGCCTCACGTTCCTCCAATCCCCTGACTGCAATGCGGCAGGTTCGCGACTCGTCGCCAGTTGCCTGTCGCAGCCCGCCGGTCTCAATCGCCTGACGTGAACGCTCGCGGACGTCATCCCAGCAATGCCGGATCAACCCGGACGCGCGTGACGTGCCCATGGCTGTCGAAGCCACCAGCCGTCATGAACCGGCTTGCCACTACGGCAGCAGATCCGGTCTTCCTTCTCCGCGCACCCGTGGCACCGTCATGGAGGCGCCGCCACGGCCGGTTCCAGCAAATCGTCGTACGGTCCTGGCCTCACAAGCCGCTTGGCGACATCGATCAGGCGGATGCTACGCCTTGGAGGCTGCAACCACTCTGCGAAGCGCCCCGCCGCTCCTGCCTGCTCCCGCACCTGTGGTCACGCTGCCGCTCTAAGTCCATATCCTCTCTGCGAGGGCAGAGCCCGCCATCCCGGATCTTTCGGGAGACCTCTGATGCTCACGCGCCGCCGCGTCTCGCTTCTCGCCGCCATCGTGTTCAGTTCGGCAATTCTCGCCCTCAGCGCCTGTGCCAGCGGCGGCAAGCGCCCGGCCGAAGGCGGGCAGCCCCGTCCCAATCCCATGCATATCCGCCGGCCCAGGCCGATCGTCCGGCGCCGGAGGGTTCGACGGCGCCGCGGCCGCCGACGTGGCCGAAAGCGGCCAGACGGGC
>VXPS01000050.1 GCA_009839425.1 Chloroflexota bacterium
CGTGCCGCCGAACATCACGCCGGAAAACCTTGAGATCGTGTTTCTCTCATTCGAGGGACCGGACCAACCCTACTCACAGGCCGGGGGGCTTGGGGTGCGGGTGGCGCAGTTCACGCGTTCGCTGGCGCGGCAGGGATTCAATACGCATCTGATCTTTGTTGGGGATCCCGACCGACCGGGGTACGAGGTGCAAGAGAACGGCCGATTGCATCTGCACCGATGGTGCCAGTGGCTGAGCGGGCATCACCGGGGCGGGGTGTACGAGGCCGAGATCGAGAAAGTTCACGACTTCCAGGACTCCGTGCCGGCGCATGTGACGTTCGAGATTGCCGCGCCGGCCGTGGCGGAGGGTCGGAGCGTGGTGGTGATGGCGGAGGAGTGGCATACGGCGGACGCGCTGTCCCGGCTCAGCGATTCCCTGCATTTCAATGGACTGCGCCAGAGTTGCGTGCTGGTGTGGAACGCAAATAACGACATGTCCTTCAACCGCATGAACTGGGACCGGATTGGCTATGTGGCGGACTTTGCGGCGGTCTCAAAGTACGTCAAGCATCAGATGTGGGACTGCGGGGTCAACCCGGTGGTGATTCCGAACGGGGTGCCCGAGGAGCGGCTGGAGGCGGTGGATCCGGACGCGGTGGCGGCGTTTCGCCGGGCGATGGACTGCGACGTGTGGTTTTTCAAGATCGGACGGACGGACCCGGACAAGGGCTGGCTGGAGGCCGCGGAGGCCGTGTATAGGCTGCGCGCGCAGGGTGTGAATGCGCGGCTGGTGATCAAGCCGGGTGCGTACGAGGCGCATGGCGACGAGGTGTACCGGCACATGGTGTGGCGAGGTCTGGATCGCGCGGAGGTGGCGACCGATGATCGCTCGGTGCAAGGGATTGCCACGGCGCTCGGGGCAGCGCCGGAGGCGGCGGTGCTGGACTTGAAGTTCTTTGTCCCAGACGAGGTTTTGCCGGTCTTTTACGCCGCGGCGGACGGAACGCTGGCCAACAGCGGATACGAGCCGTTCGGGCTGGTGGGGCTGGAGGCCATGGCGGCAGGCGGGATCGCGTATGTGGGGTCCACCGGGGAGGACTACGCGCGGCCGCTGCAGAACTGCGTGGTGCTGGACGACGCGGCTGATCCGGACGAGATCGTTCGCTTTGCGTTGCAACTGAAGGATGACCGCGAGCTCGATGCGTCGATACGGTCGGGCGCGCGTCGAGCGGCGGAGCTGTTTACCTGGGAAGCCGTGACCCCGATTTTCCTGACCCGGATGCGCCACCTGGCGGCCGGGCAGGACGTGGTCGTCGGTTAGCATTCGGGAAGCGCCAGCCGGCCGCCCGACCCCAACGATCGCGCACTTCCAATCGCCGAACAACTGGTTATCTACACGCTGATTCACCAGCCGCGACGGGTGCGCATTCCGGCGGTGCCGATTCCGCATGGGGCGGACGCGGCGACGATCGAAGCGGCGCTGTTCGACGACGAGTTGAACCAGTTCTACTTCGAGAAGGTGGCGCGCTGGTGCTACCGGCCGGCAATCAGGCAGTGGCAGGCATTGCTGGACCGGGGCCTGGCGCTGGGGCTGGGGATTCCGCTGTCGACGCTGCCGCAATTCGAGACGTGGGATCCGGAACTGCTGGTGGACCTGAAGGCCCTGATGGGTCACGAGAACTGCGAACCGGTGGCGACGGAGCCGTATCACGCGGTGAGCATGCTGCTGGACCTGCCGCTGTTTGCGCGGGGGATGGAGCGGTCGGCGGACGGATTGGAGACGGTCTGCGGAAAGCGGCCGCGGGTCGCGGATACGACCGAGATGCTGATGTCGTCGGATATTGCGCGGACGCTGGGGCGCGTGGGGTTCGAGGCAGGGTTCGTGGACGGCCGGCCCTGGATCATGGAGTGGCGGAGTGCGGCTCACCTATACAAGGAACGCGGCGGATTGCCGCTGCTGGCCCGGCACTTCGACCTGAGCGACGACGTGGGTTACCGGTTCTCGAACCAGGGCTGGGACGGATGGCCGCTGACGGCGGACCGGTACGCCGACTGGATTGCGTCCACGCCCGGGGACCTGGTGACGCTGGCGTGGGACTTCGAGACGTTTGGCGAGCACCACAACGTGGACACGGGTGTCTTCGAGTTCCTGGATGCGCTGCCGGACGAGCTGGCGAAACGCGGGGTTCGCTGTTTGACGCCCAGCGGAGCGGTGGATGCCCTTGGAGGCGATGCGCATGATTTGCCGCTGTCGCCGTTTCCGGCTACGTGGGCAGGACAGCACGGAGGCCTGGAGTTCTTCCTGGGGAACCATGCGCAGCAGGCGGTGTTCCGTCTGATGACGGCGGCCTACGGCACGGCGCAGCTGTCGGAGGACCCGAAGTTGATCGACCTGGCGCACTTGCTTCTGCAGTCAGACAACCTGCACTGGTTGCAGTGGGTTGGGCGGGAAGGCTCGGAGGCGGACGTTTCGGCCTACTTCACGCCGGGCGAGTGGATGTGGCTGGGAGCGGACCGGTTGCTCTGGGAGCACCAGCGGGTGTACATCAACTTCATCGAGGCGATCAGCTAGCGAGCGACTGCAATGGACGAGGTATTCCTGGGACCGACACAGACGACCGTGCCGAAGATTGGGCTGGGGACGGCGCGATATTTCG
>VXPS01000204.1 GCA_009839425.1 Chloroflexota bacterium
CAACGAGACCCAGGAAGGCGACGTCACCACCTACATCCCGACCAACGTCATCTCCATTACCGACGGCCAGATCTACCTGGAAGCCGATCTTTTCAACGCCGGCATCCGTCCGGCTATCAACCCCGGCATTTCAGTCTCCCGGGTCGGCGGTGATGCTCAGATTCGCGCCATGAAGGCCGTTTCCGGCGGCCTCCGACTTGACTTGTCGCAGTACCGCGACGTGGCGGCTTTCGCGCAGTTCGCTTCCGACCTCGACCAGGCCACGCGCAACCAGCTGGAACGCGGACAGCGCGTGACCGAGCTGCTCAAGCAGGGCCAGTACGCCCCAATGGAAGTCACCAATCAGGTCTGCGTAATTTTTGCCGGCACGGTCGGCCTGCTGGACGACATTCCGCTGCCGGACGTCGCCCGGTTCGAGCAGGAGATGCTGGACTACTTGCGCGACAGCCACCCGAACCTGGTGGATGGCATTCGCGCCAGCGCCGACCTGGACGACGATGCCGAAGCGTCGCTGCGCGCGGCTATCGAGGACTTCAAGACCAACGTGTTCGCCGCCAGCGCGGTTGCGGCTAGCTGACGCGTGGCCAGCCCGCTCGAGCTTCGGCGCCGCATCCGCAGCGTCGACAACACTCGCCAGATCACTCGGGCCATGCAGCTCGTGGCCGCGTCGCGCATGCGGCGGGCGCAGGAAGCCGTGCAGGCGGCGCGGCCCTATGCCACGCACATCTCGGGAATGATTGAGCGGCTGGTGCTGGCGACCGGCAACGACCGGCTACCGCCAATCCTTCAGCCGCGGCCCATCGAGCGCACCGCGTTCCTGGTGCTCACCACCAATCGAGGGTTGGCTGGTCCCCTCAACACCAACATCGTCCGAACCGCGGTTAACGAGATTGATTCCACCAGCGACGCTATTGAAATCAGCGTTGTGGTTGTGGGGAAGAAAGGCCATTTGGCGCTGCGCGGCTTGTACACCCTGTCGGCCGTGTTCACTGACATCAGCGACCAGCCCAGCGTCCTTGACATTGCACCGGTGACCCAGTTGCTTGTGGACGGATACGAGCGGGGCGACTTTGACGAAGTCCGGATGATCTATCCGGAGTTTGTCAACATCCTCACCCAGCAGCCACGGGTCGTTCGCCTATTCCCGGTCGTGCTGCCCGAGGTTCAGCAGGACGCGCGTGAAGCGGACATCATCTTCGAGCCAGATCCGGCCTCGGTGCTGGAAGCGCTGATCCCACGCTTCGTTGAAATGACGGTTTACCGGGCCATGCTGGAACTGGCGGCCAGCGAGCAGAGCGCCCGCATGGTCGCCATGCGCGCGGCCACGGAAAACGCGACCGAACTGATTGAGGGACTGCGTTTGGCTTACAACAAGCTGCGGCAGGCCCGGATTACCAGCGAGATCATCGACATTGCCTCCGGCGCCAATGCGCTGGCGGACGCCTAGGGCGTAGGGGAGTTATCAAATGGCTGAAGGCCGTATCGTCCAGATCGTTGGCGCGGTCGTCGACGTGGAGTTTCCGCCGGACGACTTGCCCCCCCTATACAACGCGCTGGAACTGAACACCGACGGCGGTGACCTCGTCGTGCTCGAAGTCGAGCAGCATATTGGCGACAGTACGGTTCGCTGTGTATCCATGCGCCCCACCGAGGGACTGCGTCGCGGAACGGCCGTCCGCGATACTGGTGGGCCAATCCGCGTTCCCGTTGGGTCCGAAACCCTCGGTCGCGTCTTCGACGTCACTGGCGAGCCGGTCGATGGCAAAGGTCCTGTCGAAGTCAGCGCGACCTATCCGATCCACCGGCGTCCCCCCGTATTCACGGACCAGAGCACCTCGGCCGAAGTCTTTGCCACCGGTCTCAAGGTCATTGACCTCATCGCGCCGTTCACACGCGGCGGCAAGACCGGGGTGTTTGGCGGGGCAGGTGTGGGCAAGACAGTGATCATCATGGAGATGATCAACAACATCGCCGTCCAGTACGGCGGGTACTCCATTTTCTGTGGCGTCGGCGAGCGAACCCGCGAAGGCACGCAGCTCATCGGTGAAATGACTGAGGCCGGCGTGCTGGGCAACACCACCATGGTGTTCGGTCAGATGAACGAGTCGCCTGGCGCCCGCCTGCGTGTCGCCCTGGCCGGCATGGCCATGGCCGAGTACTTCCGCGATGAGGAGGAGCGCGACCTGCTGGTGTTCATCGACAACATCTTTCGATTCACCCAGGCCGGTTCCGAGGTTTCAGCTCTGCTGGGTCGTATGCCGTCAGCGGTCGGGTACCAGCCATCGCTGGGCACGGAAATGGGTGAGTTGCAGGAGCGCATTACCTCAACCACCCGCGGCTCTATTACGTCGCTCGAAGCCATCTACGTTCCGGCGGACGACTACACCGACCCCGCGCCGGTCACGACCTTCGCCCACCTGGACGCCACCGTGCGTTTGGAACGGTCCGTCTCCGACCGTGGTATCTACCCCGCAGTGGACCCGCTGACCAGTACCTCCAAGATTCTTGACCCGCGAGTCGTCGGCGAGCGGCACAACAACGAGGCTCGCCGCGTACACCCAGTCACATATACACATCATACCCTTCCGACGAAAATAAGCCTATAGATATCGGTGGTCGC
>VXPS01000249.1 GCA_009839425.1 Chloroflexota bacterium
TTTTTTTGATCGCCCCCCACCTTTCTTTTCCAGGCTTAAGTTGTGGTCGTTGGTATTATTTTTATACTTTAGTCTCCCCTGGGGGCGCGCCGCGGGGGCCACAGGCAGCCTGGGCCACATTTCGTTCTTAGGCGTTGGCGCTGGTGAGGGAGGGGGATTGGCGGCTGGCGCGGGTTTCGAGGGGGTCGATGCGGCAGGCGCAGATTTTGTATTCGGGGATCTTGGAGATGGGGTCGAGGACGTTGATGGTGAGGAGGTTGGCGGCGGCCTCGGCGAAGTGCCAGCTCATGTAGACGGTGCCAGGGGCGACGCGGCGGGTGATCCAGGCGCGGGCTTCGACGGCGCCGCGACGGGTGCTGATTCGGACGAGGCCGCTCTTGGGGATGTCCAGGCGATCGGCGTCTTCGGGCGACACTTCAACGAGCGCTTCGGGGTAGGCCTCGTCCAGCCTTGAGCGCCGGGTCATGGCGCCGGTGTGCCAGTGGTAGAGGACGCGGCCGGTGTTGAAGATGAAGGGGTAGTCGCGGTCGGGGACTTCGACGTTTTCGCGCCAGTGGACGGCGTGCATGCTGGCTTTGCCGTCGGCGGTGGGGAAGCTGTCGCCGAAGAGCCAGAGGGCGCCGGGGTCGTCGGGGGTGAGGCAGGGCCAGCGGAGGCCCCCTTCACGGTCGAGTCGTTCGTGGCTGAGGCCGGCGTGGCTGGGGGTGACGCGGGCGATTTCGTCGAAGATCTCGGAGGGGCTGTCGAGGCCGAGGTGGCGGCCCATGCGGCGGGCAAGTTCGGCAATGATTTCCCAGTCCTGGCGGGCCTCACCGGGCGGTGGCAAGACCGGCCGGACGCGCTGGACGCGGCGATCGGTGTTGGTGTAGGTGCCGTCCTTTTCGGCCCAGCTGGAGGCGGGCAGTACGACGTCGGCGATTTCGGCGGTCTCGGTCATGAAGATGTCCTGGACGACCAGGAAGTCGAGATGGCGGAAGTGGCGGCGGGAGGCGTGGAGGTCGGGGTCGGCCATCAAGGGGTTTTCGCCCATGATGAACATGCCGCGGACGTCGCCGGCGCCGGCGGCCTGACCGATTTCGATGGTGGTGAGGCCCTGCCTGGTTGGGAGCTTCGTATCCCATTGCTCTTCGAAGTAGGCGCGGAAGGTCTCGTCTTCGACGGAGCGGTAGTCGGTGAAGTACATGGGGATGGCACCGACGTCGCTGGTGCCCTGCACGTTGTTCTGGCCGCGGAGGGGGTTGAGGCCGGTGCCGCGGCGGCCGACGTTGCCGGTGGCTAGAGCAAGGTTGATGAGGGTGAGGCAGGCCTCGGTGCCGTGGGTGTGCTCGGAGATGCCGAGTCCCCAGTAGAAGGCAGTCTTGTCGGCCTTGCCGATGATGTGGGCGGCGCGTTCGAGGGTGGCGGGGGGGATGCCGGTGAGGGCTTCCTGGCGTTCGGGGGTCCAGTCGCGGACGGCGGCGGCTACGGCGTTGAAGTTTTTGACGCGATCGGCGACGAAGTCCTCGTTGACGAGGCCGTCGCGAATGATGACGTGGAGGAGGGCGTTGTACATGGGGACGTCGGCGCCGGTGCGGCACTGGAGATGGACGTCGGCCCAGCGGGTGAGTTCGATGGCGCGGGGGTCGGCGACGATGAGCTTGGCGCCGTTGCGAATGGCGGCTTTCATCTTGAGGGCGGTGATGGGGTGGGTTTCAGTGGTATTGGAACCGGTGACGTAGATGACGTCGTTTTCGGCGATCTCGTCGAGGGAGTTGGTGAAGGCGCCGGTGCCGATGCTGAGGCCGAGGGCGGCGACGGATGAGGCGTGGCAGAGGCGGGTGCAGTTGTCGATGTTGTTGGTGCCGAGGACGACGCGGGTGAATTTCTGGAGGAGGTAGTTGTCCTCGTTGAGGCACTTGGAGGAGCCGTAGACGGCGAGGGCGTCGGAGCCGTGGGTGTCGCGGATCTCGGTAAGGCGACGGGCGACGTGGTTGAGGGCTTCGTCCCAGGTGGCGCGGCGCCAGCGGCCGGCGCCGCGTTCGCCGGTGCGGATGAGGGGGGGGGTGAGGCGGTCGTCGCTCTGAGCGTAGTCCCAGCCGAAGCGGCCCTTGACGCAGAGCCAGCCCTGGTTGACGGGGTGGTCTTCGGGCGACATGGCGTGGGTGATCTGGCCGGCGCGGACGTGAATTTCGAGCCCGCAGCCGACACCGCAGAAGGAGCAGGTGGTCTCGACGACGCGGTCGTCCTCGACGATGCCCTGCTTTTCGAGTTCCCACTGGGTGCGGCTCTTGAGGGCGCCGGAGGGGCAGACCTGGACGCAGTTGCCGCAGTAGACGCAGGTGGTGTCCATGATCCCGTCGTACTCGCGGGTGGAGATGCGGACGTGGAAGCCGCGTTCGCCGGGCTCGATGGCGTAGGTGAGCTGGACTTCATCGCCGCAGACGTCCACGCAGCGCCAGCACATGACGCACTTGGCGTAGTCGCGGATGTAGTAGGGGTTGTCGTCGATGACGGGCAGGTCGGCGCGGGAGGCCTGGCCGTTGGGCTGGATGTCGTACTCGGCGAGGAGGGACGCGAGGTCGGGGGCTTCGCTGAGGTCGACGCCGGAGAGGAGGGCCTTGAGGGAGCCCTTGCGCTG
>VXPS01000313.1 GCA_009839425.1 Chloroflexota bacterium
GTGTAGTTCAGAGCTTGGCAGCAGCCGGTGGAACTGGCGGGCCACGGCCGGTTTGAGGTAAGGGTCGCGGGCGCCCCAGAGGATGAGGGTGGGCGTTTGCAAGGCCGTGAGCGTTTCCAAGCTGCGCTGGTTGGACTCGATCTGGTCAACGAGTTCGTTGTTGACGGTGTGGAAGGCGCGTCGGGCCGTCGGTGAATGACGAAAGACACTGTGAAAGATCCGTAGCAAACGATCGAAGTCGGCCGTCCAGCCAGGCAAGACCTGGCCGACTTGCCAGCGATATACGTGCCACGACAGGCCCGTTCGGCCGATGTCGAGAAAGCGCCGCACCATACGCCCGGCGTAGGGCAGGTGCAACAGCTTGAGGGCGAACGGCATGCGGGCGGAGTTCCAGCCGTAATAGGTGTTCAGCAGCACCAGGGCATGGGCTCGCTCGGGGTGGGCGGCGGTCCAGCGGATGGCCGCGGGGCCGGACATGTCATGGGCCACCAGGACAACGCGCTCCAGTTGAAGGGCATCGAGGATCTGCGCCAGCGTCCGATCCAACATGTCGAATCCGAGGGACAAGCCGTCATTGGGTTGCGACGAACCCCAGCCGAGGAAGTCGGGCGCTACGGTGCGGTGGGCGGCGGCGAGCCTGGGTTGCAGGCAGCCGTAGATCCGGGAGTCGTCGGGCAGGCCGTGCAGCAGGACAAGGGTTGGCTCACCGTCGCCAGCCTCGCGCACAAAGCAGTCGCCGGCGGGAATCTGAACGTGCCGGCCGGAGGGGGGCGCCCAGTCGGCGACGGGGTCAGCGGCCATTGGCGGCTCGCAGCAGACGCAACCCCCGCAGCCATTCGGCGGCGCCCCAGGCCTGCGCGGGGGCGCCTTCGGGGCCGAAGGGGGGTTCGGGCTGGAAGAGCTCGCTAACGGCGCCCACCACGCCGTCACTCAGGTGCGCCAGCATGGCCTCGCGCAGGCCGCGGAGCTCGTCGGCCGGAGCGCCGACCTTGAGACTGGCCTGGATGAACATGCCCAGCAGCCAGCTCCAGACGGGGCCCTGGTGGTAGGCGCCGTCACGCTCGCGGGGTCCGCCGCCGTAGTGGGCGCAGTAGGCGGGATCACCGGGCGCCAGCGAACGTAGCCCGACGGGCGTCAACAGGGAGTTGCGGGCCTGCGCCAGGACGGATGCCCGCTGCTGCGGTGAGAACAGGTCCCCGGCGACCGCGAGGGCGATGACCTGGTTGGGACGAATGGCGGGATCGGAGCCGTCGGGACCGTCGACGACATCGAAGAGTCCGCCGGTCTCGGGATTCCAGAATCGTGTCGCGAACGAGTCCTCAATCAGGGACAAGATGTCGGTGTCGAAGGCGTCGCGCCAGCCGATTCGAGCGAAGGCCTCTTCCGCGAACTTGAGGCCGGCGTACCAGAGGGCGTTGATTTCCACGGGCTTTCCGCGACGCGGGGTGACGACCCAGTCCTCGAACTTGGCGTCCATCCAGGTCAACTGGAGGCCGTCCTCGCCGCCGGTCAGCAGGCCATCGTCCGGATCCATGTGGATGCCGTGGCGGGTGCCGCGGATGTGCCAGTCGATGATTTCGAGCAGGGCGGTGCCGAGCACGTCGAGGACTTCGGTGTCGTCGGTGGCGCGCACGTAGGCGGCCAGGGCGTGGGTGAACCAGAGGGCGGAGTCGAAGGCGTGGTACTCGGGCTCGTCGCCGGCGTCGGGCCAGCGGTTGGGGACCATGCCCTGGTCGATGGCCTGGGCGTAGTTAAGCAGGATGGTCTTGGCAGTGGAGGCGCGACCGGTTTCCAGGCAGAGGCCGGGCAGCGAGATGAGGGTGTCGCGGCCCCAGTCGCCGAACCAGGGATAGCCGGCGATGACGGTGTTGGGCTCGGGGGTGAAGCCGGGAAGGGCCGGCCCGCGATGCACGAGGGTCTGATCCGCGGCCAGCCGCAAGCGCTGCTCCAAGGGGTCGGCGGCGGAGGCCACCAGCGAGACGGATCGCGCGTCAAACCTGGCCAGCGAGGCATCGACGTCGGAGGCGGACTGGAGCTCGTCGGCTACGAGTTGCAGGGTCACGCCGTGTCCGGGGCGCACCTCGGCAACGAAGTCGGCGGGAGCGAAGGCGTCCTCGGCGAAGTCGAAGCCGCGGGCCCGTTCGACGCGACGATGGAAGTTCCAGTACCAGTCCAGACACAACTCGAGCCGCCAGCCGCTGCCGCCGAGATGGACGCATGGGGCATTGCCGTCGGCGCGCACGGAGAGCGAGCCGGGACCGGTCTGCAGAGCTTCGAATGACGGGTCGGCGCCGCGGCGGAGGGCGTGGAACCAGCGGAGCGTGACGAATGGGCGGACGCGGAAGCGGACAAGGTTCTCGGAGAGATTGGTGTAGCGGACGAAGGTGCGGCTGCGTCCGCGCTCCATCCAGATGGTCTTCTCGATCGAACCGGAGTCGGAGTCGAAGCGCCAGATGGGGCGCTGGCCGCGGAGGGTGAAGTCGGCGATGGCGGGATAGCCGGCGGGGTGCAGGACGCCGCCGTCGTACTCCTGGGTGCTGAGGGGGATCTCTGGCGTGTCGCCGTGTTGGATGAACTCGTCGGCGCCGGAGACCAGGACCCAGCGGGCGTTGGGGGG
>VXPS01000012.1 GCA_009839425.1 Chloroflexota bacterium
GGGGTAGCCAGTAGGGCTGGACGGGAGCTTGCGTGGATTCGGGGGCTCGGGGGATCTCGGGTTCGCTGCCGTTCGAGCAGCCGGCGGCCGCGGCGGCGGCGGAGCCGGTCTGCGTGCCGTGGCGGAGCGCGTCGGCAAGTCCAAGCTGCCCGGCGACCGCGCCGGCTGGATGGATGCCGTTGGCGCTGCGCGGGACAAAGGCGGCGAGCGTTGGGTCCCATTGCGACGGACCCCTGGCCTGGGCGTGGAGGTGGAGGGCGGGAGCGAAGCCGCCGGAGACTCCGAGGAGGTCGCACTCGACGATGCCGAGAGGGGCGCCGTCCAGGGAGCACAGCTCGGCGGCGGCGACCCGGCGCCCGCCGTGGGCATGGTGGACGACCGCGCCTGCGTGGACGGGGATGCCCTGCGCTCGGGCTTCGGCTGGAAGATCGCCGTCGGGATCGCCACGCACGTCGGCGATGGCGGCGACTGGAACTCCGGCATCGGTCAAGTCGAGCGCGGTTCGGTAGACAGAGTCGTTGTTGGTGAACAGGACCGCGCGTGAGCCGGGGGCGACGGCGTAGCGGCGGACGTAGGTGGAGATGGCGCCGGCCAGCATGACGCCGGGGCGGTCGTTGTTGGCGAAGAGCAAGGGGCGTTCGTGGGCGCCGGTGGCGAGGACGATCTGCTTGGGCAGGACGCGCCAGACGCGGGCGCCGTGTTCGGAACCGGCCGCATCGGGCCGATCGGTGATGAGGCGTTCGGCGAGGAGGACGAGGTTGCTTTCGTAGAGGCCGAAGGCGGTGGTGTTGGGGAGGAGGGTGACGTTGGGTGCTGCGGAGAGTTTGGCGACGGTTGCGTCGGCCCAGTTGGGGCCGGGCTGGTCATCGACGTGCTCACAGGTGGAGAGCAGGATTCCGCCAGGCTCCGCTTGCTCGTCGGCGAGGATCACGCGTGCGCCGGTGTGGGCAGCCGCATGGGCGGCTGCGAGACCGGCCGGGCCGGCGCCGACCACCAGCACGTCGCAATGGGCGTGGACGTGGTCGTAGCGGTCGGGATCGGGGGCGTCCGGCGCGTGGCCCAGGCCGGCCGCGTGGCGCAGGAAGTGCTCGTAGAGCGGCCAGAGGCGGCGGGGCCACATGAGGGTCTTGTAGTAGAAGCCGGCGGGGATGAACGGGGCCACAAGACCGAAGGCGGACATGACGTCGTATTCGAGGGTGGGCCAGGCGTTGACGTGGCGGACCTTCAGCCCCGGGGTGGCCGGGGTGACGGTGGCCAGCCGGTTGGGCAGCGTGCGGGCGCCGTGGCCAAGCTGGACGAAGGCGTTGGGGTCTTCAGCGCCGGCGGAGACAATGCCGCGGGGTCGGTGGTACTTGAAGCTGCGGCCGACCAGGGTGACACCGCTGGCGAGGAGCGCGGAGGCGACGGTGTCGCCGCGGTATGAGTCGATGGGGCGTCCGTCGAAGGTGAACTGGAGCGGTGCGTCGCGGTCGATGCGGCCGCCGTGGTCGAGGCGGAAGGGCTGGCTCACGTCGAGCCGCCGTAGGTGCTTGCACCGAGAATCTCGTTGGTGACGGTGTCGCGTTCGACGATGAACCAGCGGCGGCAGCCGGCGGTGTGGCACCACTGTTCGCGGTGGCGGCCGCGACGGTTGTCGCGCATGAAGAGGTAGTCGGCCCACTGCTCGTCGGTGAGCGCGTCGGGGTCGGCGGGGCGGGGGATGTCGGCTTCGCCGCCGAAGGTGAATTCGTCGTCCTCGCGGGGTCCGCACCAGGGGCAGGGGATCAGGAGCATGGGATCAGTGGGCTACGGCGGCGGCGCCGTGTTCGTCGATCAGGGCGCCGGTGGTGAAGCGATCGAGGGAGAACGGCTCGTTGAGCGGGTGCGGTTCCTTGTGAGCAAGGGTGTGCGCGAAGACCCAGCCGGAGCCCGGGGTGGCTTTGAAGCCGCCGGTGCCCCAGCCGCAGTTCATGAAGAGGCCCTTGATAGGGGTGCCGGAGATGATGGGGCTGGCGTCGGGGCAGACGTCCACGGTGCCGGCCCACTGCCGCAGCATGCGCACGCGGCTGAAGATTGGGAATAGCTCGCAGACGGCGGCGAGAACGTGCTCGATGATGCGGAAGTTGCCGTTGAGGTCGTAGCTGACGGGAGCGTCGATGCCGGCGCCGAGGACGAGTTCGCCGCGGTCGGTCTGGTGGACGTAGACGTGGACGGCAGCGGACATGACGACGGGGTCGAAGACCGGCTTGAGCGGTTCGGTGACCAGAGCCTGAAGCGGGTGGGACTCGATGGGGAGCCGGATGCCGGCCATGGAGGCGAGCACGCTGGCGTTGCCGGCGACGACGAGGCCGACCGTGCCGGCGCGGATCTCACCGCGGGAAGTTTCCAGCGCGGTGACCCGGCCGTTGACGGTGCGGATGCCGGTGACTTCGCAGTTCTCGACGATGTCGACCCCGAGCGCGTCGGCGGCGCGGGCGTAGCCCCAGGCGACGGCGTCGTGGCGGGCCACGCCGCCGCGGCGCTGCAGGGTTCCGCCGAGAACGGGATAGCGGGAGTCGGGGGAGGTGTTGAGGATGGGGACGAGCTTGGAGATCTGATCGGTGGAGAGCAGCTCGGCGT
>VXPS01000236.1 GCA_009839425.1 Chloroflexota bacterium
GGGAATGCCGATCTCGGCCGGCCGCGTCCAGGGGCGGGGCGGGCTGACGGCGGGCATGCGGGGGCCCGAAATTATCTTGCCGGTGCCTTTGTCGAATTCCCAGGGGTCCTCGCCCCACTCGATGTCGGCGCCCAGGGCGGCGGCGCCGAGAATGATGCTGAAGTAGGGCATGATCGAGTCGTAGCCGTGTTCGGTGTAGCTGCGCTCGGCCAGCAGCGCGATGGGCGCGGCCTCGTAGTGGGCGTCGGGCCACTCGATGCCGAGGCGGCGCATTTCCTCGTAGGTCGCCAGGGACGTGGGGCTGCCGACGCAGATGCGGTCCACGGGCTTGCCCAGGAGCGCGTTGAGGTAGCGCTCGCGTCCAGTCATCGAGCCGTTCTTTTCCGTTGTACTCACGCGAACACTCCAGAGCGGGCCCCGTCAGGGGAAGTATAAGTCGAGCGCAACTCGCGGCTGACTAGTGTCCGGTCTTTGACCGCGATTTGGGCTGCCGAGTAGCATCGCGTCACGGAGGCGTCACGTGGCGCCGCCGAATCAGTTCCTCAATGCGATTCATTCGACTGTTCGTACAACACACCCTTCTGGAGGCCATCCGTGGAAGCCCTATTGGCGATCGTCGCCGGATTGGCGGCGCTCGTAGTAGGGCTCGTGGCGGGCTACTTCTACCAGGTCCGGCTAGCTCAGGCGCGCGGGCGCGAATTCGCGCGCCGGGTGGAGCAAGAACTGACAGAAGTCGAAGCCCGACAACGAGCCAGTGTCAAAGAAACCAGCGCCAAGATTCGCGACGAGCGCGCGAACGCGGAACGCGAGACGCGCGAGCGCCGTCGCGAACTCCGCCAGCAGGAGCGCCGTCTTCAGCAGCGTGAGCAGTCGCTGGATAAACGTTCGGAGCGCCTGGACGACCTGGAACGGGAGTTCCTGAATCGCGACGACGCGCTGGATTCGCGTAAGCGCGGACTGGATCGACGCGAGACGGAGCTGGAAGACCTGCGCGAGCAGCAGGTGGCGGCGCTGGAGACGGCGGCCAGCCTGACGCGGGACGAGGCCAAGACCGAGTTATTGGCCTCCGTCGAACGAGAGGTGCGCGAGATCTGCGATCAGCGCGTTCGCGAACTCACGGCGGCGGCCGAGGAAACCGCGGAGGCGCAGGCGCGCTGGTTGGTTGGGCTTTCGCTGCAACGGGTGGCGGCAGCGCACACGACCGAGATCACCACGTCAGTCGTCGATCTGAAGAGCGACGACATGAAGGGGCGCATCATCGGGCGGGAAGGCCGCAACATTCGCGCCCTGGAAGCGGCCACGGGCATCGACATCATCATCGACGACACGCCGGAAACGGTGGTGCTGTCGGGCTTCGACCCGGTGCGGCGGGAAGTGGCACGGGTGGCGCTGCAGCGGCTAACGGAAGACGGCCGCATCCACCCGGCGCGGATCGAAGATACGGTGACCAAGGCGCGGTCCGAGGTCGAGGAGATCATTGAGCGGGAAGGTGAGCAGGCAGCCTACGACGCCGGAACGCCCGCACTGCCGCGCGACATCCTGCGCTACATGGGACGCCTGCGGTTCCGCACGAGCTATGGCCAGAACGTGCTGAGTCATTCCGTGGAGGTTTCGCTGCTGGCGGCGACCATGGCGGCCGAAATCGGTGGCGACGTGGAAGTCGCTCGCCGAGCCGGATTCGTGCATGACATCGGCAAGGCGATCGACCATGAGATTGAAGGACCGCATGCGTTGATCGGGGGGGCGCTGCTTCGGCGATCCGGGCTGTCAGAAGACGTGGCGCATGCCGCCGAGGCTCACCACTTTGAGGTGGAGCTGCGCAGCTTTGAGGCGTTTGCCGTGGCGGCGGCGGACGCTATTTCGGCTTCGCGACCCGGCGCTCGGCGGGAAACTGTGACGCGGTACCTGCAGCGGCTGGAGAAGCTGGAGGAGATTGCACGGTCGTTTGAGGGCGTGGACAACTGCTACGCGATCCAGGCCGGCCGCGAATTGCGCGTGCTAATTCGACCCGACCAAGTGGACGAAGCTGGCGTGCAGCGCCTGGCGAACGACATCGCCAAGCGCATCCAGGAGTCGATGGAGTACCCGGGTCAGATCAAGATCACGACGATCCGGGAAACTCGCGCGGTCGACTACGCACGCTAGGCCCGCGGCGCGGGCCAAGCGGCCGGCCGGCAGGATTCGTCAGGCGGGAACGCGCATGCTAAAGTTTTATTTATCAAACTTTGCTTTATGTGTGAGGCGGACGTGAAGGCGGATTTGGCCGCAATGCGCGCCTATGCCCGCGCGCTCGCATCGCGAACGCGCTTGACGACGCTGGACGAACTGGCAGCAGCGGACGAACTCGACGTGAGCGAGCTATCGCGCCGCGTCGGGGTCAGCCAGCCGCTGATGTCGTGGCACCTGCGTCGTCTCCGGCGCGCCGGGCTGGTTCGAGCACGGCGGCAGGGTCGCCGCATGCTCTATGCGCTGGACCGACCCACCCTGAGCGCCCGCCACGCGGCGCTCTCAAACCTGATCGACGATCTGACGGCATCCAACACGCGTGGATCGGACGCCGAATCCGCCGAGCCGGCCCAGGTGCTGGCTTAGGCCAAGAGGAGGATGAGCGTGTCCAAAGTTCGAGTCGGGATCATCGGCGTGGGCAATTGCGCTTCTTCGCTGGTGCAGGGCGTGAGTTTTTACCGTGACGCCGCGGCCGACGAGTTCGTTCCCGGGCTAATGCACACGCAGCTCGGTCCGTATCACGTCGGTGACGTCGAATTCTCGGCCGCCATCGACATCGATCGGGACAAAGTGGGCAAGGATCTCTCTGAGGCGATGGTCACGCCGCCGAACAACACGCCGCAGTTTGCGGAGGTGGGGCACCTGGGGGTGCCGGTTGTGCGCGGCATGACGCATGACGGTATTGGCGCCTATATGGCCGACACGGTGTATAAGGCGGAGGGTGCAACCGACAACATCGTGGAGCTGCTGAAGGACACGCACACGGACGTGGTGGTGAACTTCCTGCCGGTGGGCAGCGAAGAGGCGACCAAGTGGTACGTGGAACAGATCCTCAACGCCGGTTGCGCGATGGTGAACTGCATGCCCGTGTTCATTGCGCGCGAGGAGTACTGGCAGGGACGATTCCGTTATGCGGGAGTCCCGATCATCGGCGACGACGTGAAGTCGCAGGTGGGCGCCACCATTACCCACCGCGTGCTGACCCGGCTCTTCCGCGAGCGGGGCGTGAAGGTGCTGCGCACCTACCAGCTGAACGTGGGCGGGAACTCCGACTTCAAGAACATGCTGGAACGTTCGCGGCTGGAGTCCAAGAAGATTTCGAAGACCGACGCGGTGACCAGCCAGCTGGAGTACGACATCGGGGCCGAGAACGTACACATCGGACCGAGCGACTTCGTTCCGTGGTTGGAAGACCGGAAGTGGGCGTACATCCGGATGGAAGGCGTTTCATTCGGCGGGCAGCCGTTGAATGCCGAGTTGAAGCTGGAGGTAGTGGACTCGCCGAATTCGGCCGGCGTGGTGATTGACGCACTGCGCTGCTGCAAGATCGCCATGGACCGTGGTCTGAGCGGTGCGGTGGAAGGCCCGTCGGCCTACCTGATGAAGTCGCCGCCAATCCAGTATTCAGACGAAGAGGCGCGGGTGATGACGGACGAGTTCATCCGCACGGCTGACATCGCCGCCGGCGCCAGGAGCGATGCATAGCGCGTGATCACCTTAGTCGCCATTGTCGCGCAGGCGGAACGGTGGGTGCCCCGCCCAGTGAAGTTCGGCCTGGCCCGGTTATTCGGGATGCTGGTGTACTGGCTGGTTCCGCGCATCCGGCGGAACACCACGGCCAACATGTCGGTGGTTCTGAACCTGCCGCCTACCGATCCGCGAGTGCGCGCGCTCGCCATGCGCTCGGTGAGCAATTACGTCGAGTACATGGTGGATTTCCTGAGGACCTACCGGATGACGCAGGAGGACCTCCTGCGTCACACGGTTGCCATCGAGGGACTGCACCATTTACGGGCGTTCAAGAACATGGGACGCGGCGGCATCATGATCACCGCGCACTTTGGCAGCTGGGACTGTTGCGGCGGCCTGGTTTCGGTTGATCAGCCAACCCACGTCGTGGCGGAGACATTCGGCAGCAAGGCGTTGACCGCGCTGCTGGACAATGTGCGGGCGCGGAAAAACCTTCGGACCATCCAGTTGGGCAACGCGGCGCGCGGGATTCTGCGTACGTTACGGCGGGGCGAATTCGTGGCGCTGTTGGCGGACCGGCCGACGCCGGGCAAGGGCGTCCAGGTGTTGTTCTTCGACCGCCCGGTCTGGGTGCCGGAAGGCGCGGCGGTGCTGGCGCGGCACACGGGCAGTCCGCTGCTGGTTGGCGGGATGATCCGGTATCCCGACGGAACGTATTCGGCGCACGGCATGCCGCCAATTGTGATCGATAAGGACCGACCGGCGGCTGAGGCGGTTCAGGAGGCCATGCAGCAGGTGATGTGGGGCCTGGAAACGCTGATTCGCAAGGCGCCGGCGCAGTGGTACATGTTCCGCCCGATGTGGCCGGAGGCGCTTGACGGGTGAGGATTCTGCAGGTCTCGCCGTACGACTTCCCCTATCCGGGGGGCGTGACCCAGCACATCCTGAACCTGGAACGGGAACTGCGGTCACGCGGCCACGAAGTGGCCATCATGGCGCCGAGTACGGATAGCCACGTTGAAGAGAAGTTCCCGGGGTTCGTGCGCATTGGGTCGCGCGTGGTGCCGCTGCCGGTCAACCAGTCGCGAGCGCGGCTGACGCTGTCGCCGCAGTTGGTGCCGCGGGTACGGCGCTACCTGCGACAGCAGCGGTTCGACATCGTGCACTTGCAGGAGCCGCTGGTGCCGGCGTTGCCGCTGACCGTCCTCCAATACTCGACGAGTGTGAACGTGGGCACGTTTCACGCCGCGCGCAATTCGGCGCTGTTCTACAGGACCACGCGACCACTGATACAGCGTTTGCAGCGTCGCCTGCACGGGAAGATCGCCGTCTCGGAAGCGGCGCGGGAGCTGGTGTTTCGCTCGTACAAGGGCGACTACCGAATCATTCCGAACGGTATCGACGTCGACTTTTACGGCGCACCGCAACCCCCGGCCGGCGAATTGCAGGACGGCAAGCTAAACATCGTGTTTGTGGGCCGGCTGGAGAAGCGCAAGGGCCTGGACTACCTGCTGCGTGCCATGGCGCTGGTGTGCCAACTACGACCACAAGCCCGACTGATCGTGATCGGCGCATTTCGGCCTGGCCAGCGACGTGCCTACTTGCGGCAGGTGCAGCAGTTTGGACTGCGACACGTGGTCTTCAAGGGATTTGTCTCGGACGAGGAAAAGCGGCAGTACCTGCAGACCGCCGATATCTTTTGCTGGCCGGCGCTGGGTGGCGAAAGCCAGGGAATCACGCTGCTGGAAGCCATGGCGGCGGGAACGCCGGTGGTGGCTTCGGACATCCCGGCCTCGCGAACCATGTTGACGGACAACGAAGCCGCAATCCTGGTTCCGCCCAAGGATCACGTGGCGCTGGCGCGCGCCCTCATGCGAGTAGCCGACAACCCGGAAAAAAGCGGGCGGATGGCGGAGGCCGGACGCCGACGCGCCACTGACTTTACCTGGAGCACCATTGCCGACCGGGTGCTGGCCTACTACGAGGAACTGCTCAACGAGGAGGAGCTTGGCGGAGCTTACTGGTCGGCCGACGCCGACTTGCTTCGGGCTGGTGGATCGCCGTCGTGAACAAGGCGCATATCGAGGCGAGTACGCGCCGCACGGTTGAGCGATTGGTCGCACCACTGGCACGCACCGGGATCGATCCCAATGCGCTGACCGTCGCGGGCTTGCTGGTGAGCGCGGTGACGGCCGTCTGTATCGGCTTCGGCTGGACCGTGGCGGGCGGACTGCTGGTGCTGGTGACCGGTGGGTTTGACATGCTGGACGGCGCGGTGGCGCGGGTGAGCGGCAACGGTTCGCGGTTCGGCGCTTTCCTGGACTCAACGCTGGACCGATGGGCGGAGGGACTGATCTTTACCGGCCTGGTCTGGTACTTCGTGGCCCAGGATGCCCGGATCGAGGTCGTGCTGGCGGTCACCACGATGGTGGGCTCGATGCTGATCAGCTACACGCGGGCACGCGCCGAGGGTTTGGGTGTGGACTGCGAGATTGGCATTCTTCAGCGGCCGGAGCGGCTGCTGCTGCTGGGGATCTCGCTGCTTGGACCGGCCTGGCTGCTAAGCGCCGGGCTGTGGGTGCTGAGCGTGGTGACGCAGATCACGGCGGTACAGCGCATCCTGCACGTGCACGGCGAACTCGAGCGGAACAATAGCTCGGCCGACGAAGACGCGGCGACCGACTAGTCAAACCTTAGTCCAGCGGCAGGGATACGGGTTGTCCGCTGAAGTACGAGGCATATCCCGCCAGCAGCGTTTCGACCTGGGCGACGCCCGCATTGGCGTTGTTAATGGACTCCCGACCCTCGTCGATGCACGTGATGAACTGGTCGATCAGCACTTCGATGCCGCCAGAGTCCATCGCGTCAACGCGGGTTGCTCCCTTGCCGTCGTCGCCCGGTAGGCCATAGGTCATGGCAACCGGAGGCGATCCGTCGGCAACGATCGAGCCGCGGGTGCCAACGACGGACACCTTGTCCACGCCGCTGCCGGCGTCGGTTTCGCGGCCGTAGCGACCAGTGGTGATGGTGGAGGTGATGCCGTTCTCGAACGTCATGTGCATGACGGCGAAGTCTTCAAGGCCACGTTCGGCGTGGGAGCCCAGCCAGTACTGCCCGAGTTGCGCGTAGACCGTGCGTACCGGCGAATCGGCGAGGTACTGCACCTGGCCGACCGGATAAAGGCCGATTTCATGTAGCTCGCGCTTAGCCCAGACGTCGTGACCGGAGCCCGAGGGATCGGCGTTTTCCGCACGGTAGGTGAAGCGTGACAAGTCCTGCGAAATCGCGGTCGTCCAGTCATCGGGGACGGTGCCGGCCTGGCCCTTGGCGAAGGTCAGGTCCCAGTGAATCGTCTTGAGTTCGCCGATGGCGCCAGCATCCAGCTCGCTCTTGATCTGGCGCATCATCGTTGAGAGGTGTCGCCCGTAGATCACGGTGCGGACGTCGCGCTCACGTGCGGCCGACGCGATGGCCTTTGCCTCGGCGACCGTGACGGCGTTGGGCTTGTCCATGAACAAGTGCTTGCCGGCATCCGCGAGGCGAGCCGACACGCCGCCCCTGCGTTCGAGCTGCGGGCAGACGCTGACGATGTCGATCGACGGGTCGTTGGCCACGGCGTCGATGCTCTCGATGTAGGGCACGCCGTAGAGGTCGGCCTCGGAGCGGTTGGTCTCAACGACGTAGTCGTCGATCTCGCTCGGATCGTCGGCCACGCAAACGACCTCGGTGCGCGGGTGATTGGCGAACGTCGGGGCGTACTGCTGCGGCTGGTGCATGGCGCAACTCACCAGCGCGACTCTATAGGTCGGCTTGTTGCCCACGGGAGGTGCTCCTACGACGGCGTATCCACCCCAGCGTGACAAGCCCGCGGCCTAGTCGGCAAATCGGCTGGCCTGGGAGCGACCTCCAAGTGGAGGCTCCGGCGCTCTAGCCGGGGCTTCGCAGGGGCATGCCCCAGCCGAGTTCGCGTCCGCCCATGTAGGAGAGCTCCACGCCCGTGGCCGGGGCCATGTACTCGTACACGACGCCGCGTCGCCCGTTGGGCGAGGTGTTGGGCGCGGAGTAGTGCCAAGTCAGGCAATGGAACAGCAGGGCGCCGCCAGCTTCGAACTCGGCAGCCACGGTTTCGGAGGGATCGATCCGCCATTCGTGCAGCGGGTCCTCGAAGAGTCCGCGGCGATGACTGCCGGGAACGACCTGGATGCAGCCGTTCTCGAGCGTGGAGTCGTCCAGGTAGTACTGGATGGCAATGATGGGGACCTGCTCCGGCTGCAGGTCGGTTCCCCACGGACGCAAGCGGTCGGCTTCCTCGTGGGTGATGAAGCCTTCGGGGAGGTCCTGGTGCCAGGGCTTAAGGGAACCTTCGAACGGCGGCTTGACCATCATCTTCGAGTGATGGAACCGGATGTCAGGACCCATGAGGTCTTCCATGATGTCCAGCACTTCGTCGCGGCGCATCAGTTCGTCCCAGATCACCCCGCCGTTGAGGTGGATGTGGCTGATCTTGCGGATGGCCACGCGGTCGGTGTGAAGGGCGTTCGGTTCGCGTTGCACGTCCGGATGCTCGTGGGTCTGGACCCAGCGATCCATGGCATCCATGCTGGCGCTCAGGGTGGCGACGTCGTCGTCGCTGAGGAAGTTGGGGAGGGCCAGGTAGCCGTCGCGCCAGAAGGCATCGACCTGGGTCGGCGTAAGGCGAGCGAGCGTTTGGGTAGCCATGGTGTTTCCCCTCTGTCGAGACGACGTCTGATGGGCAGACAGACGACGCGGAGCCTGCGGCTAGACTGATTCTCCCATGATTCCGCGACACTTCCACGCACCAGCAATGGCGCTGTCATGACTTCCGACGCGTCGACCGTGGATCTGGCGGTGGATCCCCTGGGCTTCGCTGCGGCGGCGATTGACGACGCCACGGCGACAGACACTGGGGAACGGTTTGCAGCCGCACGGCGGGCCTGGACGGTTCTTGAAGCCGAGTCGTTTCCGAAGGCGTCGGTGGAAGCCGCACGGTCGTTGGCGCTGGGGGTGCGGGCGATGGCGCAAGCAGGTCAGGCGGTGACGAGGGCCGAGGCGCGCGAGACGGCAGCAGCAGCGGAGCGCTGGCTCGAGAGTCTTTCGGTCCCCGAGCAGCCAGCGCGGGCGGACGCACAGGAGGCGCGGGGCGTTGCGCGCCGCCTGGCTGCAGTGCCAGGGGACGACGACCACGCCCGGGTGCTGGAATCGTCGGCAATGGACCTGCTGGCGGCGGCACAGTATCGCCAGACGGCGGGAGACGCCGCGGCGGCCGCGCGCACCGACCTGGAGATTGCGGAGGTGTTTGCGATCTACCCGACCGACGATCGGGCCCCGCTGATCGAGCGTGCCGTGGGGCACGCGCGACGCGCGGCGGCTACGTTGACTGCAGACGTCGACGCCACGGCGCATGCCCGTTGCCAACTCCTGCTGAGCGGGTTGCTGCTGGACCATCCAAAGACCGATCCGCAGCAGTTCGCATCAGCGGCGCAAGGGCTGGCGGACACGGCCCTGAAGGTCGTGGACGACGAGCGAGCACCGCTGGTGGCCGCACGGGCGTGGCAGGCGCGTGCTCGGGCCCTGAAGATTAGCGGAAGCGCGGACCACAAGGCTGGATACGCCAGGGCGGCGGAACTGTTGGCTGCCGCCGGGCTCGCAGCGGAGAGCCGGAAACTACGCCGGCAACACCTTTGCGCGTGAGCAACGGCTACGACGCGCTGATCCTGGGCGGGGGGCCGGCCGGCTCAACGCTGGCCACCTTGCTGGCCCAGGACGGATTGCGGGTGGCGCTGGTTGAGCGCGAGCACATGCCGCGGCCGCACGTGGGCGAATCGCTGATTCCGGGCGTGCTGCCGGCGCTGGACGCGAGCGGGGCGCTGCCGCTGGTGCAGCAGGCCGGATTCACCCAGAAGTACGGGGCGACCTACATCTGGGGCCGAACGCGCGAACCGTGGACGGTGAAGTTCAGCGAGGTGTACCCGGACCAGGCATATGCCTGGCAGGTGGACCGGGCGCGGTTCGACAAGCTGCTGTTGGACCACGCAGCGGCGGAAGGGGTGGAGGTTCGGCAGGGCGTTACGGCGCTGGGTCCGGTTGGTTCGGCCGACGACGTCCAGGGTGCGCGAATTCGAGCTGCGGACGGGCGCGAAAGCGCGCTGAAGGCCTCGCTGACCATCGACGCGACGGGACAGGACGCGCTATTCGGGCGCGTGTTTCGGACGCGCGAATACAACACGGCGCTGCGTCACGTGGCCTTCTACGGACACTGGAGCGGCGGCCGCGACCTGGATGAGGTGCTGGGGTCCGACGACGCGAAGGACGCGGGGAACATCCTGATCGTGACGGTGCCCGACGGGTGGATCTGGCACATCCCAATCGCAGACACGATGCGCAGCGTGGGGCTGGTGACGGACCCTGAGGCAGTGGCCAACCTCAACGCGGACAGCAGAACCGACTACTACCTGGAGCAGGTGCGAGCGTGCCCGGAGATCGCCGCGCTGCTGGATGGCGGCGAATGGGTCAGCAAGCGGGTTGAGGCGCTGAGCGACTGGTCGTTCTTTTGTAGCCGGTTCGCCGGCCCCGGCTATATGCAGGTGGGCGACGCGGCGTGCTTTATCGACCCGATTCTGTCGACGGGCGTGACGCTGGCGGTGAACGGGTCGCTTCGGGCAGCGCGGGCGATCCGAACGGGACGCGCGTCGCCGTGGCTGAAGGGGCTGGCGATGGACTGGTACGAGACGGAGTACCGAAGCATCGCTACGGACTTTGCGGACCTGGCCGAGCACTGGTACGGGGGGCACGCCGACGCCGACGCCTGGTTCTGGCGGGCCAAGAAACTGGCCGACCCGACGCAGAACTTCTCGATCAGGCAGGCGTTCATCCACCTGTCGGCAGGCGTAACCGGGACGCAGGGGGCGGGCGGAAAACTGCGGTCAGCGGGCGGCTATAGCCCGCGACAGCTGGAGTTGATCTACGAGAACCTCTCGACGGACCTGGATGACGAGAGCCAGACCTCGATCAGCGAAGAAGAGGCGAGTTTCGGGGGAACGCCGGTTCGAGCGCATTCGAACACGAGCGTGCTGCTTGGACGCCCGCGGCTGCGCGACACAATCAGTTTCCGCCCGCACATGGCCGAGCACGACGAGATTCTGCGTCCGATCACGCGGGTGACCCGGGTTCATCCCAACGCTGGGCCGGAGCACATCGAGTTGCCGATCGCGGCGCTGCCGGTGCTTGAGCGGGCGGACGGCCGTCGCAGCGGGCTGGACATCGTGGCCGACCTGCGGGAGCGCTACGCCGGCACACTGATCGAACGCGATCTGCGCGACCTTGTATCCGCGACGCTGCAACGCCTGGCCGCGACCGGCGCGGTCGACATCGCGTAAACCCCCGACCGGCCTCAGCCGCTGCGCTTCAGCCGGCCGTGGCGCAGGGCATAGCGCTCGGCCCAGCCGAAGACCCAGACGCCAGCGGGCATGGTGACGACGGTGATGAGCATCAGGGGACCGAAGTGGGGCAGCAAATCGACGAGGGTGACGCCGTCGAGCACCGCGGCGCGCATGGCGTCAAGGACGTAGGTGGCCGGCGAGATCACGGAGAACCACTCCAGCCAGTCGGGCAGAACCTCGACGGGGTAGTAGACGCCGGACACGAGCAGCAGCGAGGCCTGGACGACCACGGTCATCTGCGAGCCCCGTTCCAGGAACAGCAGGGGCAGCGCGGCCGCCATGATGCCGATGCCGAGCAGCCCCAGGCTGCCGATCGCCAGGACGGCAAAGGCGCCGACCCAGTTGGCCGCGGCCAGATCGAGATTGAAGAACAGGGCCACGACCACGAGGATGACAACGGCGCGGGCGAACGAGTAGAGCACGGCGAAGGCGGAGCTGCCGGCAATGAACGTGACCCGGCGGATGGGGGCCATGAAGGTGCTTTCGATCGTGCCTTCCCAGCGCTCCCACGAAACCATGAACGCCACGGAATCGAAGACGCTGTCGAGGTAGGCCCACACCACGGTGCCGACGACCAGGAACAGGATCAGGCGGTCGGCATCGAACTGCTGGCCGGCCACCACCACACCGCCCGGCGCGATGTAGGCGACAGTGAGCGCGCTGACGATGGAGTGGAAGAGAAACACGACCTCCCAACCCCAATAGCGGCGCACGGCGCGGAAGTTGCGCTCCACGAAGGCGTACGAGGCGCTTACTTCACGTCTCAACGGAACCATCAAGTCAACCTCCTCCGCCGTCAGCGGCCGCGTCGGGTTCGTCGACTTCGACGGCGTGGCCGGTCAGCCGGATGAAGGCGTCCTCCAGGGTCTCGCCTTCACGGCGCAGGGCGCTGGGCTGGTCTTCGATCAGGATTCGGCCCTTTTCGATGACGGCCAGGCGGTCGCAGAGCTGCTCGGCCTCGTCCATGTCGTGGGTCATCAGGATCACGGTGGCGTCGTGGGTGTCGCGGACCTCGCGGACGAAGTCCTGCACTTCCCGCTTGGAGCGTGGATCGAGGCCCGTGGTGGGTTCGTCAAGAATCAGGAGCACGGGCGAGGTGAGCAGGGCGCGGGCCACGGCGACCTTTTGCTGCTGGCCGCGGGACATCTGGTCCATGGGGCGGCGAATTGCCTTCGCCTCGATGTCCAGGCGCTTGAGGATTTCGAAGATCTGCTGGTGAGCCTCGCCGTGCGGCAGTCCGTAGATGCGGGCGGTGAAGGTCAGGTTCTCGAGCGGACTGAGTTTCTTGAAGAACGACGCCTCGACGGAGACGCGGTTCATGAAGCGACGAACGGTGCGGGCCTCGCGTTGGACGTCGTGGCCGAAGACTTGCACCGAACCCGAGTCCGGCAGCAACAGGGTGGCAATGACGCGGGCCAGGGTGGATTTGCCGGACCCGTTGGAGCCGACGATGCCGTAGACCTCGCCGCGCTGAACGTGCAAGTTGATGGCGTCGAGCGCCACGATGGGATCCTTGAGCGGCCGGCCCAGGGCGCGCCGCCACGCGCCGCCAACGCCGGCGGGGTCGAAGTGTTTGACCAGGTGGTCGATGGATACAGCGGGTTGCATGGCCTCAATTCCCGAAAGTTCGCGACAAACAAAAAACCGCGGATCGCCCGGTGAGTTCGGCGCCTGATCCGCGGCGGCGGCGTGCGACGGTCGCGGGTCAGGGCACGGCGGAACTCAGGTAGCTCCGGCCGGGCGTGGCCGGGGTAACGAAGGGGCGCATCCGCATCAGAATCTGCTCACGTGTGCTTTGGGCCGGAGCGGTTCTCGGGCCGTGAACCTGAGGATAGACAAGCATTTGCGTCTGTCAAAAGGAAAACGGCGGCTGCCACCCGCGTTCGAGTTGGCGCTGCGCTCCACGGCCCAGGGCGACGGTTGCGATCGCTTCGATGACGAGCGCGCCGCCGATAGCCGTAATGCCAATGACTCCGCCGGACAGGTCGGTGGCGTTGACGCCGATGAGCAGGATGGCAACGAGGCCGACGAGGCGGATCGCATTGACGTAGACGAGGAGATGGGCCCGGCGCACGCGCAGGATGGCGCTGGTGAAGATAGCTTCCTGCACGAAGACGGGCGGCAGCAGGGCCAGGATGCGCAGGCCGGTTTCGGTCATCTCCTGGAGCCGGCCGGTGGCGCCGAGCCAGTCGTGGACGACGAGGCTGGTGAGCGGAGGAATGAATGCGACGACGGCGGATGGACCCACGGTGATGAGCCCCACGATGTTGGCGAAGCGCCGGGCGGCAGCCGGACTCTCGCCGCGGCCCATCAGAGCCAGCAACGTGGGCTGCACACCCCAGAGGGCGATCAGGAAGATCTGGTTGACGCCGAAGGTGAGCGACACAGCAGCCACGCTGGCCTCCGGCTCCGGGGCGCGAGTCAGGATGGCGTTGATCACTGGCTGGGTGACGGCCGGCAGGAAGGCGGCAACGAGCAGCGGCCCGAAGAAGCGGAGGAGGGCGCCGTAGGTGGGCGGCGGACCCTCTGACGGTGTGAGATCTCGGCGCAGTGCACCGGTCGTACCCGCCACCAGAACGAGGGTCTCAACGCCGGCGCCGGCGGTCACCGCGATGGCGGCAATGGCCGCGCCGGCCGACGGATCGAGCCAGAGCACCAGCGCGGCGACGGCAATGACCGCAACAGCGCCCGCGCCGGTGCCAATCCACACCAGGCGCGGGCGGCCCATCCTCAACGCGACGCCATAGAGGTGCGTGCGAACGATGGCCAGAACCGGGAAGGGCGCGAGGGCGACCAGGGCGGCTGCGGATTCGGCGCGGAGGGTGCCCGTTGTGGCAAATACGCCGTCGAGCAGCACGTCGAGCACGGGTGTGAACGCGACGACGGCGGCCACCAGGCCGCTGAGAAGCGCGAAGAGCGCGACGAAGCGCCGCAGCCGGCTGAGTGAGCCCTGGTCGTCCAGAAAGACCAGCGTCAATTGCTGGATGCGCATCTGGGGCAGCGCCACCAGGCCCATGACGCCCATGGCGATGGCGTAGCCGCCGATGGCGGCTTCAGGTTCGACGCTGCGCGCCATAAGGCCATTGAGTGCGGGCGCGAGGACGTGGGTGATTCCGAGGTTGAGGGAGGCCGGAAGGAGGAGGGTGGTCGCGCGTCTATTGAATGAGGGGGACGGACCGCTCTCGCTGGACGCCGCGGGTTGCGCGGCCGCGTCGCTCAAGCCCGGGTCAGGCGTCGGAGCCGTCGCTCGACCTTGGCCGCGTAGGCGTGCAGTGAACTGCCGAGATGCACCCAGGCGGGAGCCAGGGAAGCGTGTAATTCGGCTTCACGCAGCGACGCCAGGAAGTCCCGCGGGCTGTCCCAGGAACGCATGGACTGGCAGCAATGACCAATCTCGGCGGCGAGATGGGAGTCAGAGCCGACCGACTTGATCAGGCCGTGTTCGTCGGCGTAACGGTCGGCGGCGTCGTTGTCGCGGCGCCGGAGGGTACGCCCGTTAAAGACCTCGAGAATGTCGATGTCGTCGACGATGGAGTCGACCGCCTCGCGGCCAAGGGCCGAACGGCGCAGGCCGTCGAACGGGTGGGGGGCCAGCACCAGGCCATTTTGTTCACGTATTGCGGCAACGGTTTCGGCAGGCGACATGTCGCGAGGAATCTCTTCTGACAGAAACAGGCCGATGATGTCGCCTTCGGTGCTCTTGATTTCCTCGCCCAGGATGACGGGAAAGGGGAGGCGTTCGGCCATCTCGAAGGCGCCGGCCATGGTGTTGTGGTCGGTGACGGCCACGACGTCGATACCGCGCTCGCGGTTGACGCGCGTGATGGTCTCGGCTGACAGGCGCGAATCGGGGGACGCGTGGGTGTGCGAATGAAGCTCGACGCGCAAGCGCTTGGGCTGCGGAGTATCGTCCCCGCTTGCAGGAGGTGTCAGGCCTGAACGGACTCCGTTGTACGGCCGGTACCCATGATGCCGTCGCGCGAAATCTTGCGCTGGAGGGCCATGATGCCGTCGATCAGGGCCTCCGGCCGAGGCGGGCACCCGGCGATGTAGATGTCGACCGGAACGATGCGGTCAACGCCCTGGAGGGTGCTGTAGCTTCGGAACGGGCCGCCGCAGGTGGCGCAAGCGCCCATGGCGATGACCCACTTGGGGTCGGGCATCTGGTCGTACAGGCGCTTGACGACCGGGGCCATCTTGTTGGTCACGGTGCCGGAAACGATCATCACGTCCGACTGGCGAGGCGAGGCGCGGAACACGGTGCCGAAACGGTCCAGGTCGTAGTGCGGCGCGGCGCTGGCCATCATTTCGATGGCGCAGCACGCGAGCCCAAAGCCCATGGCCCACAACGAATTTGCCTGGCACCAGGTGAAAAGCTTGTCCACGGTGGTGGTGAGGATGTCGAGCCCGCCGACGACGTTCGTGGCCTGGACGAGCGGAATCGTGTCCTCGCCAAGTTCCACTTCAGCGCGTCCCCAGGGCTGATGACCCAGGGGAACCTGGTCGAGACCAAAGTCGTGCCGGTGTTCTCCGCCCTGATCGGGGGCGTCCGCCATGGCGTGAATCTCCTGGGTCCATTGCGTGGACGGTTCATTGTACCCATGCCTGTTGACGGCATTGCTCAGCGACGTGGGCATGCGAAGATCAGGCCCTACATTTGCTTGCACCGCCCCGGCGGGATTTCTTGATCGACGTCGACCCCATCGTCCGTTCACGCTTCCTGCCCGAGGACCGGGAGATCAGTGCGGCCGAGGGCGTCACCATCCTGGACGCCGCGCAGGCGAACGACGTTCCGGTGGAGACGATCTGTTCGGGCAAGGGCTCGTGCGGCACCTGCCGGGTGCTGATTCGCGAGACCGAGCCGCCGTTACCCAACGCGCACGACCGCCGACGGCTGTCGGACCAGCAATTGGCGCACGGCTGGCGGCTGGCCTGCCAGCACCCGCTGGTGGAGGGCGCGGTGTACACGCACCCGGTGGGGGTTCGGGCCGTGCGGGTTGTGGAAAGTTCGGGCCTGGGCAGGATCCGGCTGGATCCAGACGTCCAAAAGATTTATGTCAAGCCAGCCAGGCCCACGCTGCACGATCAGAGTGCGGACTGGTCACGCATCCAGGACGAGCTGGCGGCGGTGGCGGGAGATCTGGATCCGTCGCTGGAGGCGTTGCAGCGACTGGCGGCGATTGGCGAGGACATCGACGAGGGGATCACGGTCGTGATTGCCGGGAACCGCATAGTCTCGGTGGAACCGGGCGACACGACCGAACGCGGCTTTGGGCTGGCGTTCGACATCGGCACCACCACGGTGGTGGGCGCGCTGATGAACCTGGTGACCGGCGAAGAGGTCGCCGTGGCGTCCGGTTTAAACGGGCAGCACATCTATGGCGGCGACGTGATCAGCCGGATGAGCGTGACGATGCGAGGACCCGAATGGGTCGGGCGCCTGACGCAGGCGGTGCGGTCGACGGTGAGCGACATCATCACGCGGTGCCTGGAATCCAGCGGCGTGGACCGGCATGAGGTCTACGAACTCACCTTCGTCGGCAACACGGTGATGGAGCATCTGCTGGTCGGCGCGGACCCGTCGCGCATCTCGTATTCGCCGTTCGTTCCGACGATGGTCGATCCGATTTCAGCCACGGCGGCCGAGGTCGGGCTGGACGTCCTGCCTTCGGCGGCGGTGTGGGTTTCACCAAACGTGGCCAGCTACGTGGGCGGCGACATCGTAGGGATGATGCTCAGCGCAAACCTGGGGCGGCGTCGCGGCAACGTGCTGGCGATCGACGTTGGCACCAATGGAGAGATCGTCTTGCAGAAGGGCCGGGAGTTGTTCGCCACCGCGGCCCCCGCTGGACCGGCGTTTGAAGGTGCTGAGATATCGCAAGGCATGCGGGCGGCGCCCGGCGCGATCGAGCGCGTGCGCATTCAGGATGAGGCGATAGAAGTCGACGTGATTGACAATGCCGAACCCGTCGGGATTTGCGGGTCGGGGTTGGTCGACGCCGTGGCGGAGTTGGTGCGAACCGGACTCGTGACGCCGAATGGGCGCTTGCTCTGGCGGGAAGAAGCCGAGCGAGCGGTCCCAGCACACGCCGACCGGATCATCCCGGACCAGACTGGAGGCGCATTCGTGCTGCACGGGTCGGTTGACGAGCCCGATTCGGCCATCAAGCTGCATGCGCAAGACATTCGGCAGATGCAGCTGGCCAAGGGCAGCATCCGCTGCGGCGTGAATGTGCTGATGCAGCATGCGGGCCTGGCGGCGGATGACCTGGACGAGGTGATCCTGGCCGGGGCGTTCGGAAGCTATATCGATCCGGCCGGGGCCATCGCGATCGGCCTGGTGCCAGACGTGGGACCAGAGGCAATCCGCGCGGTGGGCAATGCGGCGGGACATGGGGCGCGGATGTGCCTGCTTTCGCTTACCGCGCGTGTGCGGGCCATGGATTTGCCGGCCCGAGTGTCCTACGTGGAACTGTCGGCGGTGCCCGACTTTCAGGACGAATTCGCGTTCGCGATGGGCTTTCCGGCACCGTCGTGACGTGCCTTTTGCCTGCCCGAACACGGCGGTGCCGGGAAGCCATCGGCCTGCTGCTCGGGGGAGCGCTTCTGGCAGCCGCTGCGATGGCTTGCGGCGAGTCGCCCACAGATCCGACGCCCGTCACAGCGACGACGCCAGACTCATCGCCAGCGGCAGCGCCGGTAACGCCGTCCGCTGCGCCGGCGGCAACTCAGTCGCCGACGGCGGAGGCGCCGCGGCTTCCGACGTTGGACCTTCGGGCCGGCGGCCCCATTGGCCGCGTCACGGCGACCCCAACTGCCAGCCCGGTGATAACAGCGCCGCCAGACTTTGCACCACCACCAAGCACTCCAGGCTCGGCAGTAACGCCGGTATCGATTCAGGCCGACCTCGAGCGAGCGCTCGAGCTTCTACAGAGCGGTGAGCTGGAGGAGGCTCGGAGGGTTTTCGAGTCTGCGGCTGCGGCTGTACCCGACGATCCGCGTCCCTTGATGGGAATGGCGCTGGCAGATCAGTTCGCAGGCGACCTCGAGGGAGCGCTGGCGGCGGCGACGCGGGCCGTCGAGCTGGCGCCCGAGTTTCTGCCCGCGCTTATCACGCGCGCGGACATTCACCTGGCGATGGGAAACGCTGCCGCGGCCGCCGCGGACTATACGGCGGCCGTGCGAATCGACCCCCTCAACTCGGGCGTGCACTTCGGACACGGCAGGGCGCTCGCCGCGCAGGATGACCTGCATGGCGCCGTCGAAGCCTTTACACGTGCCATCGACATTTCCGCCAACAACGTCGGCTATCTGATCGAGCGCGCCCGCCTTTACCTCGCACTTGAGGACTTGGATGCCGCAGTCAAGGACCTGGAGCGGGCAAAGGCCGCTTCGCCGGAGGATCCGCGGCCGGCACTCGTCCTAGCCCTGACCTTGCAGGGAAACGGCGAACTGGAGCGAGCGCTCGCGGAAGCGACGTACGCGGTCGATGTTGCTTCGGACTATCTGCCGGCCCTGTTCACGCGTGGGGACATCCGCCTCGCGCTGGGTGACGCGGCCGGTGCCGCCGAGGACTACGGCGCTGCCGCGCGCATAGACCCGCTCAATCCCGTAGCCCACGCCGGACAAGCCGAGGCACTCCACGCGCAAGGCGACGTGGAGGGGGCTATCGAGGCGTTGACGCGTGCGCTGGACATTGCCGGCGATAACCCCGACTACCTGGCGGAACGGGCACGCTTGCACCTCGATCTTGAGAACATCGAAGCGGCGCTGGCTGACTTGCAACGCGCAGCGTCCGTTGCACCGGAGCGGGTTGGAGTCCGGCTGCTGTATGCCGACGTGCTGCGGTTCGTCGAACGGCTGGACGACGCCCTCGCGGTAGTGAGCGCGCTCATTGAGGACCAGCCCCAGCTACCGCTGGCGTACGAGGTGCGGGCCAGCATCCGGATGTCGCTGGATGACGAGATTGGTGCGCTGGCCGATCTGGAACGTGTCCTGGAACTCAACCCGCAGGCCGTGAACGCCTATCGGTTTCGAGCCAGCATTCACGCGGTCAGCGGACGCGACGAAGAAGCGCTGGAGGACCTCGCGGCCGCCATCGCGATCGATCCAGAGGACGCCGCAACGTATGCCGCGCGCGCCTTGCTGCACCACCAGGCCGATCGCTTCGAGGAAGCGATCGCGGACTACGACCGGTCGCTGGAGCTGCGGCCAGGCGACGCGGCAACGCTGAATAACCGGGCCGACGCGAGGATGTTGTTGGGCGATCTGGCCCTGGCGCTGGAGGACATCGAGGCGGCAGTGGCGGCGAATCCTGAGCTGGGAATCGCGCACTATACCCGCGGGCAGATTCTGGATGAACTGGGACGCGCCGAAGAGGCGCAGGCCGCCTACGAGGAAGCGGCGCGATTAGGGTACGAGCCGCCGGAGGATGTCGGATAGGCCAGCAGCGCTACGATCCAGTCTGGCGTTGGACACACGAGCGCACGAGTTTCGGTCAACCTGCCGACGGCTGGGAGGACACTGGTTCGACCCAGACGGCGCCGTCCTGGAAGAACTCTTTTTTCCATATCGGGACGCGGGTCTTGAGGGTGTCAATGATGAAGCGGCAGGCCTCGAAAGCCTCGGCGCGATGGGGTGTCCCAACCGCAATAGCGACGCTGGCTTCGCCGATCTGCAGCTCGCCGGTGCGGTGGGAGAGCGCAACGTCGTCCAGGTCCCAGCGCTGCATGGCTTCCTCGACAATCGCGCGCATTTGCGCGACGGCCATTGATTCGTACGCCTCGTAGCCTAGCTTGACCACCGGTCGTCCTTCGGCATTGTCACGCACGACGCCCAGAAACGTACATATCCCGCCGTTGGACGGTTTATTGACGTGGGCAATCAGCCGTGGGACGTCGATGGGCTCCGACGTGAGTTCGACAATCATCCGCCGGAAACCGGAGGGATCAGTGCCAGCTCGTCGCCGTCCGACAGGGGTGTGTCCGCCGTCACGAAGGCTTCGTTTACGGCAAACGACAGGTGCGGTACACGCGAAGCGAAGTCGGGTGCGCCCTGCGCCAAGTCGCGAAGGGCGTCTGAGACCGTGGCGCCGGCTGGAAGGTCAAGGTTCCGTTGCCGATCGCCCATCAAGTCGGCCAGCGAGGCAAAGAACAAAACGCGCACGCCTATGGCGGCCGGAGCCGCCGGCGGTACCGCGGGCGATGGACGCCCAGTTTCTCGCATGCGTCGAGCCTACCAGTGGGCCGGAATCTGCTGGGTATGATTTCGAATCAGATCCCTTTGCCAAGGTGAGAGTTGCGTGAGTCACGACCATCAGCACGACGCATCGGCATCGACTCGGGAGCACCGGCACGAGGCCGAGCAGCTTGGCGCCGTGCCTTGTGCCGTGATAGTGATCAGCGATAGCCGTACGGAACGGACCGACCGGTCAGGGCGCACGGCGGCTGCCCTGATCCAGGCCGGCGGCCACGAGGTGATTCACGAGGCACTGATCCGCAACGAGGCCGACGACATCCGAGCAGCGGTTGGCGTTGCCATCGACGCCGGCAGCCGGTTCGTCTTCTGCACCGGCGGAACCGGGTTGGGTGATCGGGACATCACGGTGGACACGGTGACGCCGATGCTGGAGAAGGTGCTGGACGGCTACGGGGAGTGGTTCCGGCGTGCCAGCTGGGACCAGATTGGCGCGGCTTCGATCTTGTCGCGCGCGGTGGCCGGCAAGTTCCGGCGGGCCCTGGTGGTATGCGGGCCCGGATCTACGGCGGCGGTCGAACTCGCGCTGAAGGATCTGCTGGTGCCGGAGCTTCGGCACTTCATCCGCGAGGTGTCGCGCTAGGCCTGCGTGTCTTCATGGTTTTCGTCCTCGTCGGCAGACGCGGGAACCCAGTCGAGACCGTCGGGCGGAATCTGCTCCAGTTCGCCGAGCGAGTCCAAGTGGTCGATGAAGAGCACCCCGTTCAGGTGATCAATCTCGTGCTGCAGGGCCTGCGCAAGCAAGCCGCTGGCATCCAGGCGAGCGGACCGGCCGTCCATCCCGGTGTAGGTGACCGTTGCCGTGTGTGCGCGCTCCACCATCGCGCGAAAGCCGGGGAGGGACAGGCAGCCCTCGCTCATGCTCTCGCGGTCGCCCAGCCGGCGCAGTTCAGGGTTGATCAGCACGTACGGGACCCCTGCCTGCGGGTCTTTTTCGTTGGGCGGCAGTTCGATGACAACCAGCCGCAACAGTTCCCCGATCTGGGGCGCGGCAAGTCCGATGCCAAAATTGGCGTGCATGGTGGCAAACATGTCGTCCACCAGCGCCTCGACTTCGGGCGTGATGACGGGAATGGACTCCGCGACCTCGCGGAGCACGGGGTCGGGGAGTTCGAGAACTCGACGTTGCATGCAGCGATGCTAGCAGCGGGCCGACCGGGCGCCGATCGGTCAGACTTGCGGATGCCTGTGGCATTCCCACATTCGGGACGACACGATGGGCGCTGCTGAGGGAGTCCAGGTCGCGAAGTTGCCGGCGGCTATCCGGACGCGCCGAATGACGCTGCGCCGGGTGCGCCTGGAGGACGCGGCCGATTTATTCAGTTTCGCCTGCGAGGACATCTGGATGCGACTGCTGCCTGATGCCCAGCAGCCGTACGTGCTACGTGACGCCGAGCGCTGGGTTGCCCGGCGCTTCCTTGCGCACTGGCGAACCGAGCCGATATGGGCCGTTGAGATCGATGGCCGGATGGTGGGATGGGTGGGGCTGAACATCGAGCCCGAGCACGGGCAGGCCGAACTGAGCTACGCGATGCGACCGGACCTTCGAGGTCAGGGCCTGGCAACGGAGGCTGTGCGCGCGGTGGTGGACCGCGTGTTCCTGGACACGCAACTCGGGCGGGTCTGGGGTCGCGTCGATCCGCCCAACGTCGCGTCGGTTCGGGTGCTGGAAAAGGTTGGGATGCAGAGGGAGGCGGTGATGCGCCGCGCCTTTGTGCGCCAGGGCGAACTGATCGACCTGGCGGTCTACGGCATTTTGCGAACCGACTGGACGCCGCGGTCGCTGGACGCATGAAAGGCCTGCCGCTGTTGCCGGAACGAATCGAGACGGAGCGCCTGGTGCTGCGTCGGTGGACGCTGGCGGATGCGGAGGACGTGCTGGCGTATGCCGCCGATCCGGAGTGGTCGCGATTTCTGCCCGTTCCCGATCCGTATGAGCGGCGTCACGCCGACGAGGCGGTGGCGCGGTGGGTCATGGAGGATTGGTCGACCCACCCGGATTGGGCGATGGAGATAGCCGGACGCGCGTCTGGTGGCATCAATCTGCGGCTCGATCACCAGCATCGACGAGGCGAACTCGGGTATGCGCTGGCCCGGCGTCACTGGGGCAACGGTTACATGACGGAGGCGGTGCGGGCCGTCATCGACGCAGCATTCGCGACGTTGCCGGACCTGGCGCGCGTGCAGGCCGGTGCGAATGCCCGGAACAAGGCCTCGATTCGCGTCATGGAGAGACTTGGCATGACCCACGAAGGGACGATTCCTCACGCGCCCAGCGGAGCAAAGCTCGAGCGCCGCGAAGCCGGTGTCATCTACGCGGTCCTGCGAGACGAGTGGGAGCTGCTTCGCTAGAGGTTGAGCCCGGCGAAGAAGACCCAGTAGTAGATGAGATAGCCGCCGGCGCCGACCAGGAACAGCGAGCTGGCGCGGTGGACGTGGGGGAGAGCGCCGCGCAGGAAGCGGGCGACGGCGTCCCGAAAGATGGCCGCGCCGATAGTGACCGCGATCACGACCACGCCCATGCCCAGGGCGAAGGCGAGGAACTGGCTGAAGGAGGCGAGGAAGCCTGCCGCGCCCAGTGCACCGCCGACGACGACCAGGAAGATCGGCAGGGTGCAGCTCAGCGACCCGACCGCGTATCCGAGACCAAAGACGAAAGCGTTGCCGAGGTTGCGCTGCGGCGTGACCTGGATGCGGCTGGCCGCCAGGACGCCAATGTAACGGTGGGTGATGAGCAGGTAGCCGCCGAAGATCACCATCAGGACGCCAACCGAGAGTCCGAGAAAGGGGAAGACGCGGCTGAGAAACGTTCCGCCGGCGGCAATCACCGCGCCAACCGCGGCAAAGATCAGGACGAAGCCGAGCGTGGCCATCAGCCCGACGGCCAGAGCCCGCGACACGCGTCGGAATCCAGACAGTTGGTCGTATCCGGCTTCCTGCGTTCCGAGTTGGTAGGCGACGTAGCCGGGCAACATGAAGAATCCGCAGGGATTCACGCTGGCGACGACACCGGCGGCGGCGGCGAAACCGATCGGCAGCGCGCCGGCGAATTCGGACACGGCAGCCTCGGCGTTGGCCTGGAGCGAGATCAGCACGCCGATCAGGACAGCTACGGCCAGCCCCGGCAGGCCGTAGCTGAGCGCCGTGCTGAGCCAGGGGCCGCGGGTCGACCGGGAACCCGGAACGACGCTCATGGCGCAGTCACCTCAGCCTCCTGACGCCTAGACCAGTTCGTTGATGAACTCGGTGGTCGAGGCCTCGTCCAGGATGCCAGTCCACTGGCGAAAGATCTGCGACTGCGCCGTTATGAAGAGGGTGGAGGGCATCCCCAGCACCTGGTACCGCTGCATGACGGTGGCGTCCGACGTGGTTCCCACGGGGTACGTGACGCCCAGCTCCTCGGCCAGGGCCTGCCCCTCGGCGCGCGTGCCCAGGTTGATGAGCGGTCCGACGTCCAAACCCACCAGCAACACGCGGTCCTTAGCGGCCTGCCAGGCGTGATCGAATTCCGGCATTTCCACGCGACAGGGCGGGCACTGGGCGGCCCAGAAATTCAGGACCACGGGCTTGCCAGCCGCCAGAATCTGACTGAACTGGACTGTTTCGCCGCCAACCAGGTCCGCGCCCTGGTAGGTCTCGAATGTGAAGTCGGGCGCCGAGCGCGTCTCGCCCGCCGGAAAGCCCGACACGTCAGTGGAGGCCGCAGTGGTCGGCGCGGGTGTCGACTCTGACACGGCAGTCTCGCCGCAGGCCGAAACGAGCACGCCCACACCGATGCCGGCTAATACCCGACGTCGCCCAAATTCGCTCCGGCTTGCGCGCATGCAGTC
>VXPS01000004.1 GCA_009839425.1 Chloroflexota bacterium
TGTCGAGAAGGCGGTCGAAATTGATAGCGATTGGATGGACCGAAGTGGTCATGAGCGAACTCGTCTCTGGCAGCAAAGGCTGCCTGTATTGTGACGCACGCTCAGCCACGCGTTCTTGCGTCGCTGGACGCTCGCGGGCCATTCAGGGCCATGGTCCGGCGGTCATCGAGGTTTTTCTCGCGAGTCGTCGTCCGTCGAGAAGAGACCTTCGCGAATTGCATATCGCGTATTCCGTCCCTTGCCCCGCCGTACCACGAAACCTTGATTGACCATGCCGACCAGATCCGCGTACGCAGAGGACTGCGACGAATCGGTGAGGCGGGCATACATTGACGTCGAGAGCGGACGAACGTCGATCATGTACATGAGGGCGAGCGTCTGGCGCTCGTTCAACGCGTGGCTCGACGCGCTGCGCAAGTGATCGAGACGCTGGCTAAACGCGACAGCCTGATCCTCAAGCGCAGCGGCGGCCTTGCCTAGCGCCGTCATATGGAAGCGAACGAACGGTGTTACGTCAACGGACAGCTTGAAGTCGAGGCCCTGCGCCTCGCGAAGACCCTCGTAGTAGCTGTCGCGCTCGTTGAAGATCACCTGGTTGACGGAGAGCATGCCGTCGGCGCACCAGTCGGTCTGTCGCAAGATCATGTCGGCCAGCAGGCGGGCCGTACGTCCGTTGCCATCCTCGAACGGGTGGATGGAGACAAGGCCAAAGTGCGCCAGCGCCGCAACGACGGGCGGCGGATGTGTGTTGTGCTTCAGCCAGTCCTGGATTGAGTCGACCAGGCCGGCCATCAAGTCTGGAATCCATGCGGGCTGTGGCGGCCGGTACCTGATGGTGCGTCGATCACTGGAGTCCACGATCAAGCTTGGCCCCAGCCGGTACTGCCCGCGCCGGCGCGATTGGGTTGGCGGCAGGTCCTTCAGGATGACGGAGTTCATGGCGCGGATCAGCCCCTGGTCGATTCGCGCGGAGGCGTCCTCCGCGAGCTGCTCCATGAGTTCATAGGCGGCCTGGAGATTCGACACCTCGATCTCGGCTGGCCCGTCGGGCTCGGCGTCTCCCGAGAGAATCACGAGAGCCTCAGCCTCGTTGAGCGGGTTTCCTTCCACACGAGCCGATGTGTGGGCACTCAGGTATCGCGCCCTCTCGCGGAAGTACGGTTCGTAACCGCTGGGCACGAGCGTCTTGATGACGTAGAGTCGATGAGAGAGAAAACCAACGGCCTCGTCTTCTTTTTCGGCTTGTATCAAGAGATTCAGTCGACTTCTCCAATGTATTAATCAGATATGTGAAGAGTGCAATCCATTAATCACGCATGTCAACGATATAATCTCTTGTCAATATGGATATATGGAGTTGATTTTCGCCGGGACCGACACTCACGTCGCGCTCATCGTCCGCCACCGCATTCTCTGGGCGGGCGAATGCGCCGCCTGGGTCTCCTCCCGCGCCGGGCTGGATCCGTGGGCGATAGCCATGCCGAAGGTATCGGTCTCAATCCAGCCCCAACCCTTCCCCGCCTGCCACCCGGGCCCTGAACCTCACCAGCCTCCAGGCGGAAAACACGTCCTGGGCCGTTAAATTCAACGAGCGGCCCACCTAATGGACCGCTCGTTATTCGTAGCGTTTTCGGGCGCGGTTAGGGCCGTACCCGGGTGTCACGCGACGTTACCCGGCGCTCACCTCACATACGGCAGCGCTCGAAAAGCCACGATCAGCATCACCCATATGTATCACCCCCTCAGCGTTTCGGATTCCGCGGCCCAACGCCGCTTTCCGGTATGCGTCCATTATGCACCAATCAATGCCGGCCGCCACCATTCGTCCCGAACGTCCGCCGCCGCCACTTCTGGCCCTCGCCGCCCAAAACGCCTACCGTTCGCAGCTATGACGTGCACCAGCAAACGCCCCGGCTCGCCCCTGGCGCCCGCCTACCCGCCATGAGCAACGATCTGAGCAACGTGGATGTCGCCGTCGTCGGCGGCGGCATCATCGGCTGCGCCGTCGCCCTCGCCGCCCGGCGCCGGGGTCTCTCGGTGGCCGTCCTCGAGCGCGGACGCATCTGCGGCGAGGCCTCGTCCGCTGCCGGCGGCCTCATCTGCGCCCAATACGACGCCGACCACGACACGCCCCTCGTCCGCCTGCGGATCGACGGCCGCGACGCCTTCCCCGAATTTGCCCTGCTTCTCGAAGAACTCACCGGCCTCTCCGTCGGCTACTCCGCGGGCCCCACCCTCGGCCTCGCCCGCACCGACGAGCAGCGCACCCAACTCCTTGCCCGCGTCGCCTGGCAACGCAAGGCCGGCCTCGACGCCGAATTCCTCGAACCCGACGAAGCCCGCCGCCGCGAACCCCTCTTGCCGCCCGACCTCACCGCCGCCGCCTGCTACCCCGACGGCCAGGTCGACACCCAGCGCTGGGCCCCCATCATCCACCGCGCGTTGCTCGCCGCCGGCGTCCACGTCCACGAGGGCACCGACGTCACCGCCGTCGCCGCCGGCCCCAACCCCTGTGTCGTATACCCATCTGACGCTGCCGCCGATCTTAAGCGTGTAGATCGCGGGGGTGGGCGTATGATTAAATAAAAGGGGGGG
>VXPS01000091.1 GCA_009839425.1 Chloroflexota bacterium
GGTGTTAGCCCCGGGGCGCCACTTCGCCAAATTGGGGGGCGCCGGGGGGTTTTAACTTGGGGCGGGGCGCGTCGCTTTAACCAGCGGACCGGCATTCCTTCTTTGAGTTCGAATAACGAGGGATCGGAAGATCAGCGACTTTCTTTAGACCATCGATGCCGGTTCGTCTGTAAGCATTTCAACGGTAGCCCGGGCTATCGGCCCATATATTCACGCTAGCTAGAACCCGGCTGCGCCTCGGGCGAACGCAACGGACCTACAAGCGCTAGACGCGCGGGATTCAAGGTGTTGTTGACAGGCCGTGGCGTTGATGCGGCGGGGGCGTCGCCCCAGCTACGCAAGCTGGCAGGCGACGCAACGGTCATCGTTGACTACTGGGCGGAATGGTGTGGGCTGCGCAAGAGGCCCACACCGGCTTTCGGACGGCATCACAAGTTCGAAGGCAGATTGAGGTTCGCTAAGCTCGCTGTGGATGCGAACCCGCAGACGCCCAGCAACAACGGTGTGCGCGGGATTTCGGCCACTTGCCTCGTCAGCCCAGGACGAACCGACGCCAAAGTCGTCGGTTCGGTGCCGGCTGGCAACAGGCGCGCCACACTGGAGCAGTAAATCCAGGCTGTCTAAGCGTGCTTCACGCACCTCATCCGGGTGCAAGGCCTCCGCCCGGCTTTGCACCCGGAACTTCTTTAACCAGCAGAACTGCGGCTAAGCCTCAATTCTCCACGCACGCTTGGCGGTGTGGGCAAATATCCATTCCCGATCGACATCGCTGAGGAACGGCAGGTTCCAGGCGGAATCGAAGGCCTCCTTGTAGGTAGCGCTGGACAGGCAGACGGGCCAGTCGGTGCCCCACATGAGCCGCTGGGAGCCGTACGTGCGAAAGACGCGCTCGATCAACGAGTGGGCTTCGCTGTACGGATAGGCGGCGCGGGTGCCGTTGGGATAGCCGGAGAGCTTGACGAACACGTTGGCCCGCTCGGACAGCGCCAGCAGATTCGTCAGTGAGTTGGGGTCGCGGTAGTCGGGCGAGCCGAGATGGTCGATCACCACGGTCACGTCGGGATGCCGCGCGGCCATTGCGTCAGCCTGCGGGAGCTGCCGCCAGTTGATCAGGAGCCCGATTGTGGCGTTCGTGTCGGCCGCCGTCTGCCACAGCGCGTCCTGGGAAGGGTCATCCAGCCAGCGAATGTCCGGAACGGTGTTGGGGGCCAGACGGATTCCGCGCAGGCCGGGATGTTGCATCAGCTCGCGCAAGGCATCGGGTGCATCGGGTAGCAGCGGGTCGACGCGACCCGCGACAACCAGCCGGTCGGGATACTTCTCCGCCGCCTGGATGAGGTAGGCGTTGTCCCAGAGGTAATAGCGCGGCTGAATCAACACCGTCCACGCCACGCCGCCAATCTCATCCTGGGCTCGAAACAGATCATCCGGGGCCGCCTCAATGTCCGGAGTGAAGTCGGACTCGGGATGCCGACCATAGCGCGCGTCCCGAATCGTCCAAATATGTACGTGCGACTCAACCAGGTCCATGGCACATCTCACCCACGCGAACGCTCAGCATCATGCCAGCCGAGTGCCCAGCGATGAACTTGCGCTAGAGGAGCAGGTAGGGCTGTTCGATGAGTTCGCGGATGCGGGCGAGGAAGCGGGCGGCGGGGGCGCCGTCGATGATGCGGTGGTCGAAGGTGAGGCTGAGGGTCATGGAGAGTTCGGCAGTGACCTCGCCGTCGCGGGCCACGGCCTTCTCACGCAGGGCGCCGACGCCGAGGATCGCCGACTCGGGCGGGTTGAGCACCGGGGTGAAGGCATCAATGCCGTAGACGCCCAGGTTGGAGATGGTGAAGGTACCGCCGGTGATGTCGTCCAGGTCCAGCTTGTTGGCGTGGGCACGGTCAACAAGGCCGCGCAGGTCGGAGGCGATTTCGACCAGTGACTTGCGGTCGGCGTGCTTGACGTTGGCGACCACCAGGTCGCCGCCGGCCTCGATGGCCAGGCCGACGTTGACGACGTCGTGGAGGCGAATCGCGTCGCCCTCGAGGCTGGAATTGGCGCGCGGGTGTTCGCGCAGAGCGTGGGCGCAGATGCGGATGAGCAGGTCGTTGTAGCTGATGCGGAAGCCAAGCGCCGACTCGTGTCGGCTGGCGAGTTCGGTCCGGAGTTCGTGGAAGCGACGGGCGTCGGCCTCGGCGACCAGGGTGACCTGGGCGCTGCCCTGCAGGCTCTGCTGCATGCGCTCGGCGATGACGCGACGTACGCCTTCCAACGGGATGACCTGGCCAGCGGCAACATCGGGTACGGCGGGCGCCGGAGCCAGCGGCGGAGCCGCAGCAACCGGCATGGGCGCGGCAGCGGGAGCGGCGGCCGCGGCGGTGACGTCTCTTTCGATGATGCGGCCGCCGGGGCCGGAGCCGACCAGGCGGGCCAGATCAACGCCGAGTTCGCGGGCCACGCGCTTGGCCAGCGGCGAGGCCTTGACGCGACCGTCAGCGGATGGCACCGCGGCAACCGGTGCTACGGCGACAGGCTGGGCTGCCACGGGCGCGGGTGCTGGTGCAACCGGCGCGGGCGGAGGCGCGGGGGCCGGGGCCACAGG
>VXPS01000386.1 GCA_009839425.1 Chloroflexota bacterium
CCCCCCCCGCCCCCCCCCCCCCCCCCCCCGCGCGGGGGGGCGCGCGGCCCCCCCCCCCCACCGCTCCCCCCTTCACCCCCAGCCCGCCGCACGGCCGGGCTTGACAGTCAAAGGCTGATGCGTGACGTTGGCGCCAGTCCCGACCGCAACCAGTTGAACCCCAGAATGTCTGCAACCCGCGTAACCAAGATCCGTCTGACTCGCTTTGCCGTCATCCTGGCAATCCTGGCTGCGGCGGCAGCCTTGGTTGTGAGCCCGTCGAACGCGGCCGCATCGCATTCCGGCCTGCCGGACCTGTCAATCAGCGCCACCTGCGACGGTGCCTCGGCAGCGCCCGACGACACCCTGAGCTGCAGGGTCCGAATTTCGAATACAGGCGGGGCCGCGCTGACCGGCCTGTTCCTCCTGCACTACCCATATCAGACAGATCGCCCCACACCGAACTACGCGGGCTATCCGCCGCTGCATCTGGGCGACCTGGCGACCCACGAGTCACTGATCGTGCTCACCTCCTACACGGTGACCGCAGAGGATCTTCCAGGACCTCTGGTTCAGACATTCGGGGCCGACAGCGATCAGACTGCTGAGGCGTGGGCCTACACCACTACTCCGCTGGTTGCGCCGACCCCTCCCGAAACCGTATCCGGGCTCCGCAGCGCCACCGTCGCCGAGTTGCAGGCCAACGCCGAGGCCTTCGAATACACCGTGGGCACCCCGGGAGGAAGCGTCACCTACTCCGCCATCGGCGGACCGCTGACCTTGAACCTGGCCCTGGCCAACGACTCGTCGTCCACCGGGATCCTCGGTTACCTTTTCGAAGGCCTCACCGAAATCTCCTGGCTGAACAACCAGGTTGAGCCCGGCCTGGCTCAATCCTGGGAGCACTCGGACGACGGACTGACCTGGACGTTCCACCTGCGTCGGGATGTGACCTGGCACGACGGCCAGCCGTTCACGGCCCGCGACGTGGACTTCACCTTCAATCGCATCATCTACAACGACGACATCCCGACTGGTGATCGCGCCTCCTTCACATTCCGGGTCTTCGACGAGGAGTCCGCGTCGTGGCGCGAAGAGCGCATGACCGTCAGCACCATCGACGACTACACCGTCCAGTTCGTACTGCCCGTGCCATTTGCGCCCTTCCTGCGTTCCATGGGCAACGCTATATATCCCCGGCATATCCTCGAACCGCACGTGGTCGACGGGACATTCAACTCGGTCTGGGGAATCGACACCGACCCGACCGAGATCATTGGCACAGGTCCCTTCACCATTGCCGTTTTGGAGCACGACGAGCGCATCGTCCTGCGGCGCAACCCCAACTACTGGCTAACCGACAGCGCCGGCAATCGGCTGCCGTACCTGGACGAAGTCAGGTACCAGATTGTCGGCGGTCTGGTCGATGAACTTCCGAAATTCCGGTCCGGCGAGACGGATGTCCACGGTGTGCTGGGCGAGGAGTTCGCGACGCTCGATCCGTTACAGGGGGAGGAGAACTTCACGCTCTATAGTCGCGGGCCGGCGTTCGGTTCGAGATTCCTCGTCTTCAATCTGAACCCTGGCAGCGACGCCGAGACTGGTGAGCCCTTCGTGGCGCCCGAGAAGCTCCGCTGGTTTGAGAACACGCGATTCAGGCAGGCCGTGGCGCATTCGGTGGACAAGGCCGCCATCATTCGCGATGTCAGTCACGGATTGGGTTATCCGCAGTGGGCCTTCGTCAGCCCGGCGGCGGGCGACTTCCATAACCCGAACGTGCAGCGCTACGAATACGACATCGAAGAGGCCAACGCCATCCTTGACGGCCTGGGCTGGCTGGATGGGGACGGTGACGGCATCCGCGAGGACTACGCCGGCAACAACATCAGGTTCAGGTTGACGACCAACTCGCGCAATGAGGTTCGCCTCCGGGTGCTGGAGATCATCCAGGACGGGCTTACCAGCATCGGCATTCAGGGCGACATTGAGGTGATTGACTTCGGCGAGCTCGTCGACCAGTTGACCACTAGCTACAGTTGGGAATCGATTCTGATTGGCTTCGGCGGCAGTTCGGAACCCCACTTCAGCATCGCGCTCTGGCACAGCGGCGAGGCGCTGCATCTCTGGAACCCGAACCAATCCGAACCGGCCACGACCTGGGAGGCCGACATCGACTCCCTGTTCATTCGGGGCAGCCAGGAACTGGATCGCGAAGAGCGAGTTCGGCTTTACCACGAGGCGCAGGAGATTGCGGCTGACAACGTGCCCGTGATCTACACGACGCACTCGGAGCGGCTTACTGCCGTGCGCAATGTGTTTGGCAACCTGACGCCCACGCTGTTCGGACTCTGGGATGTTCGCTACGTCTACCGAACGGATCTGTAGACCGGAGGACGTCGCGTGGGCTCCGGCCTGACGGTGCTGGTGGTGCTGAACGGGGACATCGACTCGGCGTTTCTCGCTCAGCAGCTAGCAACGGCGGATCGAGTCGTCGCCGCCGACGGTGGGGCCGCAGCGGTCACGGCGGCCGGCGGAGTCTGCGACGTAATCGTCGCCCGCGGCGCCACCCTCGGCGGAGCGAGGGCGGGCAGATTTAAAACTCGAACACAGCC
>VXPS01000114.1 GCA_009839425.1 Chloroflexota bacterium
CCCCCCCCCGCCCCCCCGCTCCCCCCTTCACCCCCCACCAATTTCCACCCCCGACCACCCGCCCACAGGCCCATCCGATCGCCACGACCGGCTGCGGCGTGCCACAACAGAACCACGAGTCCGAGATCTTGGGATCGCAAGGTTGAGATGGTGGATTCGACCGGATTTCCCGGTGACGGGATGCGCTCAGGGCGAACGATGCCGCTAGCGCCGCCGGCCGGTCTGAACCCGGCACCCAGCGAATGCGAGCGGCGAGGGTGGGGTGTGGGCTGTTTTTATACTGGGCGACCGTCCCCGAAGGTGTCTGTGGGTTTGGTGCGCCATATGCCAGCGCCGGTCATCACGATCGATGGCCCCGTGGGGTCGGGGAAGAGCACGGTGGGACAGTTGCTGGCCGAGCGGCGCGGCTATCTGTCCCTGGATAGTGGGCTGTTCTACCGGGCGGCGGCGCTGGCGGCGCTGCGGGCGGGGGCCGATCCGGCGAACGCAGACGAGGTTTTGCCAGCAATTGCCAAGCTCAATTTGGAGTTTCGTCCAGAGACCGACGGGGCGTATTACACCGGCGTGCTATCCGGAGGTGAAGACGTGACCGAGGGCGTCTACAGCGCCGCGGTGGAAGCGATCGTGTCGGATGTGTCGCGTCTACCTGAGGTTCGGGCTCATTTGCTGGGTGAACAGCGGCGGGTGATCGGGCAGGGCGGCGTGGTGGCCATCGGACGCGACATCGGCACCGTGGTGTGGCCGGAAGCGGAGTTGAAGGTCTACCTGGATGCGCCGCTGGAGACCCGGGCCCTGCGAAAGTGGGAGCAGCGCCGGGCGGACGGCGAGTGCATCGACCTGGCAAGCGTGCGCCAATTGCTGGAGACGCGGGACCGGATCGACAGCACGCGCGCGGACGCGCCGTTGGCAGCGGCGAACGACGCAGTGCGGATTGACTCCGCGGACTCCAGCCCGGCGGATGTCGTGGCGCAGATCGAGGCCATTCTTCGTGCGCGCGGACTAGCGGGCGGGTGTTGCGGTGCGTAGGGACTCCAGCTGGGAACCTCCGTGGATCATCAGGACGATCTACGCCTTTTGGCAGCTGCTGGGACGATTCGTGGTGTTTCCGTTCCTGTTTCGAGTGAGCGTGGCGGGAGTGGAACGGGTTCCTGAGGAGGGCTCAATCATCGTCGCGTCGAACCACTTCACCCAATTCGACCCGATTCTGACCGGCTCGTACGTGCGGCGGTACCTGACCTTCATGGCGAAGCGCGAGGTGGTGCAGTCGCCGACGGTGGGCTGGCTGTGCCGCGCGTGGGGCGTGTTGCCGGTGAGTCGGGACGGGATGGACCTGCCGGCCGTGCGGCAGATGCTGCGCATCCTGCGAAGTGGTCAGGCGATGATGATGTATCCAGAGGGCACGCGCAGCCGGGACGGGAAGTTGCGCGAGCCGCAACCGGGGGCGGCGTACGCGGCGCTGAAGCTGGGCGCACCAGTGATTCCGGTGTCGATCTGGGGCACCGAAGCATTCTCCTGGCGGCGGCGGCTCACGAAGGGCCGAATGCCGGTGAACCTCAGGGTTGGCGAACCGCTGGATCTGGGACGCCGGCCGGGCCGGATTCCTGACGACGAGCTGCAAGCGGCGGGCGACACCATCATGCGAGCGATTGCCGCGAATCTGCCGCCGAGCTATCGGGGCCCGTATGGCTAGGAACACTCCCGGTAATTCGAGCGCAGCCGTACCGGTGGCGGCGGGCGCGGCCCTGGTTGCCATTGTGGGACGTCCCAACGTAGGGAAATCCACGCTGTTCAATCGCCTGATGGGCTCGCGAGTTGCGGTCGTGGCCGATGAGCCGGGGACGACGCGGGATCGAATTTACGGGGAGATTGAGTGGCGCGGGCGCGGCCTGGCGATCGTGGACACGGCAGGCATCGCCTGGCGCGATCCGGCGCCGGTGGCCGAACACGCGGAAGCGCAGGCGCGACTGGCTGCGGCGGAGGCCGACCTGGCGCTGATCGTGACCGACGCGACCACGGGGCCGACCGAACTGGACCAGACGGTGGCCCGGGAAGTTCTCCGGGCGGGGCGGCCGCACCTGCTGGTGGTGAACAAGGTGGACGCGCCGCAGCATCGGGACCGCGTGCCGGAGTTCTACGCGCTGGGACTGGGCGATCCGATGGCCATTTCTGCCATGCACGGCACGGCGACGGGCGACCTGTTGGACGCCATCGCTGAGCGCCTGCCTGGTTCGGAGTACCGCGCGGTGGCCGACGCGCGTCCGCGGATTGCCATTGTGGGACGGCCGAATGTTGGCAAGTCATCGCTGCTGAACGCGCTGCTGGGCGAGGCGCGGGCCCTGGTGCACGACGCGCCCGGCACGACGCGCGACAGCGTGGACACGCTGGTGGAGTGGGAAGGCACCGAGGTCTGGCTGGTGGACACGGCCGGCATCCGCCGTCGCGGGCACATCGAGCGCGGCATCGAGCAGCACAGCGTGCTGCGGGCCATGCGCTCGATGCAGCATGCCGACGTCGGGGTGGTGGTGATCGACGCGGACGAAGGACCGACCCAGCAGGACGCGCACGTGGCGGGGTTTGTGCTGGACGCGGGCAAAGGCGTGACCGTGGCCGCGAACAAGTGGGACCTGGTGCGGGGGAAGGAAGCGGTAGCGCGAGTGGAGCACCACCTGGCCCGCATCTTCCACTTCCTGCCGCAAAGTCCGCTGGCCCGGATTTCAGCCACGACAGGCCGCAACCTGGACCACGTGCTGCCAATGGCGCTGGAGATTCACCGGATTCGGCAGCAACGCATCCCGACCTCGCGCCTAAATGCGTTTTTGCGGGCGTGGGTGGGACGGCGCGATCTGCCTTCCCGCAGAGGTCGAGCGGCGCGCTTCAAGTACGCGACGCAAACCGGGACCGCACCGCCCGAGTTTGCTCTGTTTTTCTCGAATCCCGAACACGTGCATCGAAGCTACGTGCGTTATTTGGAGAATGGACTGCGGCAGGAGTTCGGGTTTGACGGCACGCCGATGCGCCTGAGTTTGCGGTCGTCCTGAGATGCGCTGTTCTGGTTTGACAGCGGAGCGGGCCGGGCCGAAGCTGGCGGAATAACCGTCGGGTTGTGGGGCGCTCCCGGTGACTACGATCCAAGCCATACAGGTCATCGGCCTTTTGGTCGGTGCGTACCTGCTGGGCGCGGTGCCGATGGGCTGGCTGGTGTGCCGCGTCGGTTTTGGCGTGAACATCTTCGAGCACGGGAGTCGGCGCTCGGGCGCGACCAACGTTTATCGAACGGTCGGTCGCGGCGCCGCGGTGATTGTGTTCCTCGGCGACATGCTGAAGGGGTTCGTGCCCACGCTGGTCGCTCGGCTGCTGGTTGGGGACTTGCAACTGGTGCCGCTGATCGTGGCGGTGCTGACCGCCGTGGGTCACAACTGGTCGGTATTCATCGGCCTGCGCGGCGGTCGTGGCGTGGCGACGAGTGCGGGGGCGGTAATCGCGCTGGCGCCTCTGGCGGCCTTGGTCGGCTTTCCGGTCGGCCTGGCTACCGTTGCGATCGGCCGCTACGTCTCGCTGGGCTCGCTGGTAGGGGCGCTGGGGTTTCTGGTTGGTGCGATTGTGTTCTATGCGCTGGGTCTGGGGGTGACCGGGTTCCACGTGACGCTGGTGGCGATCTTCGTGGTCTTCCTGACGTCGCAGCACCTGGACAATCTGCAGCGCCTGTTTGCCGGCACGGAGCGACGATTAGCACCGTGGCCGGAGCTAATCGGAAGCCGCGGCTCGGGCGACCAGGGCGGGGACTGAGCCGGCATCCTTGATGGCGGCCCGTCGTGGCCGAAGGTCGGATCCTCTGGCCATAGCCCTGCGTTACCTGGCATCGCGGTCGCGTTCGGAAGCGCAGATTCGCCAGCGACTTACCTCACGCGGGGTGAGCGCCGAGGATGTAGACGCTGCACTGGAACGCCTGCGGGAGCTTGGCTACGTGGACGACGCCGAGTTTGCGGCGGCGGTCATCCGGTCACGAACGCAGGGTCGGGCACGCGGGCTCCGACTGGTGGAGGAGGAGTTGCGGGCCAAGGGTGTGAGCGACGATGTGGCCACGGAGGCGTTAGACCACTGGTATGGCGACGAAGTCAACGTTGCCCGGCCGGTGGCCGAGCGGCAGGCGGCGCGCCTCCACGGATTCGGGTTCGCGGAGTTCCGGCAACGATTGGGGTCGTTTCTGGTGCGGCGGGGGTTCGCGCACGCTACAGCGGAGTCGTTGGTGACTGAGCTGTGGGAGACCTACGGCGTGCCGGACTGACGCCAAGTACGGCGTCGGCGCCTGGGCCAACGTTTGCGTAAGGGCCCTGCCCGCCGCAGGTTGACTGCGGGTCTGAGCGCGTCCGCGACCTGTTCCATGGGGACGCCGCGGTCGTCGCGTCCGCCAGCGATGCGGGCCGCGCGGCTGTGGAGCCACACGCCAACCCGGGCGGCTTCCGTGGGTTTCAGACCCTGCGCCAATAGGGAGGCGATGGCGCCGGCGAGCACGTCGCCCGAGCCGGCGGCGGCGAGGGCGGGGTTGGGCCGGGCGAGGATCCATACCCGGTCGGCCGAGCAGACGAAGGTGGGCGAGCCCTTGGCCACGACGGTGGCCCGGGTTTGAGCGGCCACGTCCTGGGCCGCGGCGAGGCGTTGACGGCCTTCGGGCGCAGACGGCAGGCGCAGGAGCCGCGCGAGTTCGCCGGGATGCGGGGTGAGGATGCAGCGAGAGCCGAGTGATTCCAGGAGGTCGGCTCGGTCGGCCATGGCGTTGAGGCCGTCGGCGTCGATGACGGTGGGGGTATCAGGCAATGTGTCGAGTAGGCCGTAGACCAGGGTGTCGGCAGTGTCGCCACGGCCCAGGCCAGGACCGAGCAGGAGGGCGGATGGCCGGGCAAACGTAGCAGCGACGTCGTCCGCGATGGCCTGCACCTGGCCTGAAGGTGAGGCTGCCAGCGCAACGAAGGTGGCGGCGGGCGCCTGGGCGGCGGCGACGGCGCAGGCCGGTTCGACCGACGCGAGGGTTACGAGACCGGCACCGGCACGCAACGCTGCGACGGTGGCCAGCGCGGCGGCGCCGCGGTAACGCGATGAGCCGGCCACGATGGCTAGTCGTCCGAAAGTGCCTTTATAGCCATCCAGCGGCCGTGTGGGCAGCAGACGGCGCACGGTGTGCACGTTGATGCGCGAGGTTCGAAGCGGCGCGTAGGTGTGGGGGGGAAGGCCGATGTCCAACGCGATTTGGCGGCCGGTGAACTCGATAGCGGGGTGCAGCAGCGCGCCGAGCTTGATCGGACCGGTGGCGAGGGTGAGGTGCGCGTGGAAGGTCGAGGGGTCAGCGCTGCCGGTGTCGGCGTCGATACCGCTTGGGATATCGATGGCTATGCGCGTCTGCCTGGCCACATCCGGAACGGCAGCCAGCATGTCGGCGATGGGACCGCGAAGCGGCGGACTGCTGCCGATGCCGAGAAGTCCGTCCACGAGGCAGGATGCCCGGCGAACGTCATCGATGAGCGGACGGGCGTCGGCGTTCCAAATGCGGCAGCGAACGCCGCGCGCGGCGGCGGCGGTGATGAGCGGGTCGTTGGGACGCTGACGGGAGACCCAGGCAGTGACGTGCGCGCCGGTGGCGGCGAGGCGGGCGGCGGCGATGAGGGCATCGCCGCCGTTGTCGCCAGGGCCGACCAGGACGACGACGGTGCGAGCACCCGGGGATCCCATGCGCCGAAGAATGGCCGCCGCGATGGCGTGGCCGGCGTTCTGCATGAGATTGACGCCGGCGGGCGCCTGGGCTTCAAGGGCGCGCATCTCGGCCGTGTCGACGACTCGATTGAAGGCTAGGCCGTATCCCGCGCTGCGTGCACCTATCACTGTGATCAGTCTGCGGTGGCGACGACGAAGGCGATGGCGAGTTCGCGGCTGTGGGTGAGACTGATTTCGAACGAGGTGAGGCCGAGCTCGCGGGCGCGCGCCGCAGCGGCGCCGTGGAGGTGCACGGTGGGCTTGCCTCGGCGGTCGTTGAGGACTTCAAGCTCGCGCCAGAGGACGCCGCGCATCCCGGTGCCGAGGGCCTTGGAGATCGCCTCTTTGCCAGCGAACCTTGCGGCCAGCTCTTCGGCTCGGCCGCGACAGTGACGCTGTTCGCGCTCGGTGTAGAGGCGTTGGATGAAGCGATCGCCGAAGCGGTCGAGTGCGGCCTGGATGCGGGCGATTTCGATGGCGTCCACGCCGGCAGTGAGGCGGCGGTTGGTGAGGCTAATAGCCAGTGAGCTCCACGCGTCGGATGGCCGACCGGTATTCCCAGCCGCTACCGAGAACTTCCAGCCTGCGCAGGCGGACGGGGGCGGGACGGATCTCCTGGAGCAAGGTGGGGTGATCGAAGGTGATCCACTCGCCGGGAGGAATGTGGCGTCCGAGCTTGATGCTGAGGCCGGCGTCGTTCTGGTGGTAGAAGCCGGTGGCCCAGATTTGCTCGCGGCCCTCCGCGTCGAGGTAGGTGAGGCGCAGCATGAGGGGATACTCGGTGCCGGCGGTGCCACCTCCGGAGAGGGTCTGACGATCGGTACGAACGTCGGCGCGCAGGCTCAGGTTGACGTAATCGCGAACGTCGCGATCCAGGTCCTGAACGATGCCGCTTTCACCATGGCGGTCGGTGCTTCCGTCGAGGGTCTGGCGTTCGAACCAAACTGCGGTGGACTGGGGGGTCACGGTGCCAGAGGTTCCGGCCTCGGTGACGACAAAGGCGGTCCAGGCAGTTCCGTCAATCAGACGTTCGAGCAGCGGATCGCGGAGAAGATCGCGCTCAAGCGGGAGGGGGCCCAGGATGCTTTCATCGGGTTGCAGCACGACGCGTCGACCGGCGGGCGCTTCCAGGACGCGGCTGCCGAGCCATACCAAGGCGGTGCCGTGCCGCACGCTTAGGTGCACGGCGCCGTCGGCTTCCATCTCAATCCGGTAGGTGCCTGTCCCGAGGTCGAGACGGCCCTGGCCAGCCAATAGGCTGATCCGTCGGTCAGGCGCGGCCGGGTGCAGCGCCACGCCGATCTGGACTCGCCCCTGGAAGAGTCGCAGCACGCTATCCTGCAGGCTGGCATTAAAGCGCCCGTATTGCATGCGCTGCACGGCGAGTTCGGTGTCGTTGTAGAGGAGCGCCGTGGAGCCCTCGCGGGTGCGCAGGAAGGCTCGCGATCGGTCGTCGGTCAGGAGGCGCGTGCCTTCGGCCAGATCGGCCTGTGACGCCATGCCCTGCCAGGTGGCAGTGGCGGGGGGCTGGACGAGGACGGTTCCTTCCAGCACGGTGGCCGAGATGGGACGGGACTCGCTGACGCCGCTGAGCAGGGCGGCAACGCCGCGCGGCAAGTAGAGGATGGCGGCGGCCAGCAGGCCCACAGCGGCGACCAACGACAGCCACGCGAACGCCTGCATTCCACGGTGGCGCTCACGCGCAGGGGCGAGAACCCCCCGCGTGTGCGATCGGGAGCTGGGGAGGCGCTGCATCACCTAGTCTCTAAGCGCGAATCGCGAACGCCGGCAGGTCGCCGTCGGGCGTTTCCCACGCCACAGTAACCGATTCGACGATGGCGAGGGGCGGTCCAGCCTGTAACTCCTGGACGAGTGCGTCGAGCGCCGGGCGCGGGCCCTGCGCGACTACTTCCACGCGACGGCCGTTCGGGAGGTTACGAACATGGCCGCAGAGGTTGAGGCGTCGACCGACGCGGGCGACGAAGAAGCGGAAGCCAACGCCCTGCACGCGGCCGCGGATGGTTGCGCGGAGCCGTTGGGTGCAGGGGGCTTCGAGTTCCACGTCAGAGTAGCGCGGCCTGTTCGGGTGCTGTGCGCGGAGGTTCGCGGTTGAGGTGTTCGTAGGCGAGGCGAGTGACAACGCGGCCGCGGGGGGTGCGGGCAATGAAGCCCGCCTGGAGGAGGAAGGGTTCGTAATAGGACTCGAGGGTGGGGACGTCTTCGGCCAGGGTGGCGGCGAGGGCCTGGAGGCCGGCGGGTCCGCCGCCGAAGGCGTCCATCAGCGTGGTGAGGATGCGACGATCCATGGCGTCGAGGCCTTGGTGGTCGACGTCGAGTTCGGCGAGGGCCTGGGCGGCGACGGTGTCGGTAATGATGCCGTCGGCTTCAACCTGGGCGAAGTCGCGAACGCGGCGCAGCAGGCGGTTGCAGACGCGGGCGGTGCCACGGGAACGTCGTGCGATGGCGAGCGCGCCGGCATCGGTGATGTCGACGCCAAGGATGTCGGCGGAACGCAGGACGATGCGGGCACATTCCTCGGGGCAGTAGAACTCAAGGCGATGGACCGCGCCGAAGCGGTCGCGCAGGGCGGAGGTGAGGGAACCGGCACTGGTGGTGGCGCCGATTACGGTGAAGTGAGGGAGGGCGAGGCGATAGGTGCGAGCGCTGGCCTTGCCGGCGCCGACGACGATGTCGAGGGCGAAGTCTTCCATGGCGGGGTAGAGGATTTCCTCGACGGTTTTGCCGAGGCGGTGGATTTCGTCGATGAAGAGGACTTCGGCGGCGTCGAGACTGCTGAGGGTGGAGGCGAGATCGCCGGGGCGTTCGAGGGCGGGGCCGGAGGTGACACGGAGGCGTCCGCCCATCTCGTTGGCGACGATGTGAGCGAGCGTGGTCTTGCCGAGGCCCGGGGGGCCCCCGAGCAGGATGTGATCGACGGGCTCCTCGCGTTGCTTCGCCGCCTGGATCATGAGGCGCAGCGCCCGCTTGACGCCTTCCTGGCCGATGAACTCGTCGTCGGAGAGGTCGCGGGGGCGAAGGGCGCGGTCAAGGCGCTGGTCGCCCGCGGCGGACTCGACGGCGACCACGCGCTCGGTCATGCCGGCCGACCCCGGGAGCCGAGGTCACGCAGGGCGGCGGCGATACGACTTTCGACGGACATGGGTTCGCCGACGGTCTGGTTGAGGGCGATGGCGGCCTCAGTGCGGGTGTAGCCGAGGCCGAGGAGGGCTTCGAGCACTTCGCGGGCACTCTCGTCGTCGTCCTCTTGGGCCGGGGCTGTGTCTTCAGGGACGAGCTTGCCGCGGAGCTCAAGGATGATGCGGTTGGCCGTGCGAGCGCCGATGCCGGAGACGGCTTGGAAGGGCTTGGGGTCTTCCTGGTCGAGGGCCTCGTAGATGCGGGTGGCGGGGTGGGTGGAGAGAACGCGGACCGCCATGCGAGGACCGACGCCGTTGACGGTGAGGAGGGCCTTGAAGACTCGAAGCTCTTCGGGGGACTCAAAGCCGGTCAGCAGGGGACCGTCGGCGGCGACGTGGAGGGAGGTGAAGAGGCGGATCGCTTCACCCGGATCGGTCAGTGAGCGGGCCGGGACGATGACTTCGAGGCCGATGCCGGTGCCTTCGGCCAGGACGACCAGGCTTTCCTCGCGGCGGTCGGTGACCTTGCCATGGAGTTCGGCGATCACCGGACGCCGACCTCGCGTTCCAGGGCGCGGGCCTCGTAGGAGTTGACGTGACAGATCGCCACGGCCAGGGCGTCGGCCGCATGGTCGGGGCGCGGGAGATCATCCAGTTTTAGGAAGCGGCGCACCATGTCCTGCACGCCCGCCTTGTCGGCCCCGCCGTAGCCGGCGACGGCCAGCTTGATCTCCCGCGGGGCGTACTCGTCGACCGGGACGCCGTAATCCGCGGCCACCAGATGGGCGACGGCGATGGAGTGGGAGACATCGACGGCGGAGGTCAGCCGTCGCGCATAGCCCAGCCGCTCGATGGCCACCGCCGTGACGGCGTGGCGTTGAAAGAGGGGCAGCAGTCCGTCTCGAATCCGGGCCAGGCGCGATCCCAGCGGCTCGCCCGCGGGCGTTGTGAGACAGCCATGCGCGACGTGACGGAGTTGGCGGTCACCTTCGATCAGACCGAAGCCAAAGCGCGCGGTGCCAGGGTCGATGCCGAGGGTCAGCACGAGCAGCGTTCCCTCGTGGCGCCAGCCGCAGCGCGTCCGGCCACTAGCCTCCGCGCTTCCGGCCTCGCGTGGGCACGCGGGAGGTCACCCGGCGGGGCTCAGGCGCCGATTCGCTCGAGCAGCGTATCGCTGAGTTCCAGGTTGGTGTGGACACGACGAACGTCGTCCAGGTCCTCGATGGATTCGATCATGGCCAGCACCCGAGCGGCGCGCTCGTCCGCCAGTGTCATCGGCGTGGTGGGCGCCTTGGTGAGTTCGGCCGACGTAATCTCGGCTCCTTCGGCGACCAATTCGGATTTGACCCGGGACAGGTCGGTTGCGTCGGTGTAGACGAAGACCGATTCGTCGGTGTGTTCGACATCAATGGCGCCAAGATCAATCGCGGCAAGTTCAAGGTCTTCCGGGTCATGGCCGTCCAGTCGGATTTCAATGGCGCCACGCGTCTCGAACTGCCAGGACACGGCGCCGCTGGCCGCCAGCGTGCCGCCAAGCCGGTTTAGGGCATTGCGTACCTCGGCGACCGAGCGATTGCGGTTGTCGGTCACGACTTCGATCAGCAGGCCAGCCCCGTCCACGGCGTAGCCCTCGTACAGCAGTTCTTCGAGTTGCCCGCCGTCCGACCCACCGCCGACGCCGCGCTGAATGGCCCGAGCGATGTTGTGCTTGGGCATGTTGGCGGCCTTGGCCTTGGCCATGGCCTGCTCAAGCCGAAAGTTGCCGGTTGGGTCCGAGCCGCCCTGCTGCGCGGCGATGGTGAGGTCGCGCCCCAGCTTGGTGAAGAGCTGGCCGCGCCTGGCGTCGGTGACGGCCTTTTGGCGCTTGATCTGCGCCCACTTGGAGTGGCCGGCCATCAGGGTTGGGACATCAAGTGATTCGCCTGGTTCGCGAGTATAGGACAGGGCCTGATCCGGCCGACGAATCTATAGGCAAAGGGAGCACGTGCGTGTGGATTCTGCCTGGAGGAGGTCAAATGTCCTGATAGCATCGCCAAGGTCGTCGCGCGCAGGGAGCGGGCATTTGGACGGGTCTGACCTGACTCGGTATGCGAGCGTGGCGCTGGCCGCGGTGATTTTTGGGGCGATGGTGAGCGGCTCGATCAATCCGTGGGCGCGTCCCTGGCCGGGTCGTGAGGTGATGCAGCTGCGGACCTCGTTCCGGGCGCGCATCTTGCTGTACCGCTGGCACCTGCTGCTGATTCTGGGGATATTTTTAGGGGTGCGGCTGCTGCCGGGGACGTGGACGACCGAGGGCGCGGACGTGGTTTCTCTGCTGTTGGTCGCCGGATGGCTGCTGTTTCCGGTGCGCTATTCCTTCACCGACCAGGGGGTCGGACTGCACACGGGCGCGTTTTGGGACTGGGCGAGCTTTGATTCGTATCGCCGGGCCGGTGGCATCGTGCAGCTGCGCCGAGCCGAGGGCGGCGGGGTGTCGCTTTACCTGAACCACCCGCAGCAGCAGGCGATCCTGCCGCTGCTGCGCCGCCACATTTCGCAGCGGTCGTAGGTCCACCCCGGTCAGGCCACCGGTTCGCTGGCCGCGCTGCCGTCCTGGGCGCCGGATTCCCAGCGGGTGTGGAAGACGCCGGCACGGTCGGTGCGCTGGTACGTGTGGGCGCCGAAGTAGTCGCGTTGCGCTTGGATGAGGTTGGCCGGCAGACGGGCGGAGTGGTAGGCGTCGTAGTAATCGAGTGAGGCGCTGAGCGCGGGGCAGGGAATGCCGGCGGCTTTGGCCGCGCCGACGACCGCCCGCCAGGCGGCTTGGGCACCGGCCAGCTGAGTGGCGAACGACGGCTCGACCATGAGGTTCGAGAGGTCAGGATCGTCGCTGAAGGCGCCCTGGATGAGCCCCAGCAGCCTGGCCCGAATGATGCAGCCGGCCTTCCAGATGCGGGCCATTTCGGACAGGTCAATACCGTAGTCCCGCTCCAGAGAGGCGGTGCGCAGAAGCGCCATGCCCTGGGCGTACGAACAGATTTTGGCGGCATACAGAGCGTGGCGGACTTGATCGATCAGTTCGGGCGTGCGTTGCAGCCTGGCCGCGGCCCGGCTGCCGCCGGCGGCGATCCGCTCGTGCTTGCGGGCGGAGATGTTGCGGGACCAGACGGCTGCGTCGATGGTCGGGATGGGGACGCCGAGTTCCAACGCGTCCTGCGACATCCAGCGACCAGTGCCTTTCTGGCCAGCGGCGTCCAGGATGTGATCGATCAAGAACCCGTCGGCATCGGCATCCCGGACACGAAACACATCGGCGGTGATCTGGATGAGGAACGACTCAAGTTCGCCTTCATTCCAGTCGCTGAACACGTCGGCCATCTCGGGCGGAGTGAGACCGGCTGCGTTGAGAACGGCATAGGCCTCGGCGATCAATTGCATATCGCCGTATTCGATGCCGTTATGCACCATCTTGACGTAGTGCCCGGCGCTGGACTGGCCGCAATAGGCGGTGCAGGGACCGTCGTCGGTTTTGGCAGCGATACGTTCCAGCACCGGCCGCATGGCCTCGTAGGCGGCCGAGGGACCGCCGGGCATGATTGAGGGGCCGAGTAGCGCGCCTGATTCGCCGCCGCTGATTCCGGTGCCGAGGAACATGACGTCGGTGGCACTGACGCGCTCGAAGCGTCGGGCGGTGTCCTGGAAGTGTGAGTTTCCGCCGTCCATGACCACGTCGCCGGACGCGAGCAGCGGGAGGAGTTGATCCAGCACGGCGTCCACGCCGCGGCCGGCCTGGACCATGAGGAAGATGCGGCGCGGACGCTGAAGCGACGTTACGAAGGCTTCCAGCGTTCGTTCGCCGCGGACTGACGTGCCTGCCGCGTCGCCGGCCAGGAACTCGTCGGTGCGCTGGACGGTGCGGTTGAAGACGGTGATGGGGAAACCGTTGCGCTCGATGTTCAGCGCGAGATTGCGGCCCATGACCGCAAGGCCGATGAGTCCGACGGAGGTGGAGGCCATGGCAGGCTCCGGGAAAAGCGGCAGCCTATTCTGGCGCATTCGACCGGGGGCGCGGTGGCTTTGGCAAGATTGGGAAGAACAACATGACCGCCCCTGAACAGTCAGCCGCCCAGGCGCGACGCGCGCGTCGGCGCGCCGCCCGCGAGGAACGTCAGCGGGCCGCGCGCACGCTGCGGCGTCTGCGAGTGGCCGGACTGACGGTACTCGGGGCCGGCGTGGTCGCGGCGCTGGCCGTTCTGGTGATTGCGCTGGGGCGTGGACCGGACGCCGACGCACCTCAACGGAATCAAATTGCAAATGAGGGACGGCAACATGTGGCTGAGGGCAGCGAGGTGGAGCACAAGGCGAATCCGCCGGCGTCCGGCGACCACTACCCAGTGTGGTCGCGCTACGGTGTGTTCGAGGAGCCCGTGAACCCTGGCTACTGGGTCCACAACCTGGAGCACGGTGCGATCGTTCTGCTGTACACCTGCACGGACGACTGTGAGCAGGTGAGGGCCGACATCAACGGGGTCTATGCGTCGCTGCCGGATGGTGCATTCGGCGAGGTGAAGCTGCTGGCCACGCCGTACGACGGGGACTTCGGCTCGCGCTTCATGCTGATTGCCTGGAATTGGCAGGAGCCGTTCGACGAGTTCGACGCCGGGCGGATCGAGCGGTTCTACAGGGAGTTCCTGGACCGCGGTCCGGAGCGCGCGCCGTGAGCGACATCGGACAATTGATTGGAAGCAACCGGCAGCTATGGCCTAAGGTGGGCGGAACGGTCACCGCCACAGACGCGTTCGGAGCGCTCCTGGATGATTGAACGAGAACCTTTCATTATTCGCAATGGTCTGCGCATTTTCAGCGTTCTTGTGGCTGTGGGAATGGTCGCGTTGATCGTGATTGGCATCCGATTTCAGATTGAGAACGCGGAGCATGCGAACGAGATTAAGCGGTTTGAGACGCGCGTTCCGAACGCGAGTGAACTCAAAGCGGGGTGCGACTTCTTTGGCGGGCAGTACCTCGGCATGCCTGTGGTGGCGCCAGGCGGTGGGGCTCCCGGGCTGATGGAGGTGTGCAATCTGGCCGGGACCGCGCAGGCTGGCTGGCAGTGTGAGCACTTTGACGGAGCCTATAGCCGGGGCTCTTGCAGCGTGGACGTGGGCGCGACGCTGCAGGCGATGTCTCGCGTTCCCGGGTAGCGTTAGCGCCACGCACCCTGCGTCGATGGTCTAACGATCGGGGGCGCATGGCACTTCGACATCCCGTCCGCACGAGGCGCGCAGAATAGACTTGTGGCCATGCGCCCCAAAGACGTTCTACACCCGCTGGACTACAGCCGTTCCTATCTGCGCTGGACAACAGCCCCGACGACGTCCGACGTGCGGACGCCGGGGCACATGCCCTACGGGAACAGCGTGCGCATTCTCTTGGATGCGCGAGCGCGCCTAGTCGATTCAGCCAGCGGGACGGGTGAGGAGTTCTACCTGATCGCGCCGTGCCGTACGGAGTGGATGTATCGGGACGATACCTGCATCCAGCAGCCGGGCGGCGAATACCGGCTGGCCTGGGCGCAGGGCAAGGACCGGGCGTTGCGGTTCAGCCGGGACCTGACCGACCCGGATCCGAGGCCGCAGCCAGTGCCGATCGACGAGCGGTATCTCAAACTCGACTACGCGCTATCTTCGCTGCCGAATCCGAGTTCAGTCAGCGATAACGTGGCGCTGGTAACGGCGGCGGAGTCGCTGGATCAGGTAGTCATCCAGACCGAGATTGAGAACGCAAGTGGCACGCGGCGGGCGGTGCTGGAGTACCCGGTCAAGACGTTCAACTACCACCCGGAGCGCGTGCTGTTCCAGATGGACACAGGTCCCATGCTCTGGGCCGACCTGGACTCGTCGGAGTCCGACCCGATGTGCTGGCTGCGGTTGGCGCACACGGTGTTCAATCGCTTCGATCGGGCCGAATTCGAACTCCGAGGGCCGACGCCGTACGTCGTCGATGACGAGCCCGTTGGGCAGGTCGAGGACTACCAGCAGGTGATCGCACAGCCGGCGCGGCATTCGTTCTTCGTGGCGGGCTGACCGCGGGCGATGCAACCGGTCGGCAATTCGGAACCGTTGCTGGGGGTGCTGGCGCCGACACGGTCGGAGCTGAATGCCTTCATGGGCGAGGCCGAGGCAGGCCTTTCCGTGCCCGATATCGCTGGCGCCCGTCGCTATCACTTTGGCGAGGTGGAGGCCATTGGGAGCGTGACCGGACAAGGCGCGGACCGTTGCAGCGCCTCCCTGGACCGGATCCTGGAAGCGCCTCTAATCGACAAGCTCCTGATCGTGGGTGTGGCCGGCGGAACGCAGCCCGGGCAGGCGCCCGGCGATCTGCTCGTAGCCAGCGGGGCCGGGCCGCTGTTTGCCGACCCGACGCCGGCGGCACCGGCCCTGGTGACGGTTGTCGCGAGCGAGTTGCAGGCGACCGAGACGTCCGTGCGCATTGGTCCATTGGCGACGGTAGAGAGGCTGGCGCCGGCGGAGGAGAAACGTCGGTTGGGTGAATCCGGATTCGTTGGAGTCGATATGGAGTCTCACACCATGTTGGCGGCCGCGCGGCAGGCTGGGATCCCAGCCGTGTGTCTGCGCGTGGTGCTGGATCCGCTGGAGCGAGACATACCACGCAGCGTGGCCGCGCTGGCGGCGGCGCAGGGTGGGCGGCTGTGGCCGGACATTCTGGGCCTGGCGTGCTGGCCGATGGAAGTGCGAGCAAGCGTGCAGTTCATGCGCGACATGGGCACGGCGCTGGGAGCGCTAGGGGCAGCTGCGGAACCAATGGTACGCGTGTTGTGCAGCGAGAGTTGAGGACGGACTTGCCGCATTACGGTCCGCTGAGTCGGCCCGGGTCGTGGCGTACCATAGCGACACGGCGGGCCGTCACGGTTGCGTGGCGCCGCCGTCATGTGTGTCACGCAGCCCGCGTCGACGGGCTCGCCACGAACTGAGCCTATGCACGGAAGCGAGACGGTTGCGGCGGGGACTGGCCTGGTGGTGGCCGGCATAGTCATATTCGTTGTCGCCTATGCGCTGATCGCGAGCGACAAGGTTCCCAAGTCGGCGGTGGCGCTGGGCGGCGGCGCGCTGATGATCATGGTCGGGATTCTGAATCAGCATCAGGCGTTCGAGCACATTGACTTGAACGTCATCCTGCTGTTGGTCGGAATGATGGTGCTGGCGGGGATCGTGCGGCACACCGGGGCGTTTCAGGCGCTGGCAATCCTGGCGGCGCGCTGGACCGGCGGCGACGGGGTGCGGCTGATGCTGGCGCTGTCGCTGATAACGGCGGTGCTGTCGGCGTTTCTGGACAACGTGACCACGGTGATCTTGATCGCGCCGATCACGATTTTCGTGGCGACGCGGCTGGGTCTGAACCCTGTGCCGTTCTTTATCGCGGAGATCCTGGCGTCGAACGTCGGGGGGGCCGCCACGCTGATCGGCGACCCGCCGAACATCCTGATTGCCAGCGCAGGCGACCTCGACTTTGCGGTGTTTGCGGCGCACATGACGCCGCCCGCCGTGATCTCACTGGTGTTTCTGTTGATCGTGATGCGTTGGATGTTCAGGTCGCAGGTGGTGGCGGATCCAGAGCGAGCGGCTGCGCTGGCGACGCTGAACCCCGCCGACTCCATTACCGACCGGCGCGGCATGTACATCGGGCTGGGCGTGCTGGGGCTAACGATATTTGGCTTTCTGATTCACGGCGCGATGGGCTGGGAGCCGGCGACGGTGGCGATCGCGGGCGCAGCGCTGTTGATGATTCTGACCCGACCGGACGTGCACAAGGTGTACAACGAGGTCGAGTGGGCCAGCGTGCTGTTCTTCGTGGGCCTGTTCATGATGGTGGGCGGACTCGTGGTGTTGGGCGTGCTGGACGCGGTCGCCGATTTCACCATCGAGTTGACGCAGGGCAACGTGGGGGCCACGGCCCTCCTGATCATGTGGCTGAGCGCCGTCCTGTCGGCAGTGGTGGACAACATTCCCTATACGGCAACGATGCTGCCGGTAGTTCAGCGGCTGACGGCCGAGGGCCTCAACCCTGACAACATCCTGTGGTGGTCGCTGGCGATTGGGGCCGACTTTGGCGGGAACGCCACGATTATCGGGGCGTCGGCCAACGTGATCCTGGCGGGGATTTCCGAGCGCGAAGGCCACCACATTCGGTTTGTCCAATTCATGAAGTACGGCATTCCGGTGACGATCATGGTCCTGATCATCGGCACCATCTGGGTGTGGTTGCGGTACCTGCTGTTTGCCTAGGGGCGGTAGGCGGGAGGAGTTCATGAGTCCGGACGGGAAGCGACCGCACAGCGCATAGCCCAGCGAATGCCGCTCCCTGCGGTCGAGCCTAGAGAGATTCCTTGAGTGCTTTGGCGCTGGCGGCGGTCATGCCGTCGACGGCGGTGAGGTCCTCGAGTGAGGCGGCGCGGATTCGTTTGAGGGAGCCGAAGGCGCGGAACAGGTTGCGCTTGCGCTTGGGGCCGATGCCGGGGATCTCGTCGAGGATGGAGCGGCGGCCGCGGGCGGTGCGGAGCTTGATGTGGAAGCTGACGGCGAAGCGGTGGGCTTCGTCGCGGATCTGCTGGACGAGATGGAGGCCGGGGCCGTCCACCGGCATGAGCACCGGACCGGTGTGGTCGGTGGAATAAAGTTCTTCACGGCGCTTAGCAATAGCGGCGAGTGGGATATTGGATTGGTCCAAACCGAGTTCGGCGAAGACCTCACGGGCGGCGCCGAGTTGGCCCTTACCGCCATCAATTAGGACGAGGTCGGGGGTGACACCCCACTCCTTCGTGGAGCCTACGGTGGGTTCTGAATCTTCCGGCAGTTGGTCGTCCGGATTGAATCCGGCGAGCGGCACGCTGGCTAAGGCTCGAGGGTCCTGACCAGCGGCAGCCGCAACGTCTGTTTCTTCGGCATAGCGGCGGAGGCGGCGTCGGAGAACTTCGCGCAAAGATTCAAAGTCGTCGTTGCCCGCGCCGCTGCGCACTTTGAACCGGCGGTACTTGCCGTTCTTGGCGACGCCGTCCTCGAAGACGACCAGGGAGCCCACGGCCAGTGAACCCTGGATGTGGGAGATGTCGTAGCACTCGATGCGGCGGGGCAGGCGGGGAAGGTCAAGAGCGACGCCGATTTCGAGGAGGGCCTGGCGCCGCTTGCGCTCGCTGTTGAGCCAGGTGGTGCGTTCGAGATGCAGGGTTTCGGCGGCATTGCGCGCGGCCATCTCGACGAGTCGGCGCTTGGGACCGCGCTGGGGGCGGCGTACGGTGACGCCGGCGCCTCGGAGAGATTTGAGCCAGTCCTGAAGCACGTCGACGTCGGTGAGGTCGTGGGGAACGAGGACGAGCTGGGGGACTTCGGCGGCGCGGTCGTAGTACTCGCGGACGAAGTCGTCCAGCATTTCAGCTTCGGTTTCCTCGCCGGTGACGGTCAGGTCGTAGTGATGGTGGCCGATGAGCTTGCCGCCGCGGATTCGGAAGACGGTGGCCATGGCGTCGCGGTCCTGGCGGACCGCGGCGATGACGTCGACCTGGCGCACTCGGGCGTCCGGGTCGGAGACCTTCTGCTCCGCCACGACCTTGTCCATGGCCGTGATGCGGTCGCGAAACCTGGCGGCTTCTTCGTAGTCCTGGGCGTCGGCGGCGGCCCACATCTGCTCGGACAGGCTCTCCTTAACGTGCTCGTACTCTCCGCGCAGGAAGCGCACGGCACCGTCCACCACCTCGCGGTATTGGTCGACGGTGACGTAGCGGGTGCAGGGGGCGTTGCAAAGGCCGATGTCGTATTTCAGGCAGGGTCTCGGGATCGGCTTGGCCATGCTGATGTTGCAGGTGCGGTAGGGAAAGAGGCGGTTGAGGAGCTTGAGGGTCTGGCGCAGGGACTTGGCGCTGGTGTAGGGGCCGAAGTAGAGCGAGCCGTCCTTGGCAATGATCCGGGTGGTGGCGATGCGGGGGTAGGTCTCCTGCACCGTGACCTTGAGGTAGAGGAATTGCTTGTCGTCGCGGTAGGTGACGTTGAAACGAGGGCGGTGTTCCTTGATGAGGTTGTTCTCCAGGACCAGCGCTTCGACTTCCGAGTCCGTGACGATGACGTTGAAGTCGGCAATGCGGGCAACCATGGAGCGAGTCTTGTAGGAGTGGTCGCCGCGCCGGAAGTAGCTGCGGACGCGGTTGCGTAAGGACCGAGCCTTGCCGACGTAGAGCACGCGGTCGTCCGCGGCGCGCATGAGGTAGACGCCGGGGGCGTCCGGCAATTCGGCCAGCTTGCCTTCGATGGTGGGACGGATGGCTTCGCGAGTCATTTCGTTTGCGCTGCGACGCGGTGCGCTGTGCGCCGCGTCAGCCAATTCTAGGCAGGTCGAGACGGGACGCCGGGCGGATAGAATCGGAGGTTGCGAGCGGTCCATGAAGGAACCTCGCCCGTCGAGACTCAGCGTCCTGTTCTAATCCTGATCTACCTCGGCATCGCCGTGGCGGCCGCCTGGCTGCTGCAATTCCTGTGGGGCGTGCTGAGCCAGGCCGGCGTCTTTGTCGTGATGCTGCTGGTGGCCTGGATTGTCACGGTGGCAACCCTGGGCCCGGTGCGCTTGCTGCAGCGGCTGCGGATTCCACGTCCGATCGCCTCGGCCCTGGTGTACCTGGTGGTGCTGGGCATCGCGGGTGCGAGCCTGTTTTTTGTGCTGCCGCCGTTCTTCACGGAAGTCGGGCACGCGGCGGAGAGCCTGACCGCGCAGGCCCGGGGGATTCCAGAGGGTCTGAGCAACCTGCAAACCTGGCTTACCGGGCTGGGCGCGCCCGACGACATCGTGGGTACGGTCACGGAGGATGTCAGCCACAACCTGGCATCGATGGGACAGGAGCTGGCCAGCGGCGTCATTACGACGACGGGAACGATCGCGGGCGGCGTGGCCGCCACGATCGTGACATTGATCATCTCGTTCTACCTCGTCCTGGGCTGGGACCGAGGCGTGGAGCGGCTGGCGAACGCGCTGCCGCCGGATTGGGCGGCGCGCCTGCACCGCGGCGTGCGGGCCAGCGAGCACACGTTTGGGGCGTGGTTGGGCGGCCAGTTCCTGGCATCGGTGATCTGGGGCATCGCTGTTGTCGTGGCGTACCTGATCGCGGGGCTGGAGTTCGGCCTGCTGGTGGCGGTGGGTACCGGCATCCTGATGTTCATCCCCTTCTTCGGGATGATTGTGGGCATAGCAATTCCGACGGTCATGGCGTTTACGGTTCGAATCGACCTGGCGATCTGGGTTGGGGTTGCGCTGGCGCTGGTGTCCCTGGCGATCGAAAACGTGGTGAAGCCGCGAATCATGGGGACGGCGATTGGCGTGAATCCGATCGTGGTTTTGTCCAGCGTGATCCTGGGCGGTATTGCGGCGGGATTCTGGGGTGTGCTGTTCGGGATTCCGATTGGCGCGCTGCTCTGGACGACGCTGCGCGGCTTTCTCAGGGAATTCCTCGTGATGCAGCGACGTAGGACGCGCATGGCAATGGCTTCGGCTGCCAGCGACTTGCCCGTGTCTCCGGTGCAGGATGTGCCGGAAACGCCAAGCTCGGGTAGCGAGGACGATGCGAGTCCGGCAACAGTGACCATTGAGGCGTCCAAGGACGAGGCCAAGCCATAAGGTCTATCTGGCGAACGCTCGCCTATATCCGCTCGTACTGGCCGGTGGCGCTGCTGAGCGTTTTGGTCTGGCTGGTTTCGGCCGCCATGGACTTGGTTGTGCCGCAGGTTCTGCAGCGGGTGATCGACGAGGGCATCGTGGCGGGCGACCGCTCGCGGCTGGTGGGGCTCTCGCTGCTGGCGGCGGCCCTGATCGTGTTGCGCGGGGCCGCGCTGTTCGGTGCCCGGTTCTGCCAGCGCTGGTACCAGGCAGGCATCAGCCGCCAGCTGCGAAATGAGGTGTACGACAAGTTGCAGCGTCTGCCATACGCCTACTACGACCGCGTGGACAGCGGCGACGTGATCACGCTGGCGATCAGCGATACCCGGACGGTGCAGGGGTTCACCGGCTACGGGGTCATGGAGGCCGTGCGAACGGTTGGCATTTACGTCGTGATCGTGACCGGGATGGTGATTGCCAGTGCGCAGTTGACGCTGATGGCGCTGATTGTTTTGGCGCTGATGGTGGCCGTGGCCACGGTGTATGGGCGGGTGGTGCGGCCGATGTGGCTGGCCTACCGGAGTCAACAGGCGCAGCTGACGCGGGTGCTGACGGAGAACCTGAACGGGATCCGGGTGGTCAAGGCGTTCGCCACGGAGGAGCGCGAGATCGAGGCGTTTGGGGCCGAATCCGAGCTGATGCGAGAGCGGGCGCTGGCGCCGATTCGGCTGCGGGCGCGGGCGATGCCGCTGATGCTGCTGCTGACCGGAATTGGCTCGCTGGTGGTGATCTGGGCAGGTGGGCTGCTGGCCATCGAAGGTTCGATTTCCATCGGCGTGCTGCTGGCCTTCTATTACTACTTCACGCGGCTGATCCAGCCGTCGCGGCGATTGGGTTTCATCGTGCAGCAAGTGGCGCGCACGGCGGTTTCGGCCGACCGGGTGTTTGGATTGCTGGATGAGCCGGTGGGTATCGAGAGCCCACCGGGCGCCGTCAAGCAGACGCGTGTCAAGGGTCGGGTGGATTACGAAGGTGTGGATATTGCATTCAACCGTCGTCGGGTTGTGTCGAGCGTCTCCGCCAAAATCGCGACGAGCGACGTCATCGGGATTGTGGGCCCCACCGGGTCGGGGAAGACCAGCCTGCTGAACTTGATCCCGCGCTATTACGACGCGGCGGGCGGCAGCGTGCGGGTGGATGGCCAGGACGTGCGGAGCTTTGACTTGCAGAGCCTGCGCTCGGCGGTGTCGATCGTGCCGCAGGACCCGTTCTTGTTCTCCGACACAGTCCGCAACAACATCGCGTATGGCAATCCGGACGCCAGCCTCGACGACGTGATCGCGGCGGCGAAGGACGCGCAGGCCTATGAGTTCATCCTGGGGATGCCGGAAGGATTTGAGACGGTCATCGGGGAACGGGGCGTTGGGCTGTCGGGCGGGCAACGGCAGCGGCTGACGATTGCGCGGGCGCTGCTGCGCGAGTCGGCGATTCTGATCCTGGACGACGCGACCAGCAGCGTGGATACCGAGACCGAGCGTCGGATCCAGGACGCGTTGCGGCGGCGGGCCGGTGGACGGACGACGTTCATCGTTTCGCAGCGCATCAGCTCCGTAGAGCACGCGGACGAAATCCTGGTGGTGGACGACGGGTGCGTCGCCGATCGAGGGGCGCATGCCGAGCTGCTCTCAAGGCCGGGGTTCTACCGCGACCTCTACGACCTGCAGGTTCGGCAGGCCGAGGAAGCGCGCGCGGATCTGGCGGCGGCCGAGGCGGCGGACGCATGAGGATGGGCATGGGGTCGGGAATGGGCATGGGGATGGGGACGTCCCAGGCGCGCGGGACGTTTGTCCAGGAAGAGACCGGGTTTGAAGGTTTCGACCGGCGTGTCCTTTGGCGGCTGCTGGGGTACCTGGCACGTGACCGGCGCCGACTGCTGGCTGCAGCCGTGGCTGTGCTCGTGGTCGCCGGGACGACGATGGCGCAGCCGGCGCTGATCGGCTTGGCGATCGACGACGGCATCCGAGCCCGAGACGCCGGGGTGCTCACCATGGCCGGACTGGCGTTCCTGGCCGTCACGCTGGGGCAGGCCGGCGCCACAGCTGCCCAGCTGGTGATCAACGCCAGCATCGGCCAAAGCATGTTGCAGGCCATGCGGATGGAGATGTTCCGCAAGTACCAATCCCTGCCATTGGGCTTTTACGACCGGCAGATCACCGGTCGCCTGATCGGCCGGATGGCGTCGGACGTGGAGCAGATCGGGGAGGCGGTCACCGAAGGGGCGATTGGTCTGGTGGCCGACGTGGTGATCCTGATCGGGATCCTGGTGGCGATGGCGCTGTTGAGCTGGGAACTGACGCTGATTGCGATTGCGGTGTCGCCGCTGATGCTGCTGAGCGGTGTCGTCTTCGCACGGGTGGCGCAGGCGGCCTACCGGGTGATGCGAACGCGGACTTCCACGTTGAACGGGGTGCTGGCCGAATCGATCCTGGGGATGCGCGTGATCCAGGCCTTTACCCGCGAGGACGTGAACGCCCGGCGCTTCGACGAGGTGAATCACGCCCAGGCGCGGTCGCAGATGCGGGCGATGACCGTGTCGTCGTCGGCCGAGCCGGCGGTGGAGGTCTTCACGGCGATTTCGACCGGACTGGTGCTGTGGTTGGGCGGGTCGTTTGTGCTGGACGGGTCGGACACGGTGACGCTGGGCGTGGTGACGGCCTTTGTGCTGTATATCGAGCGGTTCTTTGGCCCGGTGCAGGAACTCGCGACGCGATGGGGCGCGATCCAGGCGGCGATGACGTCGGCGGAGCGGGTGTTCGAAATCCTGGACACCGACGAAACCATGCACGATGAGCCCGACGCGCGGGAGTTGCCGAGAGTCCGGGGCGAGGTGCGGTTCGAGCGGGTGAGCTTCGCCTACGAGGCGGGCCGGCCGGTGTTGCACGAAGCCGAGATCGTGGCGAAGCCGGGCGACCGGATCGCGCTGGTGGGCGCCACGGGAGCGGGCAAGACCACGATCATCAACCTGCTGCTGCGGTTCTACGACGCCAGCGCCGGGTCGGTGCGGATCGACGGGCACGATGTGCGCCGGGTCAGCCAGGCTTCGCTGCGACGGCAGATCGGGCTGGTGCTGCAGGAGCCGTTCCTGTTCAGCGGAAGCATTCACGACAACATCGCGTATGGGCGGGCGGATGCCACGCGAGAGGAAGTCATCGAGGTTGCGAGGGCGGTGCGTCTGCATGAGTTCGTGGACAGCCTGCCGTTTGGATACGACACGCCGATCGAGGAACGGGGCGGCGGGCTGTCGACGGGGCAGCGGCAACTGGTGTCGTTCGCGCGGGCGTTGCTGACCGACCCGCGGGTGCTGGTGCTGGACGAGGCCACGAGCTCGGTGGACACCCAGACCGAAGGGATTATCCAGGACGCGATGGAGACGATGATGCGGGGGCGGACCAGCTTCGTGATCGCGCACCGGCTCTCGACGGTGCGGAACGCGACGGAGGTGCTGGTGCTGGACCAGGGCCGGATCGTGGAGCGCGGCACGCACGCGCAGCTGCTGGCGAAGGCGGGGCTGTATTACAACCTCTACACGCTGGGGCTTTCGACGGGCGGCGAGGACATCGACGCGGCGGCGCTGCGGGGCAAAGGCTCCGGGCAGGGCGCGGAC
>VXPS01000068.1 GCA_009839425.1 Chloroflexota bacterium
GCCCACCATCCCCCGCGGCGCCCACACCGAGTGGGACGGCGGCCTGCTCGTCATCTCTGACAAACTGGTCGTCAAGGACGGCACCATCTACCTGTACTACGGTGGCGCAGGCGAAGACTTCACCACCTGGCCGCCTGAAAACTATCGGCCCGGCGTCGACTACGGCGGTTCCGGCAGCGGCTCAGGACGGGTCGTGCGCATGGGCCTCGCCACGCTCCGCGAAGACGGCTTCACCTGCCTCGAAACCCCCGACCGCGAAACCCCCGGCCCCGCCACCACCACGCCCATCCAGGCCGAGGGCCTATCCAACCTAACCCTCAACGTCGGCGACGTCCGCCAGAACCGCAGCTGGATCGAAGTCGAAGTCCTCGACCCCGTCACCAGTGAGCCCTTGGAGGGTTTCACCCGCCACGAATCCGACGACATCTTCATCGACGGCCTGCGCCGCCCCGTGACCTGGAACGGCAAGAACCTCTCGAATCTCGACGCCGGCCAGGTCAAGCTCCGCTTCTGGCTCTACGGCGCGGCCCGCCTCTACGCCTACGGGCTGTCGTAGGCCCCGCTTCCACTCTTTGGCAGTGTCGCCCCAATGAGTGCGCCCTACCCGCCGCAACGCCTCGCGGAAACAATCAACCTGCAAGACAAGCAGGTCGCCATAGCCAGTCCGCCTGGCGGACTTATGGTCCGTGAGCACCTGGGCCTGATCACAGCACCCGCCGTCGACGGCCAGGTCGTCTACCGCACCGAGCGCGGCACCCTCTTCGAAACCCGTGCCATTAAGACCCCCGGCGGCGACTACCTCCTGATGTTCCCCACCAACACCCTCGCCGTCCCAGAAGGCCGCTGTCACTACGGACGCCAGGAGCAAAAGGCGAACGATCTGGTGGCCCTCCGCTCGAGCGACCAGGGCGCAACCTGGCACGGCCCGACTCGACCCATTGACATCGACTACAACCTTCACGGCTTCATTCCGCTAGCGCCGCGAGCCGGAAACGGCGTCCCCGAAGGCCGCATCTACTGCTTCGGCACCCAACCCATCTGGGCCCTCCACACCACGAAACGCGGCCTCCACGAAAACGCCCCGATTGGCTACCGCTACTCCGACGACGACGGCCACACCTGGTCCGAAGTCCGCCTGATTCGCCCCGCCAACGATCCCGGATTCACCGGCATGTCCGTCATGCGCATGTGCGAAACCGAGGCCGGAACCTGGCTGCTGGGCGCCCACGAAGCCGACTGGTCCTACCGCCCGCTCCTGACCCGCCAATACATCCTGCGGTCCGAGGACCAGGGCCAATCCTGGGAACTGCTGCCCGATGCCCGCCACGGCGGCTGGCACGCCGGCGGCTTCAACCGCATGGACGAACTTCGTCCCATCGACCTCGGCAACGGCGAAATATACGCCATGGCCCGAACCCCCGAAGGCCACCTCTGGAACCTCCGCAGCCACGACGACGGCCGCACCTGGTCAGACCCGCAGCCAACCCCGCTCGTCCATCCCGACGCCCCGCCCATGCTCTTCAAGGTCTCCAACGGCCACCTCGCCGCCTTCCACCACAACCGTCACCACGACCTCGACTACACCGGCCTCAGCGGCGACAAGGAATCCCTCATGGGCGACCGCTCCGAAATCTGGGTGGCTCTCTCCACGGATGGCGGCCGCACCTGGGGCCAGCCTCGCTTCGTCTTCGCTAACGCCCTGGCCCCCATCTACGACCTGCCTTTCATGAATCACCAGTGCTCCTACATCGACGCCTTCCTCGACGACGGCGTCCTGAATATCTTCGTCCCCCACCGCTGGCACCAGGCCCTGCACCTGCGGCTCCCCGAAGCATCGCTGCCCGGGCTACCGACTTCCGCCGAGATCTTCTAGCCACGCCCTGGGCGTTTCTCCACCCCCCCGGGCCAGCCCACACACGAGTCACTACGCCGGCTACCGCACCTTATGTCAAGTAGCCGATCCCACCTGGCGCCCAGGGCAATTCGCTCAGGCCCAAATGATGCCTACGCTCCTCCGCCGCTCTAATACCCCCGCTCCAGATCGCAGATGAACGCCAGCGGCCGCCCCTCAACAAAGCGACGCACCTGGTCCTCGAGCGTCTGCTGGCGCTGTCTCCACATGCTCGGCGTCACACCCGAGCAATGCGGCGAAATCAGCACGTTGTCCATGTCCCACAGCGGACTCTCGGCCGGCAGCGGCTCGGTTTCCGTGGCATCCAGCCCCGCGCCGGAGAGCCGCCCCGAGCGCAGCCCCTCGGCCAGCGCATCCTCGTCCACGATCCCGCCGCGCGATATCACGATCACCGCGGCGCCCTGCTTCAGCAACCCGATCCGTCGCGCGTCAATCATGTTGCGGGTACCCGGCGTGATCGGCACGGTCACCACCAGCCAGTCCGTATCGGCCAGCAGCGCATCCAACTGGTCCAAGCCGCCAACCTCGCGAATGCCCGCCGGCACGTCCGTGGGCGTCGGATCGATTGCCGACACCTGCATCCCAAAGCTCTGTGCCCGCTGATACACGGCGCGCCCGATGCCGCCCAGCCCAATCAGCAGCATGTTGGAACCGTCCAGGTCCCGCAGCTGAAGCTCGTACGACCGGGTGTCCCAGCGTCGAGCCCGCTGATCGTCAAGCAGCCGCCGGCCCTGGTGCGCCAGCGAAAGCACGAAGAACATCACGTGGTCGGCAATCGGATTCGTGTGCGCCCCCGGCGAGTTCGTCACCACGATCCCGGATTCGGCAATGCCCGGACTGAGCATCGTGTTGTTGATCCCCATCCCCGGCACGTGAATCCAGCGCAGCCGCTGCGCCGCCGCGATGGCTTCCGGCTCCGGCCAGCCCAGGAACGCGTCGGCGTCCACGATCTCGCGCACCTCGTCCGGATCGGTCAGCGCCATGCTGAACGTGACCTCGGAAAAGCGCGCCGCCAGCCGCTCCGCGTAGTCCTCGCCGAACTGCCCGGTTCCAATCACAATCTTCATCACCGCGTCACCCTCGGTCTTTCCCGCGTCCCGGAGACCATTGCATAACCGCCCCTCGTGGTCGACGGCACGGCCGCTCTGTCTCCCTCTCCCCGTGAAGACCTTTGCAGAACCCCGCCTCCTCCGTGCAGGCCGCGCCGCTCTTCACCCTCTCCAAGGGGAGAGGCAGGTTCGGCCGTCTTCGGCCGAAACCGGTGAGGGGTCTTCCGGGCAAGCACTCTGGGGTGACGCAAGGATCTCGTCGAGGGCTACGACAGCACTTTGCCGGCCCGCTCCCGCTAACCCGCGACCTCGAAACCGAACAGCGTCGCCTTCCGCAGCTTGAATTGAAGAGTCACCGGTCCGTGCCTCGAGAGCGGCAACGCCTGGCTCCCGTTCCAATCCACCGGCACGCTCAGGTGATCGCCCTGGATCGACCGGCTCTCGCCCATCTCGACCCAGGCGCCGTGACCGGGTCGCGACGTCCACCCCGGCCCGCGCTCCAGCGCCGTAACCCGGACCTCGCCGTCGGCCGCCGTCTTCACGTTCAGCCGGACTTCGCGCCCCTGCAGCAGCATCTGCGGCGTCGCGAACTCCCCATCCCCCTCCGCAACCAGCCCCGCAATCCTCCCGCGCTCCCACGTGGCATACGCCGTTGCGCTCTGCAGATTCTGTCGCGGGTACTTGTGCGGCAGGTCATTCCCCCCATACGGCGTTCCAATCCGGTCGCCCGCGAGCTCGACCAGGCCCTTGCAGGAAAACAGGCAGCCTGCGTCGAACGTGCCCTCGGCGCCCGGCTCCAGCACCGGACCGCCCGGCACCCAATTCCACACCACGTCGTCCGTACTGGAAGCAACCGCCAGCCACGTCGTGTCCAGCGCCCGGTCGTACAGCGTCGGAAACATGAGGTGCGTGGATGGATCGCCCGGATAGGTCACCTTGCCGTTGGTATAGATGTCGGTGAATGCCAGGTGCTCGGGCGGCGTCGTCAGGCAGGGTTCCGGCAGCGGCCAGCAAAAGAAGTCACGCGTTTCGGCCCGCGCAATCGTTCGCCGGTCCCACGACCAGCCCCTCGAATACCACACGTAGCTCTGCCGCTCGGCGTTCCAGTCCACCACGTTCATGGTGTCACTGATAAAGATCACCACCGGCTCCGGGTGCGCCGTCCACTTGATCCCGTCCGGCGACGTGGCCACATAGAACCCTCGGTCCGGATGTTGGGCAATCCATGGATCGACGCGCTCCGGTTGCTCCCGCACCCACTGGTTGATGACGTCCTTAGAGAGCCGCCCCATGTAAAAGCACTTGAACCGCTCGTGCGCCGGCGCCTGTGGATCCAGGAATACCGACTCCCCATGAATGCCGGGCTCGCCCGTCAGTTCACGGCCAAACACGATGTTGGTCGCGTCCTGCCCCTGCCACGCGTACTGCCCGCAGTCCGGCTTGCGCCACTCGTACCCATCGTTGGATTCCGCGTAACAGACGAACCCGCCCCAGTCAGGCCCCCACCCGAGCGACGGCGCGATCTCCGGGTCCCAGTGGTCCGGCGCGATCGCGTGGTACCACATCCGGTACAGCCCGCCGTCGCGGATGATCGCCGGCCCGCCGTTGTTGTACTCCCACGGCTCGGTACAGGTCAGGATCGGTTCGGTCCGATCGGCCGCCTGCGTCCGCAGCTCGATCCCTCGCGGCACGTTGGCGTGCTCGGCGCGAATCTGATCCGGATCCGCCGTCTCCCAGTAGTGAATCGGCTTACCGTCGGCCCCAACCCAGCGCGGCTGCCCCGCGTTGACGTACCGGTAATCCACGATTGGGTGATACCCGGCCGCCACCTCGAACGGCGGCACCCGCCCCGGAAGCAACTCAGCCATCACCCTCACCTCTCGCACGAACCCTGGCCCTGACTATATGCCCAATCCGACCGCCCCGCCGTCCTCGCCGGCCACACGAACCCGGCCTCTCCGCCTCAGAGACCCTTGCATAACGTCTCTCGACTTCAAACGAGCGACGGCTCTTGTTCCCTCTCCCTCTGGAGACGTTTGCATAACGCCCCTCGTCCTCCAAGGCACGACCGCCCTTACTCCCGCCCGTGGGGATAGCAACGGTGTTCGGTCTCAATCCAATCAAGGGGACGTCGTTCTTCACCCTCTCCAAGGGGAGAGGCAGACTCGGCCGTCTTCGGCCGAATTCGGTGAGGGGTCTTCCGGGCACCCAAGCTCAGGTTGCGCAAAGGTCTCCTCTGGGAGAGGTTTGGGCTGAGAGTCTTCCAAACACCTTCCCTCGGATTGCGCAATGGTTTCCCTCAAGGACGCACTCGCCGCGCATCCATACGCGATAATTCCACCGCGTCCGCCGAACAAGGTCCCCCGCCATGGCTGATCGCCGCCCGCACGTCATCTTCATCACCACCGATCAGCAGCGCGGCGACGCCCTCAGCATTAACGGCGCCGATCCGCTGGCAACCCCCAACCTCGACTTCCTGGCCGCCAGCGGCACCAACTTCACCCGTGCCTACGCCGAAGTCCCGTCCTGCATCGGCGCCCGCCGCACCATGCTCTCCGGCATGAAGCCCTACAACCACGGCATGGTCGGCTTCTATGGCGGCGTCGGCTGGGCGCTCGATCACTCGCTACCGGGTGAACTCTCCAAAGCCGGCTACCAGACCCAACTCGTCGGCAAGCTGCACATGTACCCGCAACGCAAGCGCTACGGCTTCGACAACATGGTCTGGGCCGACAGCCAGCGCGACAACAACGACTACGCCGAGTGGCTCGGTGACAACGGCGCCACCTCGCTCGAAATGGGCCTGGCCCACGGCGTCTCCACCAACGGCTGGGTGGGCCGCCCCAGCCACCTGGACGAACGCTTCTCCCACACCACCTGGTGCGTCAACGAAGCCCTCCGCTTCATCGGCCAGCGCGACCCCGACGCCCCATTCTTCCTCTGGGTCTCATTCGTCGATCCGCATCCGCCGCTTACCCCGCCCCTCGTCTACTGGGAACGCTACGAGCAGATCGACCTGCCCCAGCCCTACGTCGGCGACTGGGCGCCCCACTTGGATGCTCCGCCTCCCGGCCTCAACCCCGATGCCTCCGTCATGCGCCTGCGCGAGGACGACCTGCACCGCTGCCGAGCCGGCTACTACGGCCTCGTCAACCACGTCGACGACCAGGTCTCGCGCCTGCTCAAGGGCTTCCGCGAAAGCGGCCTCCTCGACGACACCTTCGTGCTCTTCACCAGCGACCACGGCGAAATGCTGGGCGACCACAACCTCTTCCGCAAAACCTGGCCCTACGAGGCCTCGATCCGCGTTCCCTTCCTCGCCCGCGCCCCCGAGTGGATGGAATGCACCGCCGGCCTGACCATCGAGCGCCCCGTCGGTCTCCAGGACGTCATGCCCACCATCCTGGATGTCGCCGGCGCTCCGATTCCCGAGTCCGTCGACGGCGCCAGCGTCCTGCCCTTCATGCGCGGCGACGCACCCGCCTGGCGCGACTACCTCCACGGCGAGCACACCGCCTGCTATGAACCTGATCAAGGCAACCAGTGGGTCACCGACGGCCACCAAAAGCTGGTCTGGTACACCCAGACCGGCGAGGAACAGTTGTTCGACCTCGATGCCGACCCTCGCGAAATGCACAACGCCGCCGCCGATTCCGGCGCACGTGACCGCGTCACCGTTTGGCGGCAACGCCTCGTCGATGAGCTAACTGGTCGCCCTGAAGGCTTCGTGCAAGAAGGTCGCTTGGTCGCCGGCCAGTCCGAACTCCGTCCCGAGCAACTGCAGCCCGCAACAAACCAGGTAAGCGCCTGATCGCCATGTCCCGCCGACGCCCCCACATCCTCCTCATCACCTCCGATCAGCAACGCGCCGACGCCCTCGGCATCGACGGCCACCCCGTCCTGCGCACCCCCAACCTCGACTACCTGGCTGGCAACGGCGCCTGGTTTCGCTCCGCCTTCAGCGAGTCGCCAACCTGCATCCCCGCGCGTCGCGTCATCCTCTCCGGCCAGGCTCCCTTCACCAACGGCATGGTTGGTTTCTACGGCGGCTACCACTGGAACCTGCGTCGCTCCGTCGCCTCCGAGCTTGCCGCCAACGGCTACCAGACCGAGCTCATCGGCAAAACCCACTGGCACCCCGGCCGCAAGCGCTTCGGTTTCCAGCACATGCTCGTCGCCAACAGCCAGCGCGACGGCAACGACTACTCGAACTGGCTCAACGACCAGGGCCGCCGCGAGGTGCTTGCCGGCAAGCTGCACGGCGTCGAGACCAACAGCTTCAACGCCAGGCCCAGCCATCTGCCCGAGGGCTACGACCTCACCACCTGGTGCGTCAACGAGTCGCTGAAGCTCATCAAGAAGCGCGACCCCGAAGCGCCGCTCTTTCTGTGGCTCTCCGTGGTCGACCCGCACCCGCCGTTTACACCGCCCAAAATGTATTTCGACCGCTACATGGCCTGCGCCGACGACATTCCGGAGCCTTTCATCGGCGACTGGGCCAGGCAGTTCGACCAGCCCAGTCTCGGCCTCAACATCCAGCCCGTCGACATCCACCTGCCCGACGCCTGGATGCGCCGAATGCGCGCCGCCTACTACGGACTCGTCAACCACATCGATGACCAGGTCAACCGGGTTTTTCGTGCGCTGTCCGCCGCCGGCATGTGGCAGGACACCGTGGTCCTCTACACCAGCGACCACGGCGAAATGCTCGGCGACCACAACCTCTTCCGCAAAGCCTGGCCGCACCAGTCCTCCGCCAACATCCCCTTCATCCTGCGCCTGCCCGAGTGGCTGGAGCCCAGGAACGGCGCCGTCATCGACCAGCCCGTCGGCCTCCAGGACGTCATGCCGACATTGCTGGATGCCGCGGGCGTGACCATTCCGGACTCCGTCGACGGCCGTAGCGTCCTCCCACTCGCGCGCGGCGACCAGGCGTCCTGGCGCCCCTACCTGCACGGCGAGCACCACGGCGGACGCAGGGGACGCAGTAGCGGGCGCTGGTCGGAATATGCGCCGGCCCATCAGTACCTGACCGATGGCCGCGAGAAATTCATCTGGTATCCCGCGGACGGCCACGAGCATTTCTTTGACTTGACCCGCGACCCCCACGAACTTCACAACGCGGCGGACGACCCTGATGCCCAATCCCGCGTGGCGCTCTGGCGTCAGCGCATGCTGGATCAGCTACGCGACCGTCCGGAAGGATTCGTGGACGGACAACGCCTGGTCGCGGGACGCCCGCAGCTCTTGCCCGACCAGATCCGGCCCGACCTCAACCGGCTGGGCGAATCGTGGTCGTTGTCCGTGGCCATTCCCTAGCGTCGCTGCGCAGTCCCGACTTCAGGTACACGCCCACCACGCGGTATCGTCAGTGCAATCTGCCGCCGCGCGCGCCACGCAGGGAGTCCCCGCCATGCTGAACACCAGCGATTTCACACTCCTGTTCTGGGACGACAACTACCTGAGTCGCTGGAACAACTGCCGGCGGGGGATCGGCCAGCCGCAGCTTGTCCCGGAAGCCACCCTCGAAGAGCCCGGCTTCTGGCTCGGCTCCGGCTACCCCACCGCCTTCAAGCACGAGTCCGGCGTCTGGCGAATCCTCTACAACGGCAAGTCCGTGGTCCCCGAGGAACAGCCCGACAGCTACGCGCTGGTCGCCGAAAGCGACGACGGCATCCACTGGGAGAAACCCGACCTCACCGACCGCGTTCCGCTTCCCGACCGCCGCTACCCCAACCAGGTGCTGAGGAAGTCCGAGGACTTTCATCAGTGGGACTGCTACTTCGACGAGCGTGCCGAAGACCCCAACGAACGCGTCAAGGGTTTCGCCGTCGGCAAGGGCAATCACCTGTGGACCTCGCCCGAAGGCCTGAACTGGACCCGCGTCGAGGGCGTGGAGTGGCGCAAGCACAGCCCCGACCCTCCCAGCACCGCTTACTGGAACCACGTGCGCGGCTGCTACGTCATCAGCGCCCGCCCCGCGCCCCACGCGCACCCGCGGCGGGTCGCCCTGTCCGAAACCAAAGACTTTCGCACCTACAGCGAGCCTGAGCTTGTCCTTGCAACCGACGCCCTCGACACACCGCTGGCCGAGATCTACGGCATGGTGGCCTTCCCCTACGCCGACAAGTTCGTCGGCCTGGTCTGGATCTATCACACCGATCCGGTTCCCCTGGTCAAGTACTGGGGAGGCAAGACCGACTGCCAGCTGGCCTACAGCTACAACGGTTGGCACTTCAACCGCTCCATCCGTGAGCCCTTCATCCCCAACGCGGAGCAGGGCGAATACGGCGCGGGAACCATGCGCCCGCACAGTCTCGTCGTCGACGACGACAACCAGATCCGCATCTACTCCAGCGCCTCCAAGCTTGAGCACGGCTACCACATCAACCCCCACGTCGGACCCAAACGCCTCGAGCGAGGTCCCGCCGGCGAAGGCAACGACACCGGCGCCCTGCTCATGCACAGGCTGCGCCTCGACGGGTTCTACTACGTCGAGTCCTGCTTTGGCCCGGGCATGATCGGCACCCGTTCGCTCTATTGGCAGGGCGGCGAGGCCAGGTTCAACATCCAGTCCGGCCTCGAGACTCGCGTCCAGGTCACCGATCCGACCGGCGAGGTAATCGAGGGCTACAGCTACGCCGACTGCCACCCCTTCACCGGCGACGCGCTCGACTGGACGCCGCGCTGGACAGGCGGTCGCGGCCTGGCGTCCTTTACCGGCCAGGCGATCCGCCTTGAGATCGAAATGAACAACGCCCGCATCTACGCCATTCGCGGCGACTTCCTCCCGCTTTCCGGCAGAGAGCTGAGGACCTTTATGGATCGGGGCGAGAAGCCCATCCCGCGCCCCGGCTTCTAGCATGGACTCGGACCTCGGCGACGGTACGAAAGACCATTGGCTCTGATCCCGGCGGCAATTGCTCCGGTTTCCGGTGCACTCAATGCGGAGCGCGTGGGCGTTCCTACCAACCTGCCTGAAGAGAGGCGATAACCGTGGCGGACGCAAACTCACGCATTCGGATCGTGGTCGAAGGCGAACTCGAGTCGCCCGCCCGCCTGGCGCTCGACCGTCTGCAACAGGCGCTGGACCAGCGCGGCTTCGCCCTTGGCGACGACGCCGCTGCGGTCACCATCCGGGTGGGATCGGCGGCCACGCAAGATCTGGCCGCTACCCTCGCTTCAGCCAGAGCTCCCCTGGGCGACGCCCCCGAGTCCCTGGCGCTCGCCTTCGCCAGCGGAACGCTGCTGATCGGCGGCTCCGACGACCGCGGCCTCGCCTACGCCCTCCGCGAAGCCGCCCGCCGCATCGATCTGGCCTCTGCGCCGCTCGACTGGGCCACCCTCTTCCCGCCCACCAGCGAGTCCCCGTTCCTCCGCAAGCGCAGCGTCTGCATATTTCCGCACAACGCGGCCGTCGACGGCCCCTGGTACTTCAATCCCGCGTTCTGGGAGGCTTACTTCGACAAGCTCTCGCTCTACCGCTTCAACGCCTTCAGCCTCACCTTCGGGCATCAGACCGCCTATCTGGTCCCGCCCTATGCCTTCCTGGTTCCTATGCCCGAGTTCCCGGACGTCACGGTGCCGAGCCTGACCGACGAGCAACGCGAACGAAACCTGGCCGCCCTCCAGATGATCTCGCGCACCGCCGTCGAGCGCGGCATCGACTTCACCTTCGGCGTCTGGCAGCAACACAGCTACGAGTACGGCGAATCGCTGGTCGAGGGCCTCTCGCTCGACATCCTGGCCGACTACTGCGAGCTCGGCATGGCCAAGGTCCTCAAGGCCTGCCCCAACATTTCCGGCGTCCAGCTACGCGTCAATTCCGAGTCCGGCATCGAGGCCGAGGACTGCCCGGCTTTTTTCCGCTCCATCTATAGCGGCGTCGTCGCGGCCGGCCGCGAGATCGAAATCGACTGTCGCGCCAAGGCCATCGCCGACGACACCTGGGAAGGCGCCCTCGATACCGGCCTCCCCACGACCGTCTCCACCAAGTTCTGGTGCGAGCACCAGGGCATGCCCTATTCCGCCGGCCTGCTGCAGGACTTCGACCGCATGGACCGTCGCCACTCCTATGGCGACCTGCTCAAGTACCCCCGCGACTACGACTTCCTGTTCCGCATGTGGAACCTCGGCACCAACAAGTTCACCCTCTGGGGCGACCCGGCCTGGGTCCGGCGCTACGCCGAAAGCTGCGCCCTGGGCGACTCCAAAGGCTTCGAGGTCTGCGCGCCCCTCTCCAACAAGGGCTTCCGCAACGTCGGCGGCGCCTGGACGCTCTTCCAGCCCGAGGACATGAACTGGTACGAATTCGAAGACGAACGCTACTGGTTCTGGTACCTCCTCTTCGGCCGCCTCGGCTACGACCCTAACTGCGACGCCAGCGCCTGGGAACGCGAGTTCCAACACCGCTTCGGTTCAGACGCCGCGGCGGATGTCCTGGAAGCTGTCGCTGAGAGTTCTCATTACCTCCCCTTCATAACCGCCGCCCACCTCCCCTCGGCCAGCGTCTTCGGCTGGTGGGCCGAACGCGACACCGGCGGCCTGCTCGACGCCTATCTCGAAGTCGAACCCAGCGACCTCGCCGGTTTCTACGGCGCAAGCGAATACGTCGAGGACTATCTCGCCGACTCCGTCCGCGCCAGGCTCACCCCCACCCAGATCGCCGAGCGCCTGGAGCGGCACGCTGCGGCCGCTGAAGCCGCCCTCAAGCGCGCTGACACTTCGGTCAGCGACGCAGCCCGCCCCGAGTTTCGCGGCATCGAAGCCGACGTCCGCCTCTGTTCCGGCCTCGCCCGCTATCACGCCCACAAGCTGCGAGCAGGCCAGGACCTCGCCTTCTTCTACCTGGCCGGTGCCGCCGATCGCCTGCGGTCGGCCAAAGTCCAGATGCAATCGGCCCGAGACCAGTGGCAAGCCATCGTCGACCACACCGACGGCCTCTACGACGACGAGATGATCTTCGGCCCGGTCAAGGACGAAGCCGGCACCTGGAAACGCCTGGCGCCATACCTCGACCACGACCTCGCGCGGCTGGACGAAGTGCAGAAGATCTTCGATCGCTTCGGCCTCTTCGCCGACGGCTTCGACTTCGGCGCCCAGCCGGTCGACCCGCGCCCCTGGATCCCCCGAACCATGCAGTCCGCCCTGGTCGAGCGGCGCTTCCGCGCCGTCTCGCCCGATGTCCAGTACACGCCGGCGCGAGGCATCGGCTGGAAGATGGTTCGCGACATTCGCGCCTTCAGCCCGCCCCTCCCCGACAACGGCGACCTGCTGGGACGTAATCGTGAAGTTGGCGACCTGGCCGTCAACCTCCTGGAAAGTGACTTCCAGCACCGCGGACCCAACCCCGGCTACGTGGAACACACCTTCCGCGCCAACGTGGCGCCGGGCATCTACGATGTGACGGCGGTCATGGGCGACACCAGCCCGGACGCCGTCGATCGCGGCCCGATGTGGCTCACGTTCCAGGGCCGCCACCAGACCGACCGCTTCACCATTCCCGCCGGCCAGGTCATCCGGAAGTCCCAGCGCTGCAACATCGCCAACGGACGGCTCGAAGTGGAAATCAACTCCCACCCCGCCTCCGACTGGGTCATCAACGCCCTCATCGTCCGCGAGGCCGCGCCCCAGATCGGGCACGTCCCGACTCGAAACGCGGCCCCCGGCTCGCTCAACCTTTCGGCCACCGTCACGGCGCCCGACGGCATCGACAGCGTCGACCTGGTCTGGCGCTGCGGCGACTGCCCCTGGCAGCGCACTTCCATGTCCGCCGACGGCGCCGTCTACTCAGCCGGCATTACCGTCCCCGCTTGTTGTGACGCCGCCTATTACATCGAAGCCACCGACGCCAACGGCGAAACGCGCTCCTGGCGTTCTGCCGACGCCCCGCAACCCGTGGCCGTCGGAGACGCGGAATCCGCTCCATCCCTCGACGTTGAACGTGTCGCCCTCGCCGTCCCCGGCCAGGACCTCACCGTCACGGCTCGCGTGGACTCCGCCGAGGAACTGCAGTCAGTAACCCTCTACTACCGCGACCTCAACCAGCGCGAACTCTTTACACCCGTCCCAATGCACCAGGCCAATGGCGCCTGGTCGGCAACCATCCCCGGCATGGACATCGTCCCGGACTGGGATCTCATGTACTACGTCGAGGCCATCGACCGCCTCGGCAACGGCTCAATCGGACCCGACATGGACGTCGAGACCCCCTACGTCGTCGTCCCGGTCCAGCGCTAGCCGTCAAATCCCACCTCTCACCCCCGAAGCGCGTACGATAGGCGGCGTAGGCGAAGCCTTGGAGTTCCGCATGCCGACCAACAAGCAGCGGAAGTTCATTCCTCGACGCCGCGTCGTTGCCCTCCTCGCCTCGGGCCTCCTGCTGGCGGCCTGCGGCGGCGAGGAAAAGAAGAGCGGGCAGTTCAAGATGCACAAGACCATCGGCGACGGGCCGGGTATGTAGTGCGAAGAAGGCGGCTGGGCGGGCCGCTCCTCGCTCATGCTTGCCACGGTTCACAGCTGCGCAATTACCGGCCTCGATGGTGTCGTGGTCGACGTCGAAGCGGACATCAGCAATGGTCTGCCGGCGCATACAGTCGTCGGCCTGCCCGACACCGCCGTCCAGGAAGCCCGCGAGCGTACACGCAGTGCCATCCGCAATAGCGGCGCCGTCTTCCCCGATCGCCGCGTCACGGTCAACCTTGCCCCCGCCGACATTCGCAAGGAAGGACCCGTCTACGACCTCCCGATGGCTGTCTCAACGTTGGCGGCGTCCGGCCAGCTCGAGGGATTCGACGACAGTCAGGCCGTCTATCTCGGTGAGCTGTCGCTGGACGGCGGCGTCCGCCATACGCACGGCATCCTGCCGATGGTGGCCGCCGCCCGCGACGCCGGCGTCGACAAGGCTTTCGTCCCCGCCGTCGACGGCGCCGAAGCCGCCGTCGTGGAAGGCATATCCGTCTACCCCGTCGAGTCTCTGCAGCAACTCATCGCCCACTACATGGGCCTGATTCGCATCGAACCCCTGCCCGTCACCGAAATGTCCACCAAGTCCGCCAGCTATCCGGTCGACTTCGCCGACGTCCGCGGCCACGAGCACGCCAAGCGCGCCCTCGAAGTCGCCGCCGCCGGCGCCCACAACGTGCTCATGGTCGGCCCGCCTGGCTCCGGCAAGACCCTGCTGGCCCGCGCGTTGCCCTCCGTTCTTCCGCCCATGACCCTCGACGAGGCCATCGAAGTCACCAAGATCTACAGCATCGCCGGCCAGCTGCGTGATGGAACGGGCCTCGTCGTCGAGCGCCCATTCCGCGCCCCGCACCACACCGTCACCTACGCCGGCATGGTCGGCGGCGGGACCTCGCCCCGCCCCGGCGAGATCAGCCTGGCCCACCGCGGCGTGCTCTTCCTGGACGAGTTTCCCGAATTCGGTCGCCAGACCCTCGAGTCCCTGCGCCAGCCCCTCGAAGACGGCCACATCACCATCACCCGCGCCGCCTACAGCGTGGACCTTCCCGCCCGCCTCATGCTGGTGGCCGCCATGAACCCCTCCCCGTCCGGCTTCGCCGCATCCGACGGCCCCGGAAGCGGCATGAGCGCCGAGGCCGCCCGCCGCTACCGCAACCGCATCTCGGGACCGCTACTCGACCGCATCGACGTCCACATCGACGTCCCCCGCCTCGAGTACGCAAAGATGGCCGACGAAACCGAGCGCGAGCCCTCCTCCCACGTCCAGGCCCGCATCGCGCGGGCCCGCAAGATCCAGGAAGAGCGTCTGGCGCCTCACGGCTTCTTCACCAACGCTGAAATCACCGCCCGCCTGATCTCCCGCATCTGCGCCCTCGAACCCGACGCCGAACGCCTTCTCCGCAGCGCCCACGACCGCCTGTCCCTCAGCGGCCGCGGCCACCACCGCGTCCTCAAGCTCGCCCGCACCATCGCCGATCTTTCGGAGAGCGAAACCATCCGCATCGAGCACCTGGCCGAAGCCCTGCAATACCGCCCCACGCTCGACGAAACCTAGTCAGCTCCGCTCCGAATCAGCCCTGAGCCTCCGCCAGACGCGCAATCGGCCGTTCGTTGATCGGCAGGTGAATCAACGCGGACGCAATCCCGAGAACGATCCCGGCGATCCACATCCCGTCATAGCTTCCCGTCGCCTCATAGATTCCCCCGGCAAGCCAGATGCCCGAGAACGACCCCAGTTGATGCGAAAGAAATACAAACGAAAACAGCGTGGCCAGGTACCGCACCCCGAACACCCGCGCCACGATCGCATTCGTCAGCGGCACCGTCGCCAGCCACAGCAATCCCATCAGCGAGGCAAACATGTACGCCACCGGCTCCGTCTTCGGCAGCAGCAGGAACGCCGCAATCACCGCGGCCCGGCTTGCATAGATGAAACTCAGGCTCAGCCGTCGACTCAGGTGCGTCCCCGCCAAACCTGAGAGAAACGACCCGACGATGTTGAAGAACCCGATCAGCGAAAGCGCAATCGCCCCCACGCGCGGCTCGAATCCCAGGTCCAGCATGTACGCCGGCAGGTGCACGGTGATGAACGCCACGTGAAACCCGCACACGAAGAATCCCATCGTCAGCAGCAGGTAGCCCCGGTGACCCACCGCTTCCCGGATCGCCGCGCCCACGCTCTCCTTGGCCGTCTGCTCGGCCGCCACCTCGGGGTTCCCAGGAAGCAGGAACGCCAGCGGCACGATGGCCAGAAACCCCACCGCCAGGATCAGCAGCGCGTCGCTCCATCCAAACGCGCTGATGAAGCCCTGCGTAATCGGCGAGAAGATCACCTGCCCCAGCGATCCGGCCGCCATCCCCAGTCCCATCACCAGCGGCCGCCGCTTTGGCTCCACCATCCGCGCCATCGTGGCGATGACGAGCGAGAACGACGTGAAGGCATTTGTGCCGCCAACCAGCAGCCCCGCCACCAGCAGGAATACCAGAGGTGACTCGACCATCGTCATGAGCCACAGGCCCAGCGCATAGGCGATGGCGCCGGCCACCATCACCCGCACCGGTCCGAACCTGTCTGACGAGGCCGCCGCCAGCGGCAGTACGACGCCGAACGTCAGCTGCTGCGTCGCCATCGCCACGCTGAACGCTTCCCGCGACCAGCCCCGCGCCTCGGTCATCGGCGGTAGGAACAGCCCGAATATCGACCGCGTTCCAAACCCGATCACCGCAATCAGCGCGCACGCCGCAATCACCAGCAACGGCGTCTGCCACCGCGCCAGCCCGTCGGGTCGCCGTATCCCTGCCGCGGCCGAACCCATGTCTAGTGCCGACTCACCGAGATTATGTCAAGCCACCTCTCGGCCAAATGCCCACTGCGCCTACCGCAGAATGCGCTGGTCGATCAGATCCCTACCGCCCACGCTATTCGTAATCGTCGCGCCCCGGCCTTCCTTCACCTCGAGTTCGTGCAGCGCGTTCACGATCATGTACTGCGTCGGCAGGTCCTCCCACCGCGCCCGGTGAAATGTCACCGAACCGTCCCCTTGCCACCGTTGTGGTTCATTCACGGGCGGGTTCAGCGGACTCAGCACCGCGTATTCCGCGTCCGCCTCGCCCCAATCCCCCGTCCTGGGCACGTACTTGTAATGCAGCGTCCCCCGTAGCTCCCCGTCGTCCGAGTCCTGCGCCGCTGGCGCGCCCGCTGGCACATCCACCTCTGCCATGTTCGTCAGCCGCATGTCCATGAACCGGAACCCCAGCCAGCTCGCCGTGCAGTGCGTCTCTCCCCCGTGAATCACCGGCTCCGGCAACTCGCAGTAGATCTTCGAAAACCCCAGTTGCTCCCGACCCGTCAGGATTGGATCCGTCAGGTTCTCCCACAACACCAGCAGCAGCGGGCCCGTCGCCCGGTCCCGCGTCCCGTTGTAGCGAGCCTGGAACGTTACGCCCAGCGTGTTGTACCCACGCCCCGCCAGCCAGTCGATCTCCGTCATGTACGTCTGCGTCACCGTGACCACCGGCTCCCCCACCGCCTCGAAGCCCGGCGGCAGCAACGCCTCCAGTTGCTCGTGCTCCGTCAGGAAACTGACCGCATACGCCCGCGTCTTCCGCTGGTCCACGCTGAACGCGCCCAATTCACCGCCCGGCCCCTGCCGCGGACCGCTCATCGGCCCAAAGTGCGTCGGCATCAGGTACATCGTCTTCGGCTTCAGCGCGTACGGCATTCAGGCGTCCCCCGCATTGGGCTCCAGGTCAGGCTCCTGGAGCAGATCATGGGCCAGCAGCGGCTGCGCGGCAAAGAGCCCCCCGTCCACCGGCAGCGTCACCCCCGTGATCCAGCGCGACTCGTCGCTCGCCAGGAACACCGCCGCCCAGGCAATGTCCCACGGCGTCCCCTCGGTCCCCAGCGGAGTCACCCGCCGCCGCAGCTCACGGTCTTCCGGCTTGATCCTCGACTGGTAAGCCGACTGCAAGTGCCCCGGCACGATGCAGTTGGCCCGAATCCCCTCGCGACCATGAAAGGCCGCCGTGTTACGCGACAGGATCGGCAGCGCCCCCTTGGTGATCGAGTACGCCACCCCCCGGTGCCGCGCCCCGGCTATACCGTCGATCGACGACACGTTGATGATCGAACCCCCGCCCGATTCGATCATTGCCGGGATCGCGAACTTGCTGGCCAGCACTGCGCTCTTCAGGTTCAGGTCGAACGCCTGCATCAGCACGGCCTCTTCCATCTCCACCACGCCCTTCCGCCGGTCATGCCCACCCCAGCGGAACCCCAGGTTGTTCATCAGCACGTGCAGCCCGCCGTATCGTTCGACCGCCGTCGCCACCATCGCCCGGCAGTCGTCTCCCGACGTCGCATCCCCGACAAAGCTCGAAGCCTCGCCGCCCGCCACCACGATGGCGTCCACGGTCCGCTGCGCGTTCTCGGCGGCGATGTCCGCTACCAGGACTCGTGCACCCTCTTGCGCCATGCACACGCACGACGCCCGTCCGGTCCCGATCTCTCCGGGTTGGCTCCCGCCACCCGTGACCACCGCAACCTTGCCCGCCAACCGTCCTTCACTCATCGGTAACCGGAAGCTGTTCGACTCAGAGCGCGCAAGTCAATCCTGCTCAAACTGGAAAGGTCGGCCTAAGCCTACGCTGCCCGCCATCCATCGCTCGCGCCCAGCCCTTGACGCGCGGGCTCCGCCGGTCCAGATTGCGCGGTGATTGCCAGCAAGTGCACACGCCTCCGGCCACCCGGCGGGCTATGAACAGACGAAAGGGACTGATATGCGCGTAGGTGTAGCCGGCGTCGGCCGCATCGGGCGCCCCCACGCCGAACGGCTCATGGCGCATTCCGACGTGGCGGAGATTCTCGTCCAGGACGCCAGCACGGACCTTGCCAGGTCCGTCGCCGGTGACTTGGATCTTCGCTACGTCCCCACCTACGACGAACTGTTGCAATCCGTCGACGCCTTGGTCATCGCCGCCACCACCACCGCCCACGCCGAACTTCTGCAGGCCTCGGTTGAAGCCGGCGTTCCCACCCTCTGCGAAAAGCCCATCTCGCATGACCTCCAAAGATCGCGCGAAGTCGTCGCCCTCATCCATCAGCGCAACGTACCGGTGCAAATGGGCTTCCAGCGCCGCTTCGATCCCGGATTCCAGGCCGCCGCCGACCTGGTCGCCGCCGGAGGGCTGGGCACCCTCTACACCTTTCGCACCACCGGTCACGACCCCGAGCCTGCCACCGAGGCCTACATCGCCGGCTCCGGCGGCATGTTCCGCGACTTCAGCGTCCACGACTTCGACGCCCTCCGCTTCGTCACCGGTGAAGAGGTCGTCCAGGTCTTCGCCCAGACCACCGTCCGCAAGTGGGACGTCTACGGCCGCTTCGACGACTGCGACACCGCCATTGCCACCTGCACCCTCTCCGGCGGCGCGCTGGGCCTGCTCAGCTACACCCGCCACAACCCGCTCGGCTACGACATCCGCATGGAGCTATTCGGCTCGCGTGACAGCGTCGTCGTCGGTTGGGACCCCCGTTTACCGCTCCGGTCGCTGGAGCCCACCGGCCCGCCCCTCGGCGCGGAGCCCTATCCGGATTTCCACGACAGGTTCGCCGACGCCTACTCCGCCGAGGTCGACGCCTTTCTGGACGTCGCCCGTGGCCGTCAGCCCGTCCGCAGCACCGCCGACGATGCCGTCGAAGCCCTCCGCGCCGCCATCGCCTGCGACATCTCCAGCCGCGAGAACCGGCCCGTTGCGCTGGCGGAAGTCACCTAGCTCACCCCGACCCGGTGGCGTGGCTCAGCCGTCCGAAGGCGCGAAACCCAACTCCGCCAGCACGGCCTTCTTCACCTTGCACACCATCGTGTACGCCGGGTCGAACATGTTGCCCACGTCGTATTCCACGAATCGCCCCAGCAACATGTGTGCCTCGCGCGTCGTCAGGCCGTAATCCGTCTCCAGCCACGACACCATCTCCGTCGTCGCGTGCTGTACGGCCTGGTCCAGCGGGCGATGGTTGCCGCAGGCCATCAGGTACGTGTCGTCCTCGGCCCGCGGCCAGCCGATCGTCTTGCCCTTGATCAGGTCCAGGCTGAACCGCACGTCCATCGAGATCTCCACGCCTGTGCCGTCCATCTCGCCGTCGCCCTGCAGCGCGTGTCCGTCCCCCAGGAAAAACAGCCCCCCGTCCGCGAACACCGGCAGGTACACCGTCACGCCGGGCTTGATCCCGATGTAATCCATGTTCCCGCCGTGTGCCGCCGACGTCATCGTGCTGATCGCCTCGCCAATGTCCGGCGCCACCCCCACCGTCCCCAGCATTGGCTTCAGCGGCAGCGGCTGCCCGGTCAGCCGGTTCTGCGGTTCCGTCAGCGTCACCGTTCCCGCCTCCACGTCCACGTCCCACCACGCCAGCTCGACCTCGTCGGAGAAATTCGCCTCATACCCGAAGTCCAGAACGTTTGGCGCCAGCCGCCCCGTCGTCCATCCCATCCGCCGGTTCGGCACCACCGCGTGCAACTGCAGAACCAGCGTGTCCCCGGCCTCCGCGCCATTCACGTAGATGGGACCCGTCTGCGGATTCGGCCGTCCTGCCCGCTCCACGTTCTCATGATCGAACCCTCGGGCGTCGACGGCTGTCGTCGATACCGAGTCACCCGGCTCGATGTGCAGAGCCGGCGGATGCGTCCCCATCGTGTTGTAGTACGTCGTGGGCGAGAACTCGTGGTGTGCCATGGTCAGCCTTCACTTAACGCGGCCGGGAGAACCTGGCCCGCAGTTTGAAGCATCCACCCGTCGGGAGACCAGCCGGGGCTTCCACACAAGCCGGCTGCCGCGACGAGATACTGGCGCGGAGCGCGCTCCGCCGCCTATCCGCGAAGTCCGCTCCACGGCGCCTGATCGGCCACTTCCTCGACTTCGTACCCGATCTCCCCCACGCACGGACCCAGGATCGCCAGCACCTTCGCCGGCTCGTCGCCCTCGTTGAACGTCGCGTGCACGCAGTCGGCCGGGATGTACACCGCGTCGCCAGGATTCAGCATCCGTCGTTCCTGGTCCACCCACTGCTCCACCGTCCCCTTCACGCACACGATCGACTCTTCCTGGTCCGGGTGCTTGTGAAAGTCGTGCCCGTTGCCGGGCAGCAACTCCACGTCGATCACCGTCAGGTACTTGCTCCCCGTCACCGGCGGATTGCTGAGCCAGCCCAGCGATCCCCAGTCCAGTTGATCGCGTGGCGTCTCTGACTGAATGAGGAATCGCTTCATGACAACCTCCGCGAGCAAGAAGTCAAACCGACGGTCTGCGATAGTACAGCGCAGGAATCCTTGGCCAGCCATCGGACAACTGGAGGACGCGGGCTATGCGATCGGTCATCTGTGTCAATGAGCGCTTTGACGCCGCGTGGCCCTTCGCGGCCGACTACTGGCACGAGTGCTGGGAGCGCCAGGGCGACTGCGAGTTCTATCGCACCCAGGATCCGCAGGCCCGCGCCCCGCAACTCGTTTCCGACCCCGCGTCCGTCCAGCGCCTGGCGCTCCTCGGACTTCCGGCCGCTGCCCGGGATCTCGAGCCGTTCAGCGCGCTCGAAGAGTGCTTCCACCCGCGCTACTTGCTCACGAAATGGTGGGGTGACTCGTCGACCGACGGCATCGAGGCCGCCATCGCCCGCGGCGTCAGCTTCATCCCCCACCGGCTCGACGTCTACTGGGGACAGTCCGTGGCCGAATACGGCCTGGGACTCACCCTGGCCGCCCTCCGCCGAACGCCGCAGACCTACGCCGCCATGCAGCGCGGGCACGAGACCTGGAAGTACCGCCCGGACGTCGGTCGCCCTGGACAGCGTGGCGAGCAGTACGGCGACGACCCTCGATTCACCAGCGGAACCCTCGCCGGCAAGCGCGTGCGCGTGGTCGGAGCCGGAAACATCGGCGCCCGCTACGCCTCCTTTTGCGCGGCCGTCGGAGCCGAGGTTGCAATCTGGGATCCCTACGCGCCCGACGCCACCTTCGCCGCGGCCCGCGTCCGGCGCTGCTTCCACGTGTCCGATCTCGTCAAGGACTCGGAGATCTTCGTTCCCATGCTCCCGCTCACCGACAACACGCGCGGCCTCATCACCGCCGTGTTGATTGACGCCCTGCCCCACGGCTCGCTTGTCGTGCAGGTCACCCGAGCCGCCGTTTGTGATACCGACGCCCTCTATCGCCGCGTGCTCAACGATGAGCTTTCGCTCGCTGCTGACGTCTTCGCCGAGGAACCCGTCCCCCTCGACTCGCCCCTGCTCGGCCGCCACAACGTTGTCCACACCCCCCACAACGCCGGCCGCACCCGCGACGCCAACCACGCCTGGGTCGACGACCAAATCGCCCGCTTCAAGTCGCGCGACTAGCAGCCGCTTTCAGTAGAGACTCGCAAGCGCCCGGCGAGGTCTTGCTGACGCGTCTACCCCTTGATTCCGGTCAGCGTGATCCCGCGGATGAAGTGCTTTTGCGCGAAAAAGAACGCAACCAGGATCGGAGCAACGGAAATCAACGCGATGGCCATCTGCAGGTGCAGCTGCGGCTGTTCCCACATCCCCGCCTGGAAGAACCGCATGCCCACGGCCAGGGTCATGCGATCCGGCGTGTTCAGGTAGATGAACGGCTCAAAGAACTCATTCCAATTGCCGATGAACGAGAACACCGCCACCGTGGCGATGGCTGGCTTCGATAGCGGAAAGATGATCGTGAACATGATGCGCACCGGCGAGGCGCCGTCGATTGCGGCGGCGTCGTCGAGTTCTTTGGGGATCGTTCGGAAGAACTGTCGCAATATGAAGATGAAGAACGCCGATCCGCCAATCATCGGAACGATCAGCGGCAGCAGCGTATCCAGCCAGCGGAGGTCTCGGAAGATGATGACCTTCGGAATGATTGTCACGTGCTGCGGAAGCATCATGGTCGAGATGACCAGCAGAAAGAGTGCGTCGCGAATCGGGTACTCGGTGCGAGCGAATCCGAAGGCGACAACCGCGCTCACGAGAGTCAACACCACCACGCCAAACGTCGTCACGATGGTGGAATTGATGATCCAGGCGACAATTGGTCCGCTCTCCCACACCTCGGTGTAGCTGGACCAGTTCGGCGGTATGGGAAATAGCGGTGGCGGATCCTCGTAGAACTGGTCGATCGACATGAACGACGACCGCACCATCCATGCAAACGGGAACCCGTAGACCGCACTGCCGCCGACCAGCATCGCGTAGATCAGCACCCGCCACGCTGGCCGCAGAATCCGCGCGCGCCAGCCCCGGATGGTCACCGAAGTCTGCATGGGTTGACTCACGTCCGAACCTGTGGGCGCTCGCTCGGAGAGAAGGGCCATCAGGGGTTAACTCGACTCATCGTATTCGTAATAGACCCATCGTCGGGCTATGCCGAACTGTATGAGCGTGAAAATCAGAATGATCACGAACAGCACCCACGCAATGGCCGACGCGTACCCCATCTGGAAAATCAGAAAGGCCTTGTTGTAGAGGTACAGCAGCACGAACAAGGTCGCGTTTGCCGGGCCTCCTCCCGTCAGGATCAATGCCTGCGTGAAGACCTGCCATGAACCGATGATTCCGAGAATCAGCGTCAGAAATATCGTCGGCGTCATCATGGGAACCGTCACGTGCCATAGCTTCCGCAGGTGACCGGCGCCGTCGATCGCCGCGGCTTCGTAGAGATGCTGCGGAATCCCCTGCAGCCCGGCCAGGTAGAGAATCATGGTCGTTCCGACTGTCCAGAAGCTCATGATGATCAGGCTCGGCATCGCCCACTGCGTCGATGTCAACCAGCGCGGTCCGGGAATGCCCACCAGTCCAAGCGCCTGGTTCAGGATTCCGTTGGGCTGCAGGATCACCAGCCACAACATGATGGTTGCAACACCGGCTGTAACCGAGGGCAGATAGAACAGCGTTCGAAACAGCGGCATTCCCTTGACCTTCTGATTGAGCAGAATGGCGATGAAGAACGAAATGATCATCACGCCTGGCACATGGAACACCGTGTAGTACAGCGTGTTGAAGATGCTCTTGAGAAAAACCTCATCGGACGCGAGGTCGGCGTAGTTCTCAAACCAGATCATGTTCGGAAAGTCTCTGAATCGGTAGTCGGTGAGACTTAGCCAGAACGATGCGGCGAACGGAACCACGATGAACAGCACGAACTGAAGTAACCAGGGAACGGCGAAGAGAATGCCGCTCCACTGCTGCCAAAACGTTCGTCGCATCTACTCGTCCAGTGTAAAGACGGGGCCCCCTGGCCGACGACGCACAACGCCCCCCGTGGCGGGTAACGGACCAACAGCCCAATTAGACG
>VXPS01000259.1 GCA_009839425.1 Chloroflexota bacterium
CCCCCCCCCCCCCCCCCCCCCCCCCCCCCCCCCCCCCCCCCCCCCCGCCACCGTTCCCCCCTTCACCCCCACGCTGTCGCGGCGCTGCGGAGTGGATCGATGGCCCAAGGGAGGCCCGACATGGCTGAAGGCATCCACGTCGTCCTGGTCGTCAACGACGAAGCCGCCCACTGGCAGGGCTATCGCGACCGCCTCGCCGCCAACGACGGCGCCGCCTCGGTCTCCGTGGCCGTCCCCGTCGGCGAGCGCCGCGACTCCATCCTGTCGGTGCTCGGCGACAAGGTCCGCACCGTCGCCGAGGATCCCGCCGAACTGCTGGCCGCCGAGTCACCGCAGCTAGCCGTCGTCACCGTCCCTCCGCTTGATTCACCGCCAATCATCGACGCGGCGCTGGACGCCGGCGCTCACGTCCTCACCGAGAAACCGGCCAGCGTCTCCGACACCATGCTCGAACCCCTTGCCAAGAAAGCACTGGCTCGCGACCGCCACCTCATGCTCGCCTTCGCCGGCAGCCAGCAACCCGCCGTTCGCGATGCCGCTCGCATCATTCGCGACGAGAGCCGCCTGGGAACCCTCTACGGCGTCACTGCCCACTACATCGCCGACCAGGCCCGCATCCGTGACGTCGAGCAACTCCAGCGCCGCACCGGCTCCTCCAACACCTGGTTCTTCGAGAAGCGCGTCGGCGGCGGCGGCCACCTCTCCTGGCTCGGCATCCACTTCGTGGACATGCTGCACGTCGTGACTGGCCACGACATAGTCGAGGTCACCGCCATGACCAACGTGGCCGGTGGCCAGCCCATCGACGTCGAGGACTCCGCCGTCCTCACCCTCCGCTACGACAACGGCATGCTGGCCTCCCTCACCTCGGCCTACTACCTGGACCAGCACGACGTCGCGGACGACAAGCAGGCCCTCTTCAAGGTCTGGGGCGAAAACGGCTGGCTCGAGATTGACCCGCACGAGGGAACCCCCCTCACCTGCTACAGCAACCTGCCCGCCTACGCTGACCAGCCCCGCGAACGCATCGACTACGACTCCGACTTCATCACCGGCTACGACACCCTCATGCACGAAGCGCTGCTGGCGGCGGCGGGCCGGGGAGACCCGCCGACCTCAACGCTCGATGCCCTCCAGGCCCTGCGGGTCGTTCACGCCGCCTACCGCTCAGCCGCCAGCGGCCGCGCAGAGCCTGTCCCGGCCCGCGGCGAATGGACGCTCCCATGACCGACATCCCCACCCTGCAAACCGACGTCCTGGTCTGCGGCGCCGGCATCGCCGGCCTCACCGCCGCCCGAACCGCCCAGGAAGCCGGTGCCCGCGTGATCGTCCTCGAAAAGGGCCCCGAAACCGGCGGATCCTCCGCCGTCTCCGCCGGCATCGTCTGGACGGCTCGCGACCTTGAAGGCTGGCTCTCCGTCCAGCCCGGCGGCGACCCAACCCTCGGCAAGGCCCTGGTCACCACCTATCCGGAAGCCATCCAGTGGCTTCGCACCCAGGACGTTCGCCTGGATCCCTTTGAGTTCGGCGAAAGCGGCTGGAACCCGCCATTCCCCTATGTGGCCTTCCAGCTCGAGCGCCGCGATGACGGCCGTTCCAATCCGCGCGCCGCCATGGATCGACTGACCGCAAACATCGCGGGCGCCGGCGGCCGCATCTTCACCGAAACCGCCATCCGCACATTCGTTCAGGACGCCGCCGGACGCGTCGTCGGCGCCGAAGCCCAGGGCCCCAACGGACGCGTCCGCATCAATGCCGGGGCCTCGGTGATGGCCACCGGCGGCTTCCAGGGCAGTCCCGAGCTCCGCGCCCGCTACTTCGGCCCCAACAGCGACCGCATGATCCTGCGCGCCAACCCCTACAGCACCGGCGAAGCCTTCCAGGCCGCCCTGGCCATCGGCGCCGGATCTGCCGGCCCCTTCGGCCGCTTCTACGGCCATCGTGTCGTGGCTCCGCCTGCCGTCGTTGACTTCCCGTCATTCCCGCGCGTGCACCTGGGCGGGGCACTGCCCGGCGCGATTCTCGTCAACCTCCGCGGCGAACGCTACGTCGACGAGTCCGAGAGCGACGAAGTCAGCGTCCACGCTCTCCCCCACCAGCCCGAGGCGCTGGGCTTCATGATCTACAGCGAGGCCGACGCTGCCAGCCAGATTGGCTCGGCCGCGCTTGAAACGGTCAGGTCCGTGGGGACTGAAATCCTGGAGGGACCCTCACTCGATGCGATTGCGCAGCAGATGTCCACGGCCTGGGGCGTCGCGCGTGCCCCGTTGCTGGCCACCATCGCCGCCTACAACGCCGCGGCCGACGCCGGCGACCCAACCATGCTCCCCATTCCCCGCGCCAGCGATCTGCAACCCCTGACCCAGCCGCCCTTCTACGCCATCCGCTTCCTGCCCGGCATCACCGTCACCTACGGTGGCGTTCGCATCGATGCCGTTTCCCAGGTGCTCGACTCCACCGGCCGCCCGCTCGGCGGCCTCTACGCCGCCGGCGCCGACGCCGGCGGTATCTACACC
>VXPS01000046.1:0-2293 GCA_009839425.1 Chloroflexota bacterium
GCATCGGTGTTAGGCGGTCCTTGCGGAACCGCCACCGACGCTCGATCTCCAGCGAATCGATGCGGGCACGCATGGTCGCTGTGAACGGCGAGTACGGTGCCGCGAGATTGACGATTCGCACGGCACCTTCGTCGAGCAGCTTGTGCCCGCTCGACTCGAGTATGCGAGCGTCCTGCAGAGCTCCATCCGGATCAATGACCACGAGCAGTCGCAGGGTTCCCGATAGGCCGCGGGCCCGGGCCTCGCTTGGGTAGTTGATGTTGCCGATGCGCTCGACCTTGCGTCGCCAGGAGTCTAGGTAGTACGCGAGTTCCGGATCGCCGCTCGGCGGTCCGGTCAGGCGGCGGACCCTCGGCGACGACTCGCCGGTTTCGAGTGCGTGGAGATCCGATGCAGCCGGCGTCCCGGCTTGCGTCGTGATTGCACGCACGAGGTCCTGCGGCGTCGTGTCCGCTACCACGCTCCGGCGTGGGCCGGCGTCCCGGTCGGGTTCGGGCGACACCGCCAGGGGTTCGGCAGCCTCGGGCGTTGTGAAGGGCGACGGCACCGCATCGTCCACGTCCGGAGCAGACAGTTCATCGGTGCTAGCCGTTTCGACGTCGGCAGTCTCTGGGGGAGTGTCCGAAAACGGTTTTTCGGGCAGCACGATCTCGATGGTCGGCATCGGATCAGGCAGCCGGACTGCGGGAAGATCGACGTTCAGTAGAACCATGGCATGCAGTGCCCCGGCGACGAACAGGCAGACCGCCAGGCGCCGCCGATCGCCGGTGATGGTCGAGTCGGTATTCAACCCTGCTCCCTGCCCGGGGCAAGCCCCTCGCGCTCCCCCGCTGAAGGCTCTTTTTTGCGAGGGGCAAGCCCCTCGCGCTCCCCCGCTGAAGGCTCCCCAAGGCGATCCAGCAGGTCGCCGGCAATGTCGAGTCCAAATTGCCGGTCGAGTTCGCGAATACACGTGGGACAGGTCACATTGATTTCGGTGAGAAAGTCGCCGCTCACGTCGATGCCGACGAACCGTAGTCCGCGCCGGCGCAAGTCGGGTGCAACCCGGGCGGCGATTGCCGCGTCGCGCTCGCTCAACGGTTGACCGACGCCCGCGCCGCCGGCCGCCAGGTTGCCCCGGGTCTCGCCCGGCTTCGGAATACGGGCGAGCGCGTAGGGTACGGGCTCGCCGTCGATCAACAGTATGCGCTTGTCGCCGGCGCTGATCGCTGGGATGAACTGCTGCGCCATGACCGGCGTCGTGCCGTTGCCGGTCAACGTCTCGACCACAACTCGGAGATTGGGGTCGTCCTGGCGTACCCGGAAGATGCTCGCGCCGCCCATCCCGTCGAGTTTCTTGAACACCACGTCGCCGTACTCGGCATGGAAGTCGAGCAGGACGTCTTCGCGGGACGCCACCACGAGGGGTGGTGTGCAATCCGCGAAGGCGGTGGCATAGAACTTCTCGTTGCAGTCGCGCAGGCTTCCCGGATCGTTGACGACCACGGCGCCCGCATCGCGTGCCCGTTCGAGCAGGTAGGTGGCGTAGACGTACTCCATGTCGAACGGTGGATCCTTGCGCATCATCACGATATCGACGTCGTCGAGGGCGGTACGTCCCTCGGGTCCGATGTGGTAGTAGTCGCCCGGGTTTGCGGAGTCCAGGTCGTCGACGGCTTCGGGTTTCAGCGCCAGATCCCTCATCCAGCCAACCACGCGTCCGTGCTGGAGGGCGAGGTCGCCGGGGCCGAGCACGGAGATGCGCCAGCCGCGACGCTGGGCGGCGCGGATCATCGCGAGCGTGGAGTCCTTGGCCACGTTCAACGTCGCCATGGGGTCGATGACGAAGGCGATATGCACGATGCCTTGCTGAACCGGTCGAATTGCGGGGAACATACGCGACGGGAAACTAGGTGGCCAGCGGCACAGATCGGGACTATGCGGGCGGGAACTGGGGAAGAGCATCGTGGCGCAATCGCCCGATAGCGAGCACACCCGTAACCCAGTGGATGAGGTGATCGCGGCTTGGTGCGGCGACCCGGGGGACCGGTGCGCGCTGGCCGGCGTTCGGGCCGAGTTCTTGGCCCGCTACGCCAGCGCGATCCAGTCCGGCGCCGGTGACGTCGGCGAGCTCCTCCGCGCCGCGGCCAACCTGATAGACCGGGTCGGGGACGGCACCGTCGAACCGAATGAAGCCGTTGTCTCCGCCCTCGATGCCGCGGCCGCTCGAATTGATGATCCGACCCACGCCATGGCGGCAAGGGGTGTCGAGGAGTTGGTGGAGCGGCTCGACGCCTACGCATCGGGGTTGACC
>VXPS01000046.1:2303-2515 GCA_009839425.1 Chloroflexota bacterium
GGGTTGACCGATTTCGAACTCGGCGAAGCCCGCCCGCCGAGAGGAACGGTGGCCGCCGAACCGCCATTGCTGACGGTGCGTCACGACGGGGCTCGGGTGAAGCCCGGTTCCTTCGAGGCAACCTCCCCCGGCGAAATGCCGCCAAGCGAGCTACCTGTCCTGGTCGACGCCTGGGAGGCCGTCGGCGAACACCTTCGAGGGCAGCTTAAGTC
>VXPS01000279.1 GCA_009839425.1 Chloroflexota bacterium
CTTTTCAAGGACGTAGAGCGACCGTGGGTTTCGCGTTGCGTGTGTGTGATCAGGTGGGGCCGAAAGCTCAATGTCGAGCCACACGGCAAACCGGCTGGCTGTCCGTTCTACCTCCGTGGCGAGCGGAGTCGCGCTTCGAACCCGCGTCTTCCAACTTGGAAGCACGATTAGCCCGAGACTCGCCTATCTCGTCGCTTTAACAGGTTTGAGGCACCGCCTTCGCGCCCGCACCAGCCCTGCAGGCCTGCTGTCGCTCGCTCGGCTAATGTGCGTCCAATTCGCACTCAATTGTGGGTAATGGTCACGCCCCGGAGGACACCCACGACGGCATGTCAGACCCGCTCATGCAGCAATGCACGACAACCTGAATGCGTCGCCGTGCGACCGCCTGTGAGCAAAAAGACCGCGACTGCGCCGACACAATAATGCGGCGTCGCTCCGCGCCACCGCCGCGCTCTGGCGACGAAGCACCAACCGAATGCTCATCCACCGGCAGCGAACACCGCTGTGGGCAGTCGTGAATATGGCTATATCGCCGCCTGACCCTAGCGGCGAGGGCGCCTCCGATTCGAGCGGACGCTGCGCCTGTGTGGTCGCCATTGCCGGTGAGCCGCATGAACACATCGGTCACGACCGTCACAACCCGCGATCGATAGTCGCGCGAAGGGTGCGAACGGTCTCTGCCGATCTCCCGAGCTACCGCGGCGATGTTGCCCGCTTCCACCCAGCGACGCAGAAACTTCTCGTACGGGGAAGCGAGCAAGTCGCAGGCGAGCCTGACGGCCTCCTTTGACCAGATCCCGCAGCGCAAGCGCCTCAGCTCCGGGTCGACCGCGGTAGCTGTGCGATGCGCGATCCCTCACCGCCGAGAGCCAGCACTAGGACTTGTCTTGGAAATCCCATGCGCTCCGTTGCTGACATATGGCGTGTTCCAGGCGTCGCTCCAAGGCTGCCCCAGACAGCAACCTGGGCCTTTCGTCGTTCGGCGACTGAACGCAAGCTCGTCTGGAAGGCTCAGTCGGCTGGATTCGAACGCTTGCACGCGCATCAGCGCCAATTGAACAGACTGTAGGCCCCGTGGCCAAGCCAAGATTCCATATTCCCTGGGGCTTCTCGAGGCAGACTCGTGGGACGCTGGCAATCTCTCGGTTGACGAAGCGGACCGACTCTCGCGATCAAGTCCGCGAGTCCGCGTTCTGTTTCAGACGCCAAGGTCTTCGACCTGCTTAGCAAGCGCCGGCCAGTTTCAACTGGGCACGAATGACTCGATGCGCACCACAGCTGTAGAGTCGAGGACTCGAGCAAGCTTGGTGAATCAAGCGTCGGGTGGACGAACCTCGGATGTGAAAGCGGTGACGCCTCAGCAATCGGAGTCTTCCGTTCGCTAGGGTGTTGCGCCCAGCAGCCCGCCGCCAGAGCCAGGACCAGGCCATTGAAAAGCCGCTGGCACAATCGACCGCCTGGCGGCGTAGGGAAGACGCACGCCCGTGACAATGCGGTGGGTAAGTTTTGCACCGGCCTGTACATCGTGGTCTGCAACGACTACGTGACCATCAAGAAAGAGGTCAAGGGCAACGGGGACGGAAAGAAGCTGTATGTGCACGAAGCCTTCATTACCTCCGCTCTGGTCGTGACGGCCCTCGAGCTGCGGGACTGGATCAAGGAACGGCTTAGGAAATAGCGTCGACAGACATGGCCCTGGGTCGGTCTCGCCCACCCAGGGCCATTTTCGTTCCACACGAGCGGGGGCATGCAACCGGCCCTACCGGATGTCTGCCCTCGCCACGTTGTCTCACTGGCGCGCTCATCGGCCTGGCCCGGCGTGCGTCGCTGCACGAGGCCTGGGTGCGCCGGTTCCTGCTGGCCGTGGTGATGCTCGCCGCCGCCTGTGGCAGCGACTCCAATCCGTTTGTCGGATCCGCCTGGCGGCTCGTCGCGCTTGGCCCGGCGGCCAGCCCCGCCGCCGCCATCGGGGACGCGACGATTGAGTTCACCACCACGGCGGACGTGACGGGGTGGACGGGCTGCAACGCGTACGGCGCGGCCCACCAGGCGGGGGAGCTGAAGCTGCGTCTGGACGACCTGATCTGGACGGAAGCGGGCTGCCCATCCGAGGCGCTATTCCGACAGGAACAACGGATGCAAGACGCACTGGCGACCGTCGAGCGGTTCGAGGTCGGGGGAACGACTCACGCTGCACAGCGACGGCGGGCGCGTGCCGATCTTCAGGCGAGAGCTCGCCGATCAAACTTGACTGCTATCCGCCCCCGCCTCAGTCCTCCCTGACCGTGATGTGCCCCCGCGCCACCAGCGCATCGAAGTCCGCGTCGGTGAAGCCAGCACCGTCCACGGCAGCACCCCACGCCAGTCGCTGATCCAGAAGCCGTAGACCCGCCGCAGGCGGCCGGTGATCTGCGCCCGTTCGAGCCGATCGGCGCGCCGCAGCCGCCGCAGTAGCGCTCGAATCGCGTCCGCCTCGCGGGGGGGGGTGAACGTGTGGCGGAAGTGGCGG
>VXPS01000245.1 GCA_009839425.1 Chloroflexota bacterium
AACATCCGGATGCATTGGGCGTTGGCGATGGTCATGGCATGCCTCCCTCGCTAGCAGGTGGGACGCAGTCCCCGTCGACTGTTCCGGCCGACAGTCTAGGCGGCAATTGGAGCCGCTAGCGCAGTCCCGGCCGGCCTTGCCGCCAGCCGATCGCGAGCCCGTGCCGGTAGGACATCACCGGCATTCGTCGATGACGACGATGCGCGGGCCGGCGGCACTTGCCTCAATCCGCGTTCTGCGCCGCCCTTCGGACCGAAACCGCGTCCCAGAAACGGGCTCCGACGCTGATCCCGTCAAATCGCTCGATGGCCGGAATCCCGGTGGGTGACGTCACGTTGATCTCCGTGATTCGTCCTCCGATCACATCGATTCCGGCCAGCAGCAGGCCCCGGCGCCGCAACTCCGGTCCGATCGCGCTGCAGATTTCGCGATCCCGGTCACCGAGCGCTGCCGGTCGCGCCGAGCCGCCGGCCACCAGGTTGGACCGGATGTCGCCCGGTTTCGGAAGCCGGTCGATTGCGCCGACCGGCTCGCCTTCTACCAGGATGATTCGGCGGTCGCCCTCCTCGGTCACGCTCGGCACGTACTGCTGCACGATGACGGGCTCGGAGCCCCCGAGGAGACCCAGCACCGGCTCCAGGTTCGGATCGCCTTCTGACAGGAGGAACACCCCGTTCCCGCCGTGACCGTACAGTGGCTTGACGACCGCCCGCCCGAATTCCGCCTGGAACGCGATGACATCTTCCGGACGGTTGGCCACCAGCGTGGGCGGCATCCACTCGGCGAAACGGAGCACGAGGACCTTTTCGGGCGAATCGCGAATGCCCTGCGGGTCGTTCACCACGAGCGTGCTGGCGGGCAAGAGCTCGAGGAGGTGAGTCGTCGTCACGTACCCCATGTCGAACGGCGGGTCCTGACGAATCAGCACGACGTCGAAGTCGGCCAGGTCGACAGCCTCCAGCTCCCCTTCGTCGACGTGATTGCCCGGTTCGCGGCGAAGCGCCTTCACCCGCCGTCCCGTGGCCAGCAGTCGGCCCGGTCGCCACGTCAGGGTGTCGGGCTGGTAGGTGAACAGCTCGTGCCCGCGCGCCATCGCCTCCAGCGCCAGCACGAACGTACTGTCCGACGGCAGATGGATGGATCCGATCGGATCCATCTGGATGGCCACACGAATGGGCATGAAGGTTCCGGCCGGATCGATGCGGCGGCGAGCGGATCTACCCGGCGGGATCAGGCAGGCGGCGTGGATCGTCGCGCAGAATGATGTAGCTGACGACCTTCTCGACGCCCTTCACGTTGCGCGCCACATCGGTGACCTGTCGGATCTCCGCCTGGTTCTCGGCGATGCCGACGAGGTACACCACCGCGTTGTGCGTGGTCGTCCAGAAATCGATCTGTCCGGAGCCCAGCGCCGCCACCAGGCGTGCACGGATCTCGATGGAGATCCACGTGTCGTTCATTCGCATGGTGATCGGATACGCCGGGCCCAATTGGATCTCGTTCAGAACTTCGACGGCCCCTTCGGTCTGCTGTGCAAGTTCCACCGCGGTGGTCCGAAGTTCTCTGGTGTCGACGGTTCCGGTCAGCAGGATCCGGCCTTCCACAACCAGCACACTGATTCTGAGGAAGAGGTCATCGAACTGGGTCTGCAGGTACTTGCTCCGCAGGTCCGATTCGATCGCGATGTCACGCGCGCCGCGCTCAAGCGGGCGTTCCTGGGCTACCGCCATCCCCGTGACAGCGCCCCCGCCCACGACTAGGCCGGCACACCCCGGCAGCAATGTCAGGCATACCATGCCGAGAGCGAGATAGAGGATGCGACCACGAAAGGTGAGAAGTGCAGGTTGCATGGGACTTCGGTTCCAACGCAATAGGCGAACGTCACCATAGAAATAGCCTGCTCTGAAGCCTACGGAAAGCTCCGGACGATTCCTGCGGGCGATATACTCGCACCGTGCAAGGCAATCGTTCTCCAGACGGGTCGTTCCACGCCATGCGCGCACCGGCGGGCCGGGCCGGATGGCCGCGGCTGATCAGCCTGCCACGCGCCCGCCACCGGCGGCGCCCGGCAGCCGCAATTCCCGGCTTCGTGCATCGACGCATCGGCCCCGTTGCAGCATCCCTGTTGATCGTTGCCAGCTGCGTGAGCGCATGCGGGCCGGCATCGGACGGCGAACCCGCGCCGGTCGAACCGGGGGTGAGCTCGGCAGTCGAGCAAGTCCCGGAACCGGCTGAGAGCGAGCAGGGCGGCAGCGCGCAGAAAGAGCCGACGGCGGGCATCAGCGAGTCGGATCCATCAGCACCTGATGCGATCCAGGTGGCGGGCATTCCAGCTGCCAGCGAGGATTCGTCGACGACCTCCACCGATGCAGGAGCACCGCCACAGGGCGTTGCCCCCGGACCCATCGCTCGCGACGCCGCGCTGCGGGTCGGGGTACTGCTCCCGCTGTCCGGGGCCTACGCCGCGACCGGACGCGAGCTGTTCCAAGCGGTGGAAATGGCCCTGTTCG
>VXPS01000265.1:0-13695 GCA_009839425.1 Chloroflexota bacterium
AGCAATAACAGCCGGTCGTCGCGGATCTCGCACAGGATGCGGTAGTCGCCGACGCGGTAACGCCAGTAGCTTCCGAGCTCGGAACCGCGAAGCGGGGCGCCGAGTTGACGCGGATTGTCGATTTGCGAGAGGCGGTTGCGGAGGAAGGTGCGGATCCGTGCAGCGTCCGATGGGTCGAGTTTCTTGATTTGCCTGGCTGCACGCTCGGCGATTTCAATCTTCTAGGCCAAGATAGTCGTCCAGCTCGTCGAGCGAGAGGGTACGGCCACCGGATTCACGGTGCTCGTTGGCGGCTGCCTTGACGGCATTCAGGTCGTCGAGGTCCTCAAGATAGCGGTCGATGGCTTCGCGGATGTGGAAGGTTGCGGTCCGGCCGGAACCGGAGGCAAGCGCGCGCAGGCGGTCATAGGTAGCGTTGGGAAGGCGGACGGCGGTCTGTTTCATCTTTTCATGCCGGGCTCGGTTGCAAGGACGTGGCAAGCGGGAAACCATATCGACCGGCTGGCTGTCGAGAAGGCGCCTCTTCGCGGCTAGGTGGGCAGCCGGCAGCAGGCCGACATCATCCGCCTGTTGTTGCTCACCGGATGCCGCAAGGGCGAGATTACCGGCCTCCAATGGTCGGAGGTTCGTGACGGGACGCTGGCGCTCGCCGATAGCAAGACCGGGCCGAGGACTGTTCCTCTCAACACGCAGGCGAGGGCCGTTCTCGACCGCCAACCGCGCTCGGGCAGCCGGTTCGTATTTCCCGCGCCGCTCGACCCCACCCGGCCGCGCGACCCCGATCTTGGACTATGGTATCGCGCTAGGCGGGAGGCCGGCATCGACGATTGCCGCCTTCACGATCTGCGTCATACCATGGCGAGCCATGCCGTCATGAACGGCGTGCCTGTGCCGGTGGTCTCGCGCTTGTTGGGTCATTCCAACGTGCGGATGACACTCAAATACGCACATCTTGCGGACCGCGACATCGAGGCCGCTGCAGAACGGGTTGGGACAGCCATCGGCGCCCTGATGAACATGGACGGCAATGGAAGGTAGCCTCCTCGCGACAGGACCAACAGCCAACCCCACGTCTTCGCAGGCTTGGCTATCGGGGCCGTTTGCCCGTTATCGGCATTATGCGACGGTTCGGAGCCGGGCGCGATGCCGGGACTTGCGGGGGAGGTCCAGATTATTTTGTGCGGGTTGGCACTTACCAGGGCAGCGACGCGGCCCCTTGCTTCGTGGACGGCGGCGAATACTTGTTGGTCATCTGAGATCCTCGGGGAGAATGCTATAGTGATGCTTCAAATCGTGTTCGGTCTGATCAGGCAATAGGCGTACCCTCCGCGCTTGCAGTGATCGCATCGATGATGATTCCTTAGGTAACACGGCGGCAGTGGTGGCTGTCATCGGCATAATAGGCGCGCACGGCGTCCCGGCGCCGTCGATGGCGGCCCGATTGTTCGGCGTTTGCTGCAGCCATTTGTCGGGCCCGTTCCACGAGCTCCCGCTCTCCGTCCGCGAGGTTGAAGCCCGTCAGGGTGCCGTCGCTTACCACCTCGCGCCCGGCCACCAGCAGGCTGCGCACATGGCCGGAGGTCGCCCGCGTCAGCACGACATCAAGTTCGTCTTCGTCCGCAATCAGGAAGTCCTCGCGCATGCCGGCATAGTCCAGCACGACAAGGTCCGCCCGGGCGCCGCGCGCAATCTCGCCGTAATCGTCGCTGCCGTCGATGCACCGGAAACCGTCGCGGCATGCCGCATCGAACAGGCGGCCGGGCGGAAACGCCGGCTCCAGGCCGGTGCCGTTGTGCAATCGCCAGGCGAGGCGCAGGTCGCGGAAGTAATCCTGGTCGTCGTCATGCGCGCAGCCGTCAAGGCCGAAGCCGAAGCGCAGCCCGTGCTGCATGAACCGCGCAACCGGCGCCACGCCGGAGCGCATTCTCAAATTGCTGGAGGTGTTGACGGCCATGGTGACGCCGCGCTCGGCCAGCAGTGCGCACTCGTCGTCGGTGAGATGGACCCCATGGGCCAGCGTCAGCCGGGACGACAGCAGACCGATATCGTCGAGGAAGCGGACAATGCCCTGCGGATAGGTTGCGTCCAGCCATTCCCGTTGGCGTCGGGACTCCAGTAGATGCATGTGGACGCGGCGGTCGTTCGTCGCGGACGCCTCCGCGATGCATTCGAGGGTGATGTCGTGGCACCATTGCGGCCCGATAGGTCCGTATTGAACCTGGAACAGTTCGCTTTCGTGGGCCGCGGCGACGGCTTCGACCTGCTCGACCAGATGAAGCGCCGGCTCGCCGTCCGCAATGGACGCTTCCATTCGGGCGCGGTCGTTCGGGGGGAAATAAGGCAGAAGTGCGCGCTGGTCTCCATATACCCATGGATTGCGGTCTCGGACGGGGCACGAGAACGCGATCCGTATGCCGACATCGGCTGCAGCGAGCGCAACCCCTGCGGCTTCCGATTCCAGGCTGTCAGCCACCAGCGAGTTGTGGCAGTGGACGGTTGCCCCGATACCGGCAAGCGCCATGCGGCCAAACGCGACGGCGGCCTCCAGGCGGGGCTCGATGGTCGCCCTGCTGAACGACGCGATCCAGCATTCCAGCGCATCGTCGCTGCCGCCAAGCGCGGGCGGGCGTATGCCATAGCCGTGGTCATGGGCGTTGACCATTGCGGGCAGCGCGATACGTCCGTTTCGGCACGGCCCCTGGGTCTCCTCGATCCCGGAGATGCGGCCCTCTGCAAACATCAAACGAACGTCGCGAGCGGCAGGGAGATGGCCGGGGGCCGCGAGAAGACGTTCGACCTCCAGGGTCCCGGTCATGGTTCGTCCCCTCGATCGAGGTCGGCGCCGAACGAGGCGAGTGCACTCCGCAGATGCTCGCCCATCGCCTGCCCGGCCACGGTCGGCAGGCGGTCGGAGGGCGCGACCAGACAGAGGCGCAGTTCCGACAGACGCTCTCCTTCCAGCGGAACCGCGACCAGTTGCCCGCTGGCCAACTCCTCGGAGAACCCCAGCCGCGTATAGAACGAAATCCCGACACCCCGCAGCAGAAGGCGCTTGAGCACCGCCTGGGTGTTCGAGACCGCTACCGGCTTGTGCGCCCTCTTGAACGCTTCCAGCTCGTCGCCGACGAAGGGCTGCATCGTATCGGCCGGAGCCTGGTAGATCAGGCGATGGGCGCCGCACTCGTCGAGCGTGACGGAGGCGCGCGACGCCAGCTCATGGTCCGGTTTCATGACCACGCACATCGGACAGGCGATGTCCTCGAGCACGGTGACGCCGCGCCGCCAGGCCGGCAAGAAGGTCAAGCCGAGGTCGGCGCTTCCCTGGGAGACTGAGTGCATGGCCTCGATGGGATCGCAGGCCGTGACGCGAACCTGCACCGCTGGGTGTGCCGCAACGAATTGCGCCACCGCTTCGGGCAGGAAATGCACGGCCGGGCTGTCCAGCGTGGCGATGGTCACGTCGCCGCTGACGATGCCGCGCAGACCGTCGATATCGCCGCGCAGCCGGGCGAAGTCGTGCAGCGTGTCGCGCGCATGGCGCAGCACGAGCCGGCCGGCATCGGTCAGCCGCATGCCGTCAGGACGGCGCTCGAACAGCGGCGTGCCGAGGTGGTCCTCGAGCTTCAGAATCTGCCGGTTCACGGCGGAGGCGGAGATATGAAGTCGGTCTGAGGCGCGGCGGATCGATCCCTCTTCCGCCACCGCCTCGAAGTAGCGCAGCACCGCGGCATGCATTCCCGGTCAGCCTCCATTCGACTTCCACCCGGCGACGACCGGGTGGTCCTGCCCAGTGCGGAAATCCGGACCCAACCCGCCCGGCTGACCCCAGCCGGTGACTGTATCACCGAAGAACTCGGCGTTGACGGCAGTGAAGCCGGCGGAGCCCGGCGGCAGGTCGTCCTCGTACCAGATGGCCTCGACCGGGCAGACGGACACGCAGACCGCGCAGTTGATGCATTCGTCGGGCTGGATATAGAACATCCGCCCGCCCTCATAGATGCAGTCCACTGGGCAGACTTCGGTGCAAACTCCGTCCTTTATGTCGATACAGGGCTCGGCAATGACGTAGGTCATGGGGGCGCTCCGTCTGCCCGGGGGTCAGCTGCCGGACCATACCGGCGCGCGCTTCTCCCTGAACGCGGCGACGCCTTCCTCGGCATCCCGGCTCTGCAGCGCCGCGACGAGGCTCGGGAGGCGGGCATTGCGGGCTTCCGGAACGGTCAGATGCGCAGTGGCGTTGGCCGAGCGCTTGATCGCTTTCAGGCTGAGTGGCGCGCAGGCGAGGATGTCGCGGACCCAGGCGTCGACCGCGTCGTCGAGCTCGTCGAGAGGCACAACCTGGTTGACCAGGCCGTGTTCCAGCGCCTCCGTGGCGCCGATCCGCCGGCCGGTCAGCAACAGTCCCATGGCAAGGGACCGGGGAAGCCGGCGGGGAAGCGTGACCATGCCGTCGAGCGGCAGGCGCCCGACCCGCGGTTCTGGCAGACCGAACGATGCCGCATCCGCGGCGACGACAAGATCGCAACCCAGCACCATTTCGAATCCGCCGCCGAGCGCAATGCCGTTGACCCTGGCAATGACGGGGACCGACGGACGTCGGCCGAGCGCGATGCCGCCAAAGCCGTGGTCGCCGGTGCTGGCCCAGTAGGCCAGCCCGCCGGGGCCGTCTTCCTTCATGTCCGCGCCCGCGCAGAACGCGCGGCCCGCGCCGGTGAGGACCGCGCAGCGAATCGCAGGGTCGAGGTCGATTGCGTCCCAAGCTTCTCCGAGCGCCGCCTCGGTCGCAGAGTCCACAGCGTTCATCCGCCCCGGCTGGTTCAGCGTGACGCGGGCGACGCCGTCGGAGACATCGAATCCGACGCTCATGCAGCGTCCTCGCCGGAGGGTATCGGCGCGAGTACCTCGTCATTGTGCTGGCCCAGCGCCGGCGGCGCTCGATGGACTGCGAACGGAGCCGCCGACATATCGATGGGCGAGGCCACGAAACGCACCGGCCCCGCTGCGGTCGGCTCGATCTCCGCGATCATTTCGTTGTACGCGGTCTGTGGGTCGTCGAGCGCATCCGCCAAGGTCATTACCGGGGCGCACAGGATATCGACGGCGCCGAGCCGCTCCAGCCAGTGCGCAGTGGCGCCGGTCGCAAAGCGGTCCCGGAAGATCGCCTGCAGGTCGGACCGGTGCTCCTTCTGCCGGTCCAGGTCGGCGTATCTCGGGTCGGCGGTAAGGTCTTCGATGCCCAGCGCCGTGCAGATGTCGCGCAACGGGTGCTCCTTGAAGGCTCCGACCATGACCATGGCGCCGTCGAGGGTCTCGAACACGCCGGACAGCGGCATGGCGGCCCAGTTGAGCTCCCGCCCGCGCATCATCCACATCGCCGCCTCCTGCATCTGCATCGCCAGCATCGAGTTGAAGAGTGACACGGCGATCCGTTGCCCCTCGCCGGTTTTCCCGCGCTGAAGCAGCGCCATCAGGATGCCTTGGACCAAATGCATGCCGGCCGCGTAGTCGGCGAGCGCGGTCGGATAGACGGATAACGGGACCGAAGGGTCCGAGCGCCGGTGCATCGCGCCGCTCATGGCCTGGGCGAGAACGTCCTGGCCACCCTTGAGCACATAGGGGCCGTCAAGGCCGAAGCCGGTGCCGACGGCGTAAATGATCCGTGGATTGATGCGGCGCAGATCGTCATAGCCGAACCCCATGCGTTCCATGACACCGGGCCGGAAGTTGTTCACCATCACGTCGGAGGTCTCGACGAGCCGCAACACCGCCGCCCGGTCCTCGTCCGTCTTCAGGTCGAGCGCGACGCTGCGCTTGTTGCGGTTGAGGCTCGCGAATACCGGGTTGTTGCCGCCATCGGGGTCTTCGCCGACGCTCCAGCGGGAGAGGTCGCCCCATCCGGCGCGCTCGATCTTGATGACGTCGGCGCCGTAGTCGCCCAACATCTGCGTGCAGCACGGGCCCATCATCACCTGCGTGAAGTCGAGCACCCGAACGCCTTCAAGCGGGAGCGGGCGGGCGCCGCCGGCGTTCGAATCCGGCGACATCACGCAGCCTCCGGTACCCGGGCGTTGCCGGCCGGCACGTCACCCGGGTCGGCGCCCTGGGCGCGCATCTGCCTCTGGACGGCGCGCACGTCCACTTCGCGGACCAGCATGCCGCCGTCGAGCGCCTGGGCGGCGGCGATGCCGGCGGCCTCGCCCATCGCCATGCAGGGCGGGATCTCGCGGCTGACCTTCTGCGCCTGCGGCGTCGCCGAGTAGTGGCGCCCGGCCACGAGGACCTGCTCCACGCCCACCGGCAGCAGGGCGCGGTAGGGGGTGTAGTAGTCACGGCCGCGGCAAACGGAGTCGTGGAAATGCACCCGGTCCATCACGTCGCGCTTGGTGACTACATACTCGCCCTCGAGCAGGCGGGTCTGGCGCACGCCGGTCTGGGGAGCGAAATCCACGACATAGGCGCGCTCGAAGCCCGGAATGTGTTCGCGCGCAAACTCCAGCAATGCCTGCATGCGCCGCCGGCCCTCGAACTCCGCCGCCGTCAGGTCCGCCACCTTCATGCCGTCGAAGCCCGTCATGTGCGGGCAGTTGCACCACACCACGCCGGGGAGCGGTGTTTTCAGCCACCAGTACTGCCAGGAACCGCCGATCAGGCTCTTCGCCTGCTTGTCGAGCTCGGCGAATCGCTCCGGTTCCTCGAACTGGAAGCGTTCCGCTTCATCGGTGTCGACGCCGCCCATGCGCGAGACCGTGGTGACGATGAATGCGCCCTCGGCGAAGGGGGCGCCCGCGCTCGCCGCGACATCAAGGTCGCCGGTGGCGTCGATGACGACTTCGGCCCGAATGGCCTGCGGCCCCTCCTTGGTCTCGACGATTACCCCGGCAACCCGTCCGTCCTCGACGATGGCGGACTGGAACCAGCTGTGCAGGCGCAGTTCGACGCCGGCTTCGCGCACCATGTCGAGCGACGCCTGCTTGAAGCCGTCCGGGTCGAAGGCCGCTGCGAAGATGACGGGATGGGGCTTTGTGCGGGTATGGAAGTCGAACACGCCCCAGCGGGACCATTTCCGCCAGAGCGCCTCGGTCGCCCGGATTGCGGGGTCGCGGTCTGCTTCCGGCGGATAGACGCACAGCCCTCTGGAGTGCATGCGCTCGATGACCTCCATCGCGAGGCCGCGCACCGAGATCTCTGTGTCGTTGTGCATGTCGTCCAGCACCAGCACCATGCCGCCGGAGGCGAGGCCGCCGAGATAGGGATAGCGTTCGACCAGCACTGTCGGCGCGCCGTTGCGCGCGGCCGATACCGCCGCCGCGACGCCGGCCGGTCCGCCGCCCACGACCGCAACGCCGGCGGTAGCGACAACCGGCACCCGGGCCTCGGGCCGGGTCAGTGTTTCCGGGAGTGGCATGTGCTTGTCTCCGTCGTCTGTTCTCTGTCGGGCGCCGGATGCGGGCCGGCGCGATTCCGGGTCCATTCGTTCAGAAGACCGCGCCGGGTTTCCATTTCAGGATCCGCCGCTCGAGTAGGGTCGTGGTCACGAAGAACGCGACCGCCAGACCCGCCCCCAGGATCACGGTGGCGTAGAGCAGCGGGGCGCGGAAGTTGTAGGTAGCCTCGATGATGAGCGAGCCCAGGCCGTAGTTGGAGCCGATCCACTCGCCGACGATGGCGCCGATGACGCAGGTGGTCGATGCGATCTTCAATGCCGCGAAGAGGAACGGCAGGGAACTCTGCAGCCTGATCTTCCACAGGATTTCCCGGTCGCTGGCCGACAACACCCGCATCAGCTCCAGCATTTGCGGGCTGACCGCCTTGAGGCCGCGCACCATGTTGACCAGGGTGGGGAAGAAGCAGATGAGCGCAGCGATGACGATCTTCGGCGCATAGCCGTTGCCGAGAATCAGAACAAGGATCGGCGCGACGGCGATGATCGGGATGGTGTTGATGAAGACCGCGATCGGGTAGAAGGCGCGCTCCGCCAGCCGGCTATGGACGAACCACACCGCCAGCACCACCGCAATGGAGTTGCCGAGCGCGAACCCGGCTACCGCTTCGAGCAGCGTCGGCCAGAAGTTGATCCACAGGATTTCGCCCTGTTCGAAGAATACCCGGAGGACCTGGACCGGGCTCGGCGCAATGTAGCTCGGTACGCCGAACCCGGTGACGACGAGTTGCCAGAGCGCCAGCATTCCCGCCGCTGCGATGAGCGGCGGCGCATGGCGGAAGCGACGGCCGGCCGGGCGTTCGATGCGGGCGGCCCGGCGGCTGACGGCCGTTGCGGCATGGGCGCCTTTGCCCTCGATGCCCGCCATGGTCATCGCGCGTCCTCCAACAGGCTGCGCAGATGCGCGGTGACCTGCACGAACTCCAGCGTGTCGCGCATGGCCAGAGCCCGCGGCTCGGCGAAGTCGATGCTCACGAATTCGCGCACACGGCCTGGCTGGGCCGACAGCACCAGGCATTTCTGGCCGAGGAACGCTGCCTCGGGCACCGAGTGGGTGACGAACATGATGGTGGTGCCGGTCTCGCGCCAGATACGCAGAAGCTCCTCGTTGAGCTTGTCGCGGGTGATCTCGTCCAGCGCGCCGAAGGGCTCGTCCATCAGCAGCACACGCGGCCGGTAAACCAGCGCCCTGGCGATGGACACACGCTGGCGCATGCCGCCCGACAACTCGTGCGGCAGGGCGTTCTCCCGCCCTTCCAGGCCGACGAGGGCCAGCAGCGCTTCGGGCTCCGCATGCTGCTCCATGGCGCCGCTTTGCCGTCCGACTTCCAGCGGCAGGCGGACATTGTCGATGGCGCTGCGCCAGGGCAGAAGCGTCGCGTCCTGGAAGACGAAGGCGAAGTCGCGCGCGCGACGCGCCTGCTCCGGCGTGCGATCGAAGACGCGTATGGCGCCGTCCGCGACCGGAACCAGGTCTGCAATGGCGCGCAGCAAGGTTGACTTGCCGCATCCCGAAGGGCCCAGCATGGTAACGAAGCCGCCTTCGGGCACCTCGAAGCCCACCCTGTCCAGCGCGGTGATGCTGCCGGCGTCCGTGTCGAAGCGAACCGCCAGCTCCCGCACCGAGATTGCCGCGGCGGCGGAGGTCTCAGCCCTCGCCGCCGCAGCAGTGGCAGCAATCATCCAATCTGCTTCCTCAGCGATTCCGTCGCCGCCAGGATATCGGTGGTCATGACGTCGTCCACGGTCGGCGTCGCGCCCTTGAACTGCTTCAGCTCCGCGTAGGTGTCGATCTGCGCCTGCCAGTTGGCCGGGTTCATCGCCGCCCAGCCGTCCTTTGCCGTCGTATCGTTGAACGAGAAGCCGAGAACGGGCCCGACCGCTTCAAGTTCGCTTTCGCGGCTCAGGTTCCTGTACTCCGCCACCAGATGGTCGACACCGGCTTCCGGATTCTTGCGGGCCGCACCCCATCCCCGGGCGGACCCGGTGAGGAAGCGGGCGAGCACGTCGGCGTGGTTCTCCAGCATGTCGTCGGTGGTGTAATAGACATTGGCGTAGAGTTGGATACCGGCGTCCCACAGCATCATGTCGACGCGGCCGTCGCCGAGCACCTTGAGCGCGTTGGTGTTGGTCATCCAGCCGGTGACGGCGGCCGCCTGGCCGGTCATGAGCTGGTTCATGTCGCTGCCCATCTTGACCACTTCGACCTTGTCCTCGGCGATGCCATTCTTGGCCAGCAGTGCCCGGAGCAGGATGACCGCCGTCGGTTGTGTGGCGATGGTCTTGCCGACCATGTCCTGCGGGGTACGAATGGGGTTGTTCTCGAGCGAGAAATAGGTGAACGGATGCTTCTGGTAGCCTGCGGCGAACGCCTTGATCGGGATGCCGGCGGAGCGGGCCAACATCAGCGACGGGCTGGAAGAGAGCTGGCCGGCCTGCGCCCGTCCGGCGGCGACCGAGGCGACGCCGTCCACGCCGGGACCGCCCGGCGTAACCTCAAGCTCGATGCCTTCCTCTTCGTAGAAGCCCATGCGCTTGGCTACGACTTCGCCCATGATGCCGTTGCTGGCGAGCCAGCCGAGCTGCATGTTGACCTTCGCCTTGCCGGCGGCCAGCGCCTCCACGGTGACGAACGAGGACGCAGCCGCGGCCCCGCCCAGGGCAGCGCCGTATTTCAGGAACCGGCGACGGCGGGGTGAAGCGGGGACATGATTGTGCGTTGCCATTGGTAACCTCCCTGGTGACCTGAAGACGACGATAGCCCTGCGATGCGTTCGCGAGGATTACAATTTTTCGTTCTATGCGTTGCCGAATTGGCAACAATAACTCCCGCACCGAACGATGACCGGGACTGTCCGAGTTGACTGAATGTCGGTCCAGCGGTCAGAGCCGGGATTCGTTGACTATTCAGTGACTCCCCGAACGAAAAATTGTTTCACACGATATGCGAATTCCTTTGGTAGCTATGCTTGGTCTGAACGGTCGGAACAAGGCGCTCCAGATGAATCCGGGTAAGCACAACCGATGAAACGGACGATTGTCGCAGCCTTGCTTGCAACGGTGGCAGTGACTGGGGCCCGTGCCGACACGAACTGGTGGGTGCCTCCGGGAGACGTCGACCGGGCAAGCCTTGTGACTCTCGACGAACTTGAGACCGCATATGCGGAGCTCGCATGGGAGACGTTTATCGCAATCAACTGGCCTGCATTGGTCAAGGACGGAAACCCCTACCCCAGTCCCGATACGGACAAGGACCTGTCGTACAACGTAGGCGAATACGTCAGTGTATGGGAAGCGTGGCCGACTGCGCAGGAGATCTTTAGGCCGGATGGAACGGCTCCCCCGGCTTGGGGCAGTCCCCACGAGCTGCCATCACCGTGCGAAGAAAAAGGGGCGCTCGAAGGGCACATCGTGCTGCAAGCGACCTCGAAGGGGGGAGATGTTGCAAGCGAATTCGTTCAGGCGTTCCGGATGGGGCCGGTACCGGATCAGAACGGGAAGTACACCTGGTTCGCGATCCAGGCGAACAAGGCGATGTACGACTACATCGTCGGGAACGGGCTGTACAACGTGGAAGGTCAGGTGGCCTTCGGAAAGGCTGCCGACTGGCCTCGGGGACGGCTCGACTCGACCGGGTCGGAGGAAGATATCGGCTCCATCTTCGTGAAGGGAGCCTGGAAGGTACTGGGCGACGGGGACAACCCGAACGCCTTCCACCGGATTCAAGCGCGGTTATACAATCCAGGCGATGAGGATGCGGGGATCTCCGCATCGTGCCGGCTGGAGAGTGTCGGGTTGACGGCACTCCATATCGTGCACAGGACGAACTCGGCCCAGCAGTGGGCATGGGCAACGTTCGAGCATGTCGCGAACGCTCCCCTGTATGAAGAAGCCATGTCGGGCGACCTGCGGAGGAGCGACTACAGCTATTTCGACACCGCTGTGCTGCTCGTCCACCATGCCCGCAAGAGCGGCGCGACGCGCCCCGGCCAGGCGCCGCGTGGCTCCTCCAAGCTTCACGCCTGGGGCGACAGCAATCTGTACCTGCGCCGCCGCGACAAGCAGATCGTCATGACCGTCGAACATCGCGCCGCTCCTGGCCTCAACGACATCGAGATAGAGCTCGTCGATGACGGCCGGGGACCGGCCTTGCGGCTGCGCCAGGCCGTGGCCGACGAGTCCGTGCCGGAGCCGGAGACCGCCGAACAGCGCATCCTTCAGGCGCTCGCGGACGCCGAAACACCCCTCTCGCAGCGCCAGATCCGCGAGCGCGCCGCAACCCGGCCCGCAACCGTCGCGGCCTCCCTCCGGATGCTGATCCGCGAAGACCGCGTGGAGCGGGTCCCCGAGGGCGGATACCGTCTGGTCGGAGAGAGCGGCGAAACCGGATCGCCAGTCGCCGGCGCCAACGGCCAGCTCGGACCGGAGCCGTTACCGAAAGGTGTTACCGCCTCCAACCCCTAGGGGATGAGGGTAACGGTAACGGGTAACACCAGCCGTCCTCGTGCTTTGCGTCGAGCGTCCGGCCCATGGCCGAAAGCTTGCCTTACGGCCATGGATGCACTCTGCCGGATGGATGGCAGCGGGTCACCCGAAGGGCCGTAGCGCAGCGGAGGAGCCGCGAAGCGGCTTGACGCGCTGACGGCCATGCGGCCCTCCAGCAGACCAGCCGCGGTCGGCGACCAAAGCCCATCAAACAATCCGATCAGCCCACCATCAGTTAGCGAGAGCGCGCTCAGCGTCACGGGATTGAGTGTCCTTGGAGATTGCCGGAGGCAGAACATCCGCTATTTGCGGGGAGTGGGACTAGCGGCGAGGGGACGCGTGGACACGGAGGTGCCCGGGGTCGGGGCGGTGTGCCGGCGTTGGTAAGCGGCCTCTTCCGCCAGGAATTGCTCCTTGAGTCGGTCAACTTCCTGGCGGTCGGTTTCGTCCAGGTTATCGATGAAGTCCTGGAGAGTGTTCGGCATCAGCAGGTTCCTCTTGTAGAGAGCCGGGCAAGGTGCCGGTCAAAGCGCTCGTCGGCCTTTCGAATAAGGTCGCGGTAGAAGCGCCTGATAGAGAGGCCGGACTTGTCGGCCGCGACGAGAAGAATAGCGTTGCTTGAAGGATCGAAAGCGAAGGCGACCCTCCAAGCGCCGTCGGCAGCGGCGAAACGCATTTCCTTCATGTTGGCATGGCGGGAGCCGCTGAGTGTGTCGACGCGGGGTCGCCCCACATGGGGCCCGCGCTCTTGAAGGATCTCCGATATTGCGACGATGGACATCTTGACCGCGTTTGGAAGCGTTTCGAATTCTGGCGCGAATTAGTCGGCCAACTCCGCGCGCCAGTTCATGTCGGAAGGTTGGTGCGCGCGGCGGCGCAAGTCAAGATCGAGTAGCGGCGCATAGCGGTCTCCTCAGGGTTGTTCACAAGAAAGAGGGCTCGGCTCTTTCATCGGTCGCCGGAGGAAGCGAGGCGAACGGGTTGGGCCGCCACCGAAGTGACGGTCCGAGTTGGGGAGGGAGACGGGAAAGAGGTGTGGTCGGGCGGCCATGTCGCCGGCGACGGATGCCGAGGCGCCGGTGTCGTTGGCGGCCAGCGTGGTCCGGCGATGTAGAGGGATCAGTTCGGCAATACGGACAGTCGGCTGAATGGCCGGAGGGTACATCCAAGATGGGACGCCGCAGCCATGGTGAAGGCGGGCGGCAGGGCGTTTGCAAAGCAGAATGAGGGTTTTTCACCTTTGGTCGGGGCGGGCGGAAATTTCAAGTTGAGGGATTTTCAAACTTGATTTCGGCGCACCGGGAATGAGCCGGGCAGGGCCGGCGGCAGGCTCAAGACATGCTGGACGGCCATTCATCGGGGGCTGCCGGACGCCTTGACGAGCCTTCGTCGGCTCGAACCGGGCAGCGACGAACTCGCGCTCTTCCTCGCTTGCCTCAATCCAGAGTTTCTGGAGGCGCTGCGCGCGGCGGCAGAGAAGCCGGTCTGGCCGGCGCGCTGACGGAGCAAAAGCGGGCGGAGTTGCGCAACGGGGTCCGGAGACTGGCGGCTCGAGCCGATGCGCAGACCGGCCGCACGGAGCGCCAAGAGGTGATCGCGCAGAAGCGGCGCCCCGATCTCCCTTTGCAGGTTATCATTGCGGGCTGGCTCTCTGGCAGGCGCCGAGCGTGCTCACGCCCTACCTCGGCCTCGCCCTCGCCCACGCCGGCGTGCGGGCGCGGCGGGCGGGGGTTGTGGTTGGTCGTGGTCGGGGGGGCAGGGGTGATGGG
>VXPS01000265.1:13705-23660 GCA_009839425.1 Chloroflexota bacterium
GTGCGCGCCGCCGGCCGCGCCGGGGCGGGGGGGGCGGGCGTTGGGGGTTTTGGTTGGGGCGTGGGGGGGTGGGCAGGGTTGATGGGTTGTCGTAAACCACGACTCTTTCCGGGCGAAGCACGACAGCACGCGTCTACCGTCTTGGAGCGCCGGAAGGAATGACGGAAAGCTGCAGACCGAGAGACTTGACGACCTTGACCACAGTTGCGAAGGCGGGATTGCCCTCGCTGGACAGCGCCTTATAGAGGCCTTCCCGTCCGAGGCCGGAGGTCGAGGCGATGTTCGTCATGCCTGTGGATCTGGCTGCGTCTCCGAGTGCGGCGGCAATGAGTTGCGGATCGCCGTCTTCGAAGGCGGCTTCGAGGTAGGCCGCAATGTCCTCGGGGGTGTTGAGATGGTCGGCTGCATCCCAAGGACGAGCGCGTGTGGCTGGCATGGCGAAGCCTTTCAGAAGTCGCTAGCGAGGCGCTGGGCGAGGAGGATGTCGCGGGCCAGCGCCTGCTTGTTCCCGCCTGTGAGGAGAACGGCCATGGCGGCGCCGCGGAGGGGGAAGCACACGCGATTGTGCCGATACCTCTCGAGGAGCCTCTACTTGTCGCCTAGCCCGTCTGCTTCTTGCGCGGCCGGCCTCCTTTCGCGCCGTTTGCCCGGGACGCTGCAGCCTTGGCAGGCGTAGTGGCGCGTCCGGCCCTGCGCGCCCACTCTTTCGCCATCCAGTGCCGCGTACCGAACACGCCCGCGACCAGGGCGGGGACGTAGAGGTCGGCATCGATGGCGGGCCAGTGCAAGTTGAAGCCCGCGCCATCGATCACGATACGGGACAGCGCCTCATCGTCCGCGCCGTTCAGCTCCTGGGCCAGTCGCGCGGGAAAGATGTAAGTGCAGCCGTTTGCGAGTTCGACCACCACACGGGCCGTATCGCGGTCGTAGTGCGCCGCAGCGGCCCGGGGTTCGGACTTCATCATCTCGCGGCCGCGAGCCTCGGCCGCCTCGAACCCGGAGTCAGTCAGCTCGACCATGGATACGCTCCCATTCCCGTATGAGTCGGTCTCGATGCTCCGTCACCTCCGTAAGCAGGCGCCGCATATCGGACTTCTTGATGCCGACGACATCCACGACCTCCGGGCGACCGTCCGGCCCAAGCAGGTTGATCTTGGCCCGGCCCGGTCCGGTGACATGGACGTGCGCCGGCTCGTGGTCCTGAGTGTAGATGACGATCCGGAAGCCAAGAGCACGGTGAACGACGACCATCAACCACTATAACCTATCCATTGGGTTTTTATAGGCGGTGAGTTGTGCCTGGTTGGCCGGGCCTGGCGGGACCGCGCACGCATGTTCGGGGATGGGGGCGAGGCTCGCGAGGGGGAAGCACTGCCGAGTGTTGGAGGATTCCGATTGAAGGGCGGTCATCAAGGATAACGGCGCCCGATGTGGCGCGTGCCATCAATGCCGCGGCGGCCTCCGGAGCGTCGGATCAGGGCGTCGAGGGATTTCATGTCCTTGCGGTGTCTGGCCGTGAATTCGGCATGCCTGCGTTCGCTGTCCTTGGACATCCTGTTTATCGCGTGCCAGATGACAGCGACCTGTGTGAGTCCGACGACGAGCTTGGCGATGGCAAGCGTGAGGGCGATATCGACGAGGAGAGATGTGTTATGGACGAGGAGAGATATGCTTTGGACGAGGGCGAACTGGGCGATGGCAATTGCCGCGTGGGGATCGATGGCGGCAAGGGCCTGAAAGTCGGCCGGGCTCATGTCGTTCATCGGCGTAATCCCGTTGAAAGGGGAGGTGCAAGAGCAGGGGGCAGGAAAGACAGGCCGGGAGCCTGCCGCGCAAGGCTCCGTCCGTCTGTGTCCGCGAACGGGGCCAACAGCCCGCGGCTCCGCAAATTTCTGCCGCCGTGCCGAGACTCCGTCCCGGAGGATTCGGAAGGAAGGGCGGTCATCAAGGATAACGGCGACAGATATGGCGGGTGCTCAGAACGCCGCGGCGGCCTTCGGTGCGTCGGATGAGGGCGTCGAGGGCTTTCCCGTCCCGGCCGAGTCTGGGCATGGCTTCGGCATGCCTGCGTTCGCTGGCCTTTATGTCTTTTCGGATTCTGGCCATGGCCTCGGCATGCCTGCGTTCGCTGGCCTCCATGCTTTTGCGGTGTCTGTCCATGAATTCGGCATGCCTGCGTTTGTCGGCCCTGTTAAACATGTGGATGCCGAGGCAGACGAGGGCGACCTGGGCAAGTCCGACGACGAGCTTGACGGTGACGAGTGTGCTGGTGACATCGACGAGGGAAGAGAGGGCGACGGCAAGTGCCGCCCGGGGATTGGTTGTGGCGAGGGCCTGAAAGTCGGCCGGGTTCATGTCGTTCATCGGCGTGGTCTCGTTGCAAGGGGGAGCAGGAGAGCGTGGCGGGAAAGACAGGCCGGGAGCCGGCAGGGCATGGCGTCTTTGCTCGCGAAACCGCTTGCACGCCGGTGGGCCGCAGGGCCTGCTTCGTCCGGAAGCCGGCTGGTCGATGAAGAAGGGGTGTCAATCACGTCATGGTTTGGGCCGGCGAATGCGGTTCGACACGAAGCACGCGGCAGGAAACCCATGGCGCTGGGAATGCAGGCACCCGGCCGTCGAAGGCTTCCGGACGTCGGGCAAGGCGACCCGGATGCTCCCGCCAGGCCGCGGACAGGTTCTTCGCGACCGCCGGGGAGACGAGCATGCGCATGCTGACTGTCTGCACGCTGGCGCTTCTGGCGCTCGGCCCGGCGGTGCAGGCGGCCGTCGCGGGCGAGTTGCGCATCGCCGCCTGGAACCTGGAGCATCTCGACGACACGGAAGGCCAGGGCTGCCTGGATCGGGATCGGGACGATTATGACGCGCTCGCGCGACGGATCGTCGAACTCGACGCCGATATCGTCGCCTTCCAGGAGGTCGAGAATGCGGCGGCGGCCCGGCGCGTCTTTCCGGCGCCGGTTTGGCATATCGAGATGTCCACCCGGCCGTCCGGCTATCGAGGGCGCAGCTGTTGGGACCGCCCGGACGCGGCGCTCGGCCATCTCGGAACGGGGTTCGCCATCCGGCGCGGCATTGCCTATCGGCGCAACGGCGACCTGAAGGCGCTCGGCATGGCGGACCCGTTTCAACGCTGGGGCACGGACCTCACGGTGAGGGAGGGCGGACGGGAGCTGCGCCTCCTGTCGGTGCATCTCAAGACGGGTTGTTGGGGCACCGGACAGGACCGGGACGGCCGCCGCGAACGCACTTGCAGGACGCTTCGGGCTCAGGTGAACCATCTCAAGGCATGGGCGGATGCGCGCCGGGAAGAAGGTGCCGCCTTTGTCATTCTGGGCGACTTCAACCGCCGCCTGGCGCTTCCGGGGGACTGGGCATGGGGCGTGCTGTCTCCGCCGGCAGCGCCGCTTCGCCTGTTGACGCAGGGCGTCGCGTTCCGGTGCGACCCGCGGTATCCGGCGTTCATCGACCATCTTGTCGCCGGCGGCGGGGCGACGGTCGTGCCGGGCTCGTTCCGCGAAATGCCGCGCCGGGGCCCGCATCCGGACCACTGCGCCGTGTATGCCGACTTCCGGCTCGGGCCGTCCCCCGGCTGATCGACGGGAATGCCCCCGTCTCCAGACCGAGGGCGGCTCGTCGAAGGGATAGCTGCCAAGCATGACAGGAGCCGTTTCCGGCGCCCTTGTTGACGACATGCTTGCCGGATGGATCCGGAGAAACGGGAGAAGGCCGGACGAAACCGCGCCGGCCGCGATCCTCCAGGCCTCATCCGCGTCCGTTCCGGCGCGGGCCCGCCGCCCGGCCATGTCCGACACCCTGATTATCCTGCCCGGGGTCATTTCAGCGACAGCAGCGGCGTGGCGCCGGCATCGAGCATCGTGGTCGGCAACACGCCGTTCCACCGCTTGGTCCGGGCGAGCTCGATATAGCGCGGCGAGCGGGCCAGTTCTTCGCTGACGAGGCGGATCGCCTCGGCCTCCGCCGCCGCTTCGGTGGTGACCCGGAAGGCTTCCGCCTCGGCCTGGATGCGCTTGGCGCGCGCATTCGCCTCGGCGCTGTTGACCGCCTGCAGCGCGTTCAGCCGCTGGCGCTCCAGCGCATGCTTCTCGCGTTCGGCGTTCTCGCGCGAGCGCTCCTTCTCCAGCACCGCCTCGGCATATCGCGGCGGCAGTTCGATCGTCTCGATCTGCGGCGAGTTGATCGTCACCGGAAATGGCTCGAGCGCGGCCGTCATGTTGGCCATGATGGCGGCCACGGCGTCCTGGCGGTTGCGGATCAGGCGGTCGGCGGGGAACTTCGCGAGCGCCGCCTTGGCGGCCGAGCGCAGCTTCGGGTCGAGGATGCGCGTCTCGAACTGGTCGAGCCCGCCATAGGCGATGAACAGGTCCATGGCGGACTCGCGGTTGACGGTCCAGTTGATGGAGACGCTGGCGGTGATCGGCAGCTGGTTCCCGGTGGCGGCGCGCAGCTCCTCGACATTCCGGCGCTGGCGGACCTCGATCTTCTCGATGCTGTCGGCGAGCGGCACGATGAAGTGGAAGCCGGGGTCGAGCTGGGCGACGGCCTTGCCCCATCGCTTGACGATGCCGACATGGCCCTCCTCGACGATGGTGAAGCCGGTGCCGGCGAGGACCACCAGAACCGGCGCGAGGATCCAGGTCACGCCGCAGCGGACCCATAGTTGCCCGATACGGGCGAACGGTCCGGGGCGGGCCTTCCTGTCTTGTGCCATGGTCGGAGACGTCCTCTCTCGCCGTTCAGGATTGCCGGGCGGCGAAGCCCTGGAATGTCCGCCCGGACTGGATGATCGCGTCGGAGCCGGCGGGCACCCAGCACTCGTCGACAAGGGCCAGCAGGGCTTCGAGACGGTCCATGCGCGCGGCCGGCTCCGGATCGACCGACAGGCCGCAACACGCCCGCAGATGGCGCAGCAGGCAGCCGTTGACGGCATGGCCCAGGCAGTGCTTGAGCATCAGCGACACCCCGCCGGCGTCCCGGGCTTCCACGGTCGCCCGCTTCATCCAGAGGTCGATCCGCGCTTCGAGAGAACGTTCCGTCGTGAGCTGGCCGCGCCCATGGACCCGGTCGCCGCCGAACAGGGCGGAGAGACGCGGGCGTATGCGCCGCCGACCGGTCCTGGTGAGCGTGTAGCGAAAGTCCTGGCTGAACCCCGTCCAGCAGGGGGCATCGCTCATGGCGGGCGCGCCGCACCCGTCGGCCAGGCCGTCGAACAGGCGCTCCAGCAGGGCGGCATGAGCGCGGGCGAACGTCCAGACCTCCTGCGCGGCCTTCTCGCCGGCCGTCTCCGCGGCGGGCTCGATCTTCCATTCGGTCGACGAGAGCCCACCCGAGGTCTCCTGCGCGTAGAAGAAATAGTCGAAATCCCTGACTGCGAGCATGGTGGCGTCCTTCCCGGCGGGACATGACGGCGCGGCGTCGCCTGTCCCGCGTATCCGCATATCCGCCTATTTGAGTATAATGAGGCCGAAGCAACCTGCAACCCTTCCGGCGATGTTTTTCGTCAGCCGGTCTTCAGGAAGCCGGGTTCGCGCGGGGACCGGGCTGCAGATGCCCGTGCTGATCCAGCCGGATACGCGCGGCGGCATGTGAGACGGCGAAGCGCCGGCGAACCGTCGCGACGATATGGCGTTCCGCTGCGGAGCCGGACTCCGGCGGGCCCGGAAGACCCTCCTCGCCAAGAAGCTCGGCGACCGTGCCGGCGAGCGCCGTCTTCGGCATCAGCAGCGCGAAGGCGGCGTAATTGGCCTGCCATTCCATCCAGTCGCTCCGCCCCCGTCTCTCCGAGACCGCCGTCTCGGCGAGGCCGTCGTACAGAAAGGCGTGCAGCACGACATGGGCGTATTCGTGGGCCAGCGTGCTCCGGTAGCGGTTGGCCTGGCGCCGGCTCGCGGTCAGCCGCCCGCTGATCTTCACGCTCGGCCTCCGGCCCGGAGCGAAAAGGGTCATGCCCTCGACGTCCCTGCCGTAAGGGCTGAGGTCGGCGTAGAGGTCCAGGTCTTCCGTGTCCCGCTCGATGAGAGCGGTGAGATCGTCGGTCGAGAGCGGGTAGCGGACCGCCCCGTGCCGTTCCGCAAGGAAGCCGGAGACGATCCGCTCGCAGCCCTCGTCCATGTCGGGCTTCGCGAAGAGCGGGCGCGCCGCGAAGCGTCCGGTCTCGTCCTCGACCATCCGTATGGGATGCACCCGGGTCATGTCCGCCTTCCCGGCCGGGCCGCTATCCGTCGCCTTTGTCGCGCCTGCCGCGAAACGCCATCATGACCTCGGAGACGTCGTCCTCGGACAGCCTTCCCTCGCGGATGTCGTCGCGGAGGTCCTCCGGCAGGCGGTTGGCAAGCGAAAAGAGATAATCGGGGTCGATCCCGAGAACCGCCGCGAACTGCCGGACCAGGTGGTCGGGCGGCGCATTACGGCGCCCGCGCTCGATATCGTTCAGATATTGAGGGGAAATGGCAGCCCCGTCCTCGCGCCTGACCAGCGCGGCAAGCTCCCTCTGGCTCAACCCCTTCGCCTTGCGGGACCGGGAGATTACCGGGCCGAAGCCGGTCCGGTCGTTCATGTCCAAGCACCTGTTCCCGTGCCGATACCCCGCCGGCCGGGCATCGCCGCGCACATGCATGCAGACTATGGCCGACCCGGATGGGCGTCAACGCCGGAGCCCCCTGACGATGGGCGCCAGGGCGCATGCAACCGACTGTTGCCCGGCTTGGTGCTTGAACGCCGATCAGCGCTATAAGCGATTGATTGCATTCGTTCATGAAGGGTGAGAGCCCGCCCAACGGAGACCTCAGCGGAGCCAGCGCTGAAGGCGCTTTCTCAAACTGGGCATTGTTATCGGATCGTCGAACCGCACATCGACAACCGTCACGCCGTGTTCCTTGCACAATGCCCGTTTGCGCCTGTCGCGTTCCCGAGTCTTCTCCAGTGCACTTTCTCCGCCGAACGCTTCAATGGGGAAGAAATGTTGTTCTCCTTGGTGTTCGAGCGACAGGGCGAGTTCGGGAAGGTAGATATCCAGGCGTTGCTGCCCCAACCAGACTGGGGAAGCCTCGCGGCGAATTGTGCGTTTGGGAAAGAGCTTGCGGATTGCGTCGTAAAGCTCGTCCTCGCGTACCCATCGGCTGATCGAAAGACGACGCATCGTTTCCGCTTTGGCTGTTCGGCGGTCCATAGCCCTACCGCGTACAAGCAGGTCTACATAAGGTTGATAGTGCCTTCGGACTTGGCTGCCGTACCGTTCTACAGGTGCGTTCTTGCCGTGCTGTTCTGCAACGCAAAAATGACAAGCGCCTTCCATGTACCGTGCGCCTTCGAGAAGAGAAACGACACGATGCGGCCAGGATCCCGAGACGAAATTTGAAAGTCTATTTCTGGCATCCGAGAGCATCGCCGCATGTGCGTCAAAATGGCATGCACAGAAGTACCGGTCGCCTGTAACGACATGGTCAAAGGACACTGTTCTGAATCCTTGAACTCTGTCGTCGACAAAGCGTTCGAAGCCCACAGTCAAATTTGCCATGTAGGGTTGTGACAGTCTACAGGATTCTTCCAAATTTCGCACAGACTGAACGAAGACATCTGGAGATATTTTTACCTCATTTAGACGAAAAGAATGGTTTACCTGCGTCTTGAGCTCCTTCACCTTGTGAGTGTAATGGCGTTCAACGCCGCCATACCTAATGCTGCCGAGATGGATGCCGGATGCGCGCAACTGGCTAATGTGGACAATATCATTCTTACAGGTAGAAAAACGCACTTCCGGGTACCAAGTGCAATATCCGGTACGACTGAATGCGGCCAAGTTCTGGAATCGGTTGGCGTAGTACGCGGGATGCACAAAGGATTGGGGAGCTTTGACGATTCTATCCCCGAGGCAATAGGTGAGGGCATTCTCTAGCCGTTCCGAAAAAAGCCTCTCAATTGCATCGACGACTGTCAGGCCGCCTGCGGCTATTTCGTGAGCCAGTTGAGCTGCGAAGAGATCGGGCTCAAACGAGAGGTCCAGGCGCAAGGGGCTCTCCGTTCTCTGCGAGCGGGTGCTTCGGCGCTATCCGTCTGTCCGGAATGTGGAGCCGTACCAGGTCCGGGTCAGCGAGCCGAGCGGAGTTCGCTACAGTATATCCGCTGCAATGCTGCCAGCGACCCGCTCCACCGTCTCATGGATCGAGTGCTGCGCCAGATGAGCGCAGCGCGCGGTCGTCTCGATGTCGCTGTGGCCGAGCGGCTTGCCGAAGACCGGGAGGGTCTCCCCGAGCGTCGGCGCGCAAGACGCAAAGGAGTGGCGGAGGTCGTGCAGCCAGATGTCCCCCAGTCCGGCCCCGGCACGCCGAGAGAACCGTCGACGGTCTCTGGAACACCATCGGCCAAATCTCCCTCACCTTCTCACCCCAAGAATGCAAAAACTACTTCAATGCCGCTGGATACCAAACAACATGATCGGATTCCGCTCTAGTACTACAGTTGTCTTTGGAGTTGTTTTTTGTAGTGAGAGAAGGCAGCTGCGGCTTGGTGTTTTCGCCGCCAGATGGACCATTGGACGATGTCTGAGGCTTTGTCCGGGGGCTTGAAGATCATGCGGGCAAGCAGTGTGCGGATTTCGGGGACCGAGGGAACGAGGGCTGCGAGCCATGTCAGGCGGCGATTGAGCTGTCGGGACTCGTTTCGTTCCGTTTGCTGGATGCGGCATTTCTCAGGTCAGCGGCGAGTTTGGCGAGGAAGGCGGCAGCGGCCATGACGAGGCTGATATGGCGGTGCCATCCGTGCCAGGAGCGGGCCTCGCAATGATCGAGGCCGAGATCGCTCTTCGTTCTCTGGAAGCATTCCTCGATGGTCCAACGCAGTCCGGCGACGCCGGCCAGTTCGGCGAGCGTAGTGCCGGCGTGGCAGAAGACCAGATAGTAGGCCCGCTTGTCGGGGTCGTTGCGGGAGCGGCGGATCAGCAGCCATCGTTCCCGGCCGTCTTCGGGGTATCCGGACAGCGCGATCCGCACCCAGTCGTAGAGCCTTGGGCCCTTGCTGCCCTCGCCGGCGGCATGAGCCGCCCAGGCCCCGTCTTCCAGATCGTCGGCGATGGTCTCGGGATCGGTCTGGATCAACCCCTCGACGGTGGGGAAACGCAGAGTGTGGTTGCCGCGCACCGCCAGCACATAGCTCTGCCCCCGCCCTTCCAGCATGCGCCGCAGACGACTGTCCGACCCGTAGACCGCATCGGCCAGAACGAAGGCGCAGGGCATATCCGCATCAAGCGCAGCGGCGATCATCTCGCGGGCAAGCGCCGGCTTGGTCGCAAAGGCGACCTCCGCCGGCACTTGGGTTTTGGCGCGGCGCGCGCCGTCCGCCGCCCAGTCTTGCGGCAGGTAAAGGCGCCGGTCGATCAGCGCCTGCCCGAGACGGCCCGCATAGGCCAGAAACACGCCGACCTGGCTGTTCTCCACACGGCCCGCCGTGCCCGTATATTGGCGCGCAATGCCGACCGAGTGCCGACCCTTCTTCACGAAGCCCGTCTCGTCGACGACAAGAACGCCGTCAGGACAGCCCAGCGCCTCCACCGCATAGCGTCGCACTTCGTCCCGCAGCGCGTCCGCATCCCAGCGGCTCCGGCCCAGAAGTGCCTGCATCCGCCAGGGCCGCGACAGACCCGCCTGTTCCGCCATCATCCAGCCCGTCTTGCGAGCGATCCCCGAAAGAAGGCCGTCCAGAAACGCGCGCCCCGTCTCCCGAAGCTCACGGCGACCGAACACCGGATCCAGGCGCGCCTTCCATGCGCCAAGCTCTCGCTCCCACTCCAGAAGTGAACCAGACCAATCCGATACGCTCATTCCGACCTCGTCCGATAACCAAACAGCCAGAATGAAGCACTAACTCTTTAATTGCGCAACTGTAGTACTAGTGTCCTGATTCTGAAGTTTTGATGATTTTCGTCTGGCGTTCGGCAGTTTCG
>VXPS01000418.1:0-1969 GCA_009839425.1 Chloroflexota bacterium
TTGTGTATACGCGACCGCGGGGGTTCGGGCCGGCGCGCGACCGCTCCCCCTTCACCCCCACCGATTTCCGACCCTTGGCTACCCGCTCCCAGCCTCGTCAAATCCCCGCGACTGCCGGCTACGGTGCTACCGCCTGCCTGCATCTCAAAACCACCTGCGACCGGAGTTTCGCGCCGACTGAGGCTGAGAGCTTCAGGCCTCGGCTAGAACTCCATCGCGGCGGCGATGTCGGGCTGCATGTTGCGCAGATGGGTGGGGCGCACGTAGATGTCTTCGATCAGGGTTCGGGCCGGCATGCGGGCGCAGAGCAGGATGATCTGGGCCATGTCGTCGGCGTGCATCATGGTCGCGCGGGCCTCGGCGCCGGGCACGAGCGGGCGGGCGTCCAGCATCTTGGTGTCCACTTCGCCGGGATAGATGGTGCAGGCCCGCACGCCGCGGTTGCGGTACTCGACGTTAATCGCCTTCATCAACGCCACGACCGCCGCCTTGGTAACGCTGTAGGCCGTCCCGCCGGGTGGCCCGGGGCTCAGGACCGAGTACGACGCCACCGTGACGATCACCCCGCCGCCGCGTTCCAGAATCCCCGGCAGCGCTGCCTGGGTCAGCGTGAGTGGCCCGGTCACATTGATGCGCGTCAGCGTGTCGATATCGTCCGCGCTGGTCGTGCCGACGCTGCGAGCGGCGGTATTGGCCCCGGCGTTGTTGACCAGGATGTCCAGGCGACCGAAGGCGGACTCGGTTTTGGCGACAGCGTCGCGGGCGGCATCCGCATCGCCGAGGTCGGCGGGCAGGACCAATGCGCTGGCGCCGACCGAGCCTTCGATCAGCTGAGCAGTCTCCTCAAGCAAGTGGGTGCGACGACCTACCAGGGCCACCGAGGCGCCATCTCCCGCCAGCGCCAGGGCGGCCGCGCGGCCGATCCCGCTGCCGCCGCCGGTGACAAGTGCGGCCTGACCGTCAAGGGCTCCCATGGCGTTCAAGTTTCCCTTTGGGTCGATTCGCCCGGCTTACTGGCTCTGCCCGCGCGCCGAGACTTCCCAGACGTCCTCGACGATGCCTTCACGGGCGACGAAGGCATGGTCGTAGAGATTCACGCAGGGACAGATGTGGTTGGGAATGATCTGGATTACCTCGCCGATCGCGTAGGCGCCGGCGTCCCGCACGGACAGCACGCCGTGCTCGTCCGACAGGCTCACGATGGTGGCGTCCGGTCGGCCGACGACCATCCCGAATCCGCTGTTCTCCAGGATGCTCGGTCCTCGTCGGTCCGACGTGAGGGCCTTGGCGCCTGCGTCAACCACCACGCGATCGGGCGCCGGGCGGTTGACCACGGTGGCCAGCACGGTGGCCGCGCACCAGTCGTTGTGACCCAGGAAATTGGCGTGCGAGCCGTCGTTGAAGACGGCGGTTCCCGGCCGGAGCTCGTCAATGCCCGAGTGGAACTTGCGAGCGAAGAGCGACGGCGTCGATCCCATGCTGACTTCGCAGGGCGCGCCGGTGCCGTCCCGGATGGCCTGCGCGGCCTCGAGCATCTGGCGCTGAGCCTGGTCGGCAATCACGGCCAGGTCCGCGTCGTCCCGCGCGGCATAGTCGTGGCCTTCGTGGGTGTAGACGCCGCGCAGGGCCAGACCGGGTGCATCAAGCACTCGTTGGGCCAGGTCAACGGCTTCGTGCGGCTCGACGACGCCGGTTCGGCGCTGACCCACGTCGATCTCGATGCTGATGTCCAGGGGATCGGCCCCGCTGAAGGCCTGGCTAAGCAAGTCGATCTGTTCGGGGTGATCGACGCCCACGGCGAGCCGGACGCGCTCGGCCAGCGCCCGCAGCCGGCGCATCTTGGCTGTTCCCACGACCTGGTTAGCGATGAAGATGTCGTCGATTCCGCCGTCGGCGAAGACCTCGGCCTCACCGGTCTTGGCGCAGCAGATGCCCTGGGCGCCCGAGTCGATTTTGAGCCGCGCCACCG
>VXPS01000418.1:1979-23129 GCA_009839425.1 Chloroflexota bacterium
CCGCCAGCATGCGGTGGGTCTTGATGTGCGGTCGCAGCCGGGCGCCGGCGGCCTGGGCGATCTCGACGGTGCGGGCGATGTTGGAGTCCACGACGTCCAGGTCCAGAACCAGGGCCGGCGTGTCCAGGGCCTCGATCGGTTGGCCAATGGCCATAGCTGGATCGCGGGTCGAAACTGCGAGTGCGACCATGGGGTTTCGCCATCGGGAAAGCGCGACAGTCTACGCGCGGTAGGGCTGGTGTCGTATCGTCGCGCGAGGCAAAAGGCAAGGAGGTCCGCGACATGGCTGCGGAGGTAGAGACGCTCCAAAACTGGATCGCGGGGGAATGGACGGCGCCGCGCGGCACGGATGCCGCGGAGGTGACCAATCCCGCCTCGGGCGGCGTGGTGGCCGAGGCGTCAACGTCGTCAAACGCGGATGTGGCGGATGCCGTGGGGGCCGCCCACGATGCGTTCGCCAGCTGGCGGGCTACGCCGGCCGTAGAGCGCGGACGCCTGCTCTTCCGGCTGCATCACCTCGTCGAGGAGCAGTTCGAGGATCTGTCGCGAACCATCACCATCGAAAACGGCAAGACGCTTGAAGAAGCGCGCGGCGAGCTGATCCGGACTCTCGAGAACATCGAGGTTGCAGCCGGCATTCCGACGCTCCAGATGGGCGACTTCTCGGCCGACATCGCCGAGGGAATCGATGAGACGTCGATCCGCGAGCCGATGGGCGTATTCGTCCAGATCGGCCCCTTCAACTTCCCGTCCATGGTGCCGTTCTGGTTCGCGCCCTACGCGCTGGCCACCGGCAACACGTACGTCATCAAGCCGTCGCCGCAGACTCCGATCAGCCAGGCGCGGATGATGGACCTGATCGCGCAGGCCGGATTCCCGGCGGGCGTCATCAACCTCGTGCACGGCGGCGCGGAGACGGCCGAAGCCCTTATCGCAGACCCGCGCGTGCAGGGCGTTTCGTTCGTTGGAACCACGCCGGTGGCGCGGCGCATCTACGAGCTAGCGGCTCAGCACGGCAAGCGGGTGCAGGCGCAGGGCGGGGCCAAGAACCACCTGGTCATTCTGCCGGACGCCAACCTGGACGCGGCCATTCCCAACCTGATGGGTTCCACATTCGGCTGTGCCGGCCAGCGCTGCCTGGCGGGTTCCGTGGTGGTGGCGGCGAATGACGTCTACTCCGAATTTAGCGACCGGCTCAAGGGCGCGGCGCAGGCGTTGCGCCTGGGCGATGGGCTCGATCCGGACGTCGGGATGGGACCGGTTATTTCGCAGGACTCGCGCGAGCGCATCCTGGCCACGATCGACGACGCGGCCTCCGCGGGCGCGCGGCTGGTGGCTGACGGCCGCGGCATGACCGCCGAAGGGCTGCCCAACGGCTACTGGGTCGGTCCGACGGTCGTCGATGAGGTCACCCCCGACATGCGGATTTCGCAGGAAGAGGTCTTTGGCCCGGTGGTCAGCCTGCAGCGGGTCGGAACCCTGCAGGAAGCGATGGACATGATTGACGCCAGCCCCTTCGGCAACGCGGCCTCGATCTACACCAGCAGCGGGCCTGCCGCGCGCGAGTTCGTGTCCGGTGTCAACATCGGGAACGTGGGCGTGAATGTCGGAGTCGCCGCTCCGATGGCGTTCTTCCCGTTTGCCGGGCGCAAGGCGTCGTTCTTTGGCGACCTGCACGGACAGGCCGGTGATGCCGTGCGGTTCTTCACCGACCCGAAAGTCGTCGTCTCCCGCTGGCCGAAGTCGTCCGACGGCCGCGACCCGTGGGACTGAGCCGCTGATGCCCGCCCGCCGACACCAGGACCCTGACCGCCCAGCGCGCGACTGGGCCTATCTGCAAGACGTTCATCCCGCGATCAGCGGGGCCCAGGCTCGAATCGAGCGAGAGGCCCAACGGGATCGCGAGCCAATTACGGAACGCGAGTCGGCGCGGCTGCTGGCAACGCTAGTGCGTGCCTGTGGCGCCCGAACGGCGCTGGAAATCGGCACGAACCTCGGCTACTCGGCCACCTGGATCGCCGGCGCGCTGCCGCGCGACGGCCGCTTGATCTGCCTGGACATCGATGGCGAGATCCTCGAGCGCGCCCGCGAGCACCTCACGCACGAACGGGTGGCCGATAAGGTTGAGTTGCGCTGCGGCGCGGCGCTGGACCTGCTGGCAGACCTTCCCGGACCGTTCGACTTCGCCTACATCGACGCAAACAAGGACGACTATCCGGCCTACCTGGAGGCGGTCGTGGAGCGGTTGCGTCCGGGCGGCGTCGTCTGCGTCGACAATCTGCTCTGGGGCGGTCAGGCGGCCATGGAAACTGACGATCCGAACCGTCCGCACCAATGGACCCGGATCATCCGGTTGTTCAATCGATCGTTCCTGGATCACCCGCAGCTGGACTCGACCATCGTGCAAGTCGGCGACGGCGTCGGTATCGGGGTCAAGCGGGGCTGAGCAGCCTCCGGCGCCTTGGCCGCGATCATCGTCCAATGCCGTAGCGGCCGCGGCGATTGACGAAGCTGCCGCTGCCGCCTAGCGTCATATCCGGCACAGTGCCTCGTCGGGAATGGAAGGCAACTTCGTGATTACCAACACGGCAAAGCAGCGAATGGAGCAGGGCAAGGTTGCACTCGGGGCCGGCTGCGGCCTCGGTGTTCCATTCCCTGCGGAGATGTTGGCGAGCATGGGCTTCGACTGGGTGCTGATCGACAATCAGCACGGCACCTGGGACCGCTACTCTTCAATGCTGGCGTTCATGGCCGTACGCGCCGGCGGCTCGATCCCCGTGGCCCGCGCGCTCGTCAACCGGTACGACGAGATCGGTCGGCTGCTGGACGAAGGCGCCCTCGGCATCATCGTGCCGATGGTCGATACGGTCGAGCAGGCCGAGGCGGCGGCGTTTGCCTCGCGCTTCCCGCCGGCCGGCGGCCGCTCCAACGGCGCGGGCGGCGCCAGCGTTTACGGACCGGACTACATCGATAGCTTCAACGATCAGGCCTTCGTGGCAATCCAACTGGAGTCGAAGGAAGCCATTGAAAACGCCGACGACATCATGGCCGTGGACGGCATCGACGGCTGCTGGCTGGGCCCCGCCGACCTGGCGAACTCCATAGGCTTCGCCCGTGACTCGGCCGAGCACGACGAGGCCGTGATGCGCATGATCGAAGCCTGCCAGAAGCACGGCAAAGCCCCCGGCATCGCCGCCGGCAGCGTCGAACAGGTCGAGAAATGGGCTGCCGCCGGCTGCACCTTCATCAGCGCCGGCAGCGACAAGGGCTACATCGCACTGGGCGGCATGGCGGAGTTCGAGGCGCTGAAGCACTTGCGCGACTAGGTAATTGCGGGAAGAACACTCCAGGTGCGGCGCTCGCCGCCAGTCGCAAAGGTGTGTCCATGAAGATCGCCAACATCACCGTTCGCCAGGTCGATGTCCCGCATCTGCATCCGTATGTGAGTGCCTGGGGACCGCCGGACCGGGTTGAGTATTCGCGCGGGGCGGTGATCGTGAAGGTGGAGACGGATGAGGGGCTGACCGGCTGGGGCATTGGCGACCCGCAAAGCGGGATCACGAATCGTGACGTGGTGGCGCCCCAGCTCATCGGCCAGGACGTGTACGCGTTGGCGCGGCAGGCCGAGGTGATGCGGCGGGCCGGAACGTTCCTCGTCGACATGGCGCTCTGCGACATCATCGGCAAAGCGGCGGGACAGCCCTTGCATCGGTTGTGGGGCAATCGCGACACGCGGGTGCAGGCCTACGCCAGCACCATTGTTGCGGCCACGCCGGAACAGCGGGCGGAGGACGCGCTGGCCTACCTGGAGCAAGGATTCACGGCCATCAAGCTTCGGACGGCGTTTCCAACGCTGGCCGAGGACATCGCGCTGGTATCGGCGGTGCGGGACGCCGTGGGCGACCGCATGGTGATCATGGTGGACGCCAACCTGGCGGGCGGGTCATCCAGCGACCACCGCCCGGCCTGGGACTTCGATCGCGCCCTGGCGGAAGCACGTGAACTGGAGCAGTTGGACGTGTACTGGCTGGAGGAGCCGCTGCCTCGGGACGACTTCGCAACCATCGCGCGCCTAACGGCGGAAACCGACATTGCGATTGCCGGTGGCGAGGGCAACATCGGCATGGCGGACTTCGTCGAGATGATCCGGGTGGGCGCCTACGACATCCTGCAGCCGGACACGGCCACGAGCTGTGAGGCCCTGTCGCAGTTCATCAAGATCGCGGCGGCGGCGGAGTTTGCCGGCAAGCTCTTCGTGCCCCATCACGGGGTAACCGGTCTGGGCATCGCCGCGCACATGCAGTTGAGCGTGTGTATTCCGAACTGCCCGTACGTGGAGTTCATCCTCGACGAGCCGTATCGCACGGTGGAGCACTACCAGCAACTCGGCGGAATCGTGGATGAGCCGCTGCGGATTGATGCCGAAGGCAATCTGCCTGTGCCCACGCGTCCTGGGCTGGGCGTGGGCGTGAACGAAGACGCCATTGCCCAGTACGAGGTTGAAGTCACCGACTAGGCGGGGATTCGGTCTCTCCGGTTGGCTGCGTGGGATTGGGCCGGGCTGACGGTCGGCCGCCGGACCAGCGCGACGGGCCGGGTCGGGGCTGTTCGCCGTCAGCGCCCGCGATCGGCCCTGGCCTTACATGTTTGGCCGTCAACGCACCAACGGCCAGGGCGGTCTTGGGCGACGCGCCGGCCTGCTTGAGGATCGTCTCCGTCGATTCGCGGACGTGGTGGTAGATGGCGTCACTGTCGCCGACTCCGGGTGCCGGGCCGTCGCCCGCTTGCCAGATCTTGGCCAGCCGGTCGGCCAGCAGGTCGCTGACGACCATCAGGTCGCGGGCCATGCGTCCCGATGAGTCGTCGTTGCTGGATTGGTGCCTTCCCATTTGGCGACCGATCCAGAGACCGGCGGCCGCAGCAAGCACGGCTCCCACGGCCGCCGCGGCAACTCCGAGAATGATCGAGTCGTTCACAGTTGTGCCACCGGATCGTCGCGCTGTTTGCTGCTCGGGGGTCCAGGGTAAGCCTACTGTGCCGCCTTCTCCGCACTGCCGGGTCTGGGAGTTGCCAGGGGATCCAGCAGCCGATGCGCCGGTTTCGCAGCCAAGCCACTTCCCAGGGAAGCTAGGGTAGAAGTGTGGGAGGCGCATCACCCAGGCGAGCATGAATCACATGCAAAGGGTCGTCATCGACACCGACCCCGGCACCGACGATGCCCTGGCGCTGCTAATGGCGTTGAACAGTCCCGACTTACGCATTGAGGGCATCACGACTGTTGGCGGCAACGCGACGCTGGCGGACACGACGGACAACGCACTGCGGCTGGTCGACCATTTGGCTGTCGGGCGCGACGTGCCGGTCGCCGTTGGCGCCGAGCGACCGGCGCACGGATCGTTTAGCCACGCCTACCACATTCACGGCGCGGGCGGGCTTGGCGTTGATCTGCCCGCCGCGTCGATAGCGCCTCATCGAGCGGACGCAGTAGAGTTCTTGCGCGACCGCGCCCTTGCGGCGCCGGGACGGACAGCCGTCATAGCGCTCGGGCCGCTGACAAACGTGGCCGCGGCGCTGGACGGGCGACCGGACGTCGCGCAGGCCATCTCTGAGATTCTCGTCATGGGCGGGGCTGTTGAGGTTTCCGGCAACGTCACGCCCCACGCCGAGTTCAACATCTACGAGGATCCATGGTCCGCGAACGACGTATTCGCGTCCGGGGTGCCGGTCACGCTCATCGGGCTGGACGTGACGCACAAGACGGCCCTGCACCGCGACGGCGGCCCGCGGTGGTTCGAGGGCACGTCCAGAGCGGCCCTATTGGCTAACCGCATCCTGTCAAACAGTTTTCGAGAGCGACCTGACGTGCAGGAGTTCTACCTGCACGATCCGCTGGCCGTGGCCGCCGCCATCGAGCCTGAACTCTTGACCCATCGACGCGCGCAGGTAGCCGTGGAAACCGATGGGGAGGAACGAGGTCAAACTGTCGCGAGCTACGGCGACGGTCCCGTAAAGGTGGCGTTAGGGGTGGATGCCGTGCGAGTCGTGGAGGTGGTTCGGTCGCTTATTTCCAATTGAAGACATGAAGACAACGGGGTAGATCGACTCGGCCATCATCATTCATGATTGATACGGGGGAAATTCAGGAATGTCCGCAAGCACGGTTCCAAGGCACGCCCGAGTTGTTGTCATCGGCGCGGGAATCGTCGGATGTAGCGTCGCCTATCACCTGACGAGGCTCGGTTGGCGCGACATCGTGGTGGTCGAGCAGGGACCGCTGTTCGAAACCGGCGGCTCGACGTCTCACGCCCCAGGGCTCGTGTTCCAGGTGAATCCGTCAAAGACGATGACGGGATTCGCACGTTACAGCGTGGATCTGTGGACCCAGCTGGAACTAGATGGACTGCCCTGCGCCAAGACCGTGGGCAGCCTGGAAGTTGCCTGGACGCCGGAGCGGCTTGTCGACCTACGACGTAAGGCCGGATACGGCTTGAGCTGGGGCGTCGAGGCCCACTTGCTCAGTCCTCGCGAAGCCCGGGACCTGGTTCCACTGCTTTCCGATCGAATCTTGGGCGCCCTATACGTACCGTCCGACGCCCATACGAGGGCGACCAGGCCGGCCGAAGCCATGGCGCGGGAGGCTGAGCGTGACGGCGCGAAGTTCTACGGCAGGGTGAAGGTAACGGGCTTCGATATCACGCGAGGTCAGATACGCGGAGTCCAGACGACTGCCGGCGACATTCAGACTGATCTGGTGGTCGCGGCCGCCGGCATCTGGGCGCCGACGGTTGGCGGCATGGCCGGAGTGCCGATACCGCTGTCGCCGATGCAGCACCTTTATGCGGTGACGACGCCGCTCGATGAACTGGCCGGGGCAACCGAGGAGATCTCGCAGCCTCTGGTGCGCCACCAGGACGAGGCGATGTACTTCCGGCAAGAGGGCGACTGCTACGGGATCGGCTCGTACCGGCACGAGCCGCTGTTGGTCGAAGCAGCTGATCTTCTCGACTATGACGAAGCGCCGATCGCGCCGGCGGAGCTGTCGTTCGAGCCGAAGCACTTTGAGAAGGCGCGGGTAGCGGCAGGCGAGTTGATGCCCTGTCTCAAGGGCGTCGGTTTGACGCGCACGTTGAACGGCATTTTTTCGTTCACCACCGACGGGTTTCCGGTGCTCGGTGAGTCGCCGCAGGTTCGCGGCTTCTGGTCGGCGCAGGCGGTTTGGATCACGCACGCCGGTGGCGTGGGCAAGGCCGTGGCCGAGTGGATCGTGAGCGGCGAGCCGTCCAGCGATCTCCGGGAGTGCGACATCCGGCGCTTCCACGCGCACAACTACGACCGCTCCTATGTTCGGGTGCGCGCCGCGCAGCAGTACCGCGAGGTTTACGACATCATCCACCCGCGCCAACAGATAGCCGAACCACGAAATCTGCGGCTGTCGCCGTTCCATTCGCGGCAGCGGGAGTTGGGTGCGGTTTTCTTCGAGAGCGCGGGATGGGAGCGTCCCGAGTGGTATGCGTCGAACGAAGGTCTGCTCGACTGTCTCACCGTGACCGGCACGGATCGACACGGCTGGGAAGCACGCGACTGGTCGCCGATTATCGCCGCAGAACACGTGGCCACCCGCGAGCGGGTGGCCATGTTCGACCTCACGCCCTTCGCTACGTTCGAGATTACTGGCCCTGGTTCTCTGGCCGCGTTGCAGCGGCTCACCACCAACCGGATGGACAAGCCGGCAGGGACGATCACCTACACCGCCATGCTCACGCCAGGCGGTGGAATCAAGTGTGACCTCACGGTGACGCGCCTGGCGCAGCACCGCTTCATGGTTGTTACGGGCGGAGCGATGGGGCTCCACGACCTTGAGTGGATTCAGAGGCACCTGCCTAGCGACGGCTCGGTCACTGTGAGTGACGTCTCGTCCGAACGCTGTTGCATTGGGCTTTGGGGGCCGAGGTCGCGCGATCTGCTGGGCCGTGTCTGCGCTGACGATTTGTCCGACGCGGAGTTTCCGTACATGGCTGCCAGGCGGATCGCGGTTGCCGACGTTCCCGCGCTTGCGCTGCGCATCTCTTACGTAGGCGAACTCGGCTGGGAGATCTACGTACCCACCGATCAAGGTCTGCGGCTATGGGACACGCTCTGGGAGGCGGGCCAGTCGCTTGGCGTGATCGCTGCGGGCGGTGGGGCCTTCGACTCGCTGCGGCTCGAAAAGGGTTACCGGCTGTGGGGCAACGACATCCACACCGAGTTCAATCCATTCGAGGCCGGCACTGGCTTCGCGGTGCGGATGCAGAAGGGCGAGTTCATCGGCCGGGGTGCGCTCAGGTCAATCCGCTCGCAAGGCGTTTCTCGAAGGCTGTGCTGCATGACCCTGGATGATCCCGAGACTGTCGTTTTGGGCAAGGAGCCGATCATGGACGGCGGGCGCGTGCTGGGTTTTGTGACCAGCGCCAACTATGGCCACTCGATCGGTCGCGGCATCGTGTATGGCTATCTGCCGACCAGTCACGCCGCACCTGGAACTGGCGTCGAGGTGCTCTACTTTGGCGAACGTCTAGCAGCAACGGTTGTGCCGGAGCCTCTCGTTGATCCGCAAGGTCGGAAGATGCGGGGATTGTGTGATGCAAGCTGGCCGTGACCAGTTGGTCGAAACGGATTCTCGCGAGATGCCGACAACGTCGGACGCCACGGCAGACATGGGAGTAGCGCAGCTGGATCGCGATGTTGGAATGGCTGAACCATTGGAGGGCGCCAGATGACGCAGACACTCGTAGTCGACGGCCTCAAGCGGCGCCGACTGCCGATAAACCTTCGGCAAAGTGGGAACAGCGACGCCAGGATCCTCATTTCCACTCGGATTCGAAAATCTCCGTGGTGGCACCTGTCGAAGGCTGCCGGCTGCTGGGCTTATACGACCTACAACCACATGTATCACCCGCGGGCCTACATCAAGCCCGAGGATGGTGGCCTGCTTGAGGAGTACACGTACCTGACCGAGCACGTCAGCATGTGGGACGTGGCGGTCGAGCGGCAGATACAGATCAAGGGACCCGACGCGGCGAACTTTGTGGACCTGCTGATCACGCGCGACGTACACAGCCGAGTCCCGACGATGCAGGCCCGCTACGTGATTCTCTGCAACCAGTACGGCGGGGTAATCAATGACCCGGTGCTGCTTCGCGTGGCCGACGACGAGTTCTGGTTCAGCATTTCCGACTCCGACCTGCTGCTCTGGGCGCAGGGCGTGAACGCCATGGCCAAATTCAACGTTGACATCCACGAGATTGACGTGTCGCCGGTCCAGATTCAGGGTCCCAAGTCGGTGCTGCTGATGGAAAAACTGTTCGGGTCGCACATCAGGAACATTCCGTACTACGGCCTGATGCACGACACGCTGAACGGGCACGCCGTCACGATCTCGCGAACCGGCTTTTCAGCTGAAATCGGGTTTGAGATCTACTTGCACGATGCCATGCGGCATGCGGATGGCGTGTGGCCGTACATCCTGGAGCAGGGGCAAGAGTTCAACCTGCGCGTGATTGCTCCCAGTCACATTCGGCGAATCGAGGCCGGGATCCTGTCATACGGCCAGGACCTGGACATCGAGAACAACCCGTTCGAAGTCCGACTTGGCTGGCAAGTGGATTTGACCAAGGGCGACTTCATCGGCAAAGAGGCCCTGGCCCGAATCAAGGCCAAAGGCGTTTCACAGCGGTTGGTTGGTTTAAGGGTCGGCGGCGAGCCGCTGACCTGGTACAACGAGGACTTCTACTTGGTCAGCGATGAGAATTCCGGTGAGGCCGTGGGTTACGTCACGAGCGCGTTCTGGTCGCCGAACCACCAGTCGAACATCGCGCTGGCCGTAATGCCACGGTCGCATTGGAGCCGCGGAACGAGCGTCAACGTGCGACTGCCGGCGGACGGGCTCGTCGATGCCGAAGTCGTGCGGGTGCCCTTTGTCGATCCGACCAAGCAGCGTCCCAAGACGGCTCTGTGACGAAAAGCGCGGCATTGGTCGGTGCCCGGGACTGTGGTGGGCGCGATAGGACTCGAACCTATGACCTCGCGGATGTGAACCGCGCGCTCTAACCAGCTGAGCTACGCGCCCGATGGGGTGCATCGTAGCAACGCCCGGCGCGCGTCCGTCAGAGTTGCAGCAGCGCCTGCGAGTCCAGGGCCAGCACGTCCACAGGTTCGCCCGGTTCGATTGTCTGGTCTTCGCGCAAGACGGCCAAGCCGTTGCCAGCTACGAGGGACGACAGGCGGTAGGAACTCTGGTCGCCGGCCGAGGTGCAGACCAGTTCGCCGTTCGTTCGGCTTACCTGGACGCGCAGATAGGTGCGCTTGCCCTGGGCGCTGCGAAAGCTTTCGCCGGCCACCGCCTGGACGCGTGGATGGGTGAGGTCGCGGTGGCCCATCAGGCGCAGCAGGGCTGGCCGGACGAAGAGCGCGAAGCAGACCATGCTGGAGACCGGGTTGCCTGGGAGACCAATGACGGGCGTGCCATGCACCTGCCCGTAGGCCAGTGGCTTGCCGGGTCGCATATTGATCTGCCAGAAGTCCATGCGGCCCTCGGAGCCGAGGACATTCGTGACTAGGTCGAAGTCGCCCATGGACACGCCGCCGATGGTGACGATGACATCGGATTCCGAGCCCTTGGTCATTGCGGCTTGAAGGGCCTCGACCGTGTCGCCAGTTATGGGGAGGCGCCGAGGTTCGGCCCCGATCGCGCGGGTGGCGGCTTCAAGCGCCCAGGCGTTGCTGTTGCGAACCTCGCCGGCGCGGATGCCCGCGTCGATCTCAACTATTTCGTCGCCGGTTGGAACGATAGCCGCAGTGGCGCGGGGATGGGCGCGAACTGACGAGACGCCAACGGATCCCAGCACGCCGATTTCGGCGGGCCCGAGACGACGGCCGGTCTTGACCACGACTGAACCCGTGCTGATGTCGCCACCCGCCGGTCGGACGTTTTCTCCTGGAGCGGCCCGCTCGAGCACGGCCACCACACGGCGGTCCGTGTCGTTATTTCGCGGGTCGATACCCAGATGGCCCCAGTCGGTGCGGTCCGTGTCCTCAAAGGGTACGACCGCGTCGGCGCCAGCGGGCACGGGAGCGCCGGTCATGATGCGTGCCGCCTCCCCGGCTTGCAGTGTCACCGGACTGACCCGGCCGGCGGGGATCTCGTCCACCACCCGCAGGCGTGCCGGCGACTCTGCGGATGCCCGGGCGAGGTCGGCGGCCTGCACGGCGTAGCCGTCGTATGCCGAGTTATCGAAGCCTGGGACGTTGTCGCGAGCCAGCACGTCTTCGGCGGCGACCAAGCCGAGCGCTTCAGCCAACGGGGTCTCCCGCGCCGGCAGCGGGGCGAAGCCGCGCAGGATGCGCTCCAGCGCGTCATCTACCGAGAGAAACGTCTGCAATTCAGTCATGCGGGCGACCGGGCTCGGAGATCGGCCAAGTTTAGCCTCGGAGCCGCGGCGATTGTCCGCAGCTCGTTGGGCGAACGGGTGCCGGCTAGGACTCTGCTATTCTCGCCGTATCTCCTTGCAGTCGGTTACCCACGGGCACATCAGATGATCAAGAAGCTCGGCGTGCTTGCGGTCGTCCTTGGGGTTCTGGCGGTCCTGTTTCGAAAAGCCAAGAGCCTGATGGGCGTCGAAGACGAGTCGGAAGCGGGCGCCTAGCCCAAAGACGGCGACGTGCGGCCAGGCTCGGCTTCGCCACGAGTCTTTGTGTCAGTAGACCAATCCTCGGTAGCTCAATGGTAGAGCGTGCGGCTGTTAACCGCAGGGTTGCAGGTTCGAGTCCTGCCCGAGGAGCCAGCAGGGGAGTCGGCGCAGGCGGCCGACTTCCAAATGTGTCCTCGTTGGTGACTATCGCGTTGTGTACGAAGATCTTGGCGACACGCCTGTGATCCTGATGGTACGAGTGGCGCATCGAGCGGAGGCCTATCGTCCGCAGGTAGGCGAGCCAAGGAAGCCGTACGACGTGCAGCGCCATCGTGACTGAGGCGGAGGCCGTGTGCCTTCTGGATACGGCGCTGGAAGTGTTCGCCCGAGGGATCTGCGTTCCACGTAGTTTCACGCATCCGTATCTGGCGGAGCGCGTCGACGGAATGTGGGTGACGCGCGACGCTCCGCGTCGGCGCGGGCGCTATCGAAGAGAAGAATGGTTCGCGCACGGAGTCGAGCCGGATGAGACCGTGCGGTTTGTCAGGCGAAATACACGCGGCCAGTACGCCGTTTGCGCGATCTGTGCGGTTGGGGAGTCCGACGAGCCGATGCGAGCCGGCTACCGGGCGCTGGACCATCGCCTGGGCTTCACCGAGCCAATCATGGTCCACCACTTGCGCCGGATTCCTCGGTTCGCGTCGCCGGTCGAGATCGTACGCCTGCTGGACGCTGCGCTGGCGAACAAGGTGAATACGGCCGTCCGCCGGCGGCAGATTCTTCCCGAACACCTCACGCCGGACGCGCCGTTGCGTATGTACGCGGCCCTGTCGGACGGCGAACCGGTGGGTTGGGTCAGCAGCATCGAAGTGGCCGGGGCGACGTGGTGCGCAAACCTGCGTGTGAATCCCGACTTCAGGCGTCGTGGAATTGGTCGCGCGCTGATGTGCCGGATGCTGCGTGACGACCGATCGTATGGCTCGCGACTGGCCGTGCTGGCCGCGAGCCACACCGGGGCGTTGCTATATCCCCTGGTGGGCTACGAGCAGATCGGCACGCTGTACTCGTACACGCCGCGCCGAAGGTAAGCGGCCCGAGTGGCGGCTACGTCGCAGCCTGGCTATTCGATAACTCCAGACGCGCAACGTAGCGTCGCTTGCCGAGGCGACCGAGCTCCCGGAAGCCGGCAGCCAGGAACATCGGCCGGAAACCGCCGAACCGGTAGCCCGGCGAGTCCGGGTCCACCGGGTAGGCTTCCACCGCGGCGGCTCCTTGCATGCGTGCGTGGTCAATGGCCGCTTGCAGCAGGCGCGTCGCCAGCCCGCACTTACGCAGCCGTCGCGGCACGAAGAAACACGTCAGCGACCAGACCGACGAATCGTCCGGATCGGCCGCGCCGCTGACGGTTGTCGTCCTCAGTCGCGGAAACGTTGGTCGCGGTCCGATCGAGCACCAGCCGATCGGTTCGTCGCCGGCATAGGCCAGGACTCCTACTTGCATCCCCTTGTGAATCCGTTCACACATCGCGGCCTTTAGCTCGGTGCGGTCAGCCTGCCGGGCTCTGCCGCGTGTCGCTCTGTACACCTGGCACCAGCAATAGTGGGGCGAGCCGCGTGACGAAAAGAAGCGCTCGAAGTCAGGCCAGGTAGATGTCTCGACGGCTCGAAAGGTGCGATCCGCTAGCGCGTCTGGCATCAGGAATAGGCAAGGCCGGAGGAGGCCATCAAGGTGCCCAAACTACTCCGGTCCGCGGGTTCGCGGGACGCACGTCACACGGGGAATGGGCAGATCCCCTGTGCTAGCGTACGAGGAGCCGAGGAGTGTAGCTCAGCTGGAAGAGCAACGGTCTCCAAAACCGTAGGTCGGGGGTTCGAGTCCCTCCACTCCTGCCATGGCCGAAGTGGCGGAACTGGTAGACGCGCTGGTCTCAAAAACCAGTGAGGTTCATCCCTCGTGTCGGTTCGATCCCGACCTTCGGCACCTCATGATTCGAAGACCCGACTACGGCGTCAGTCCGATTCGACCTCCGGAATATCCAGGTCCATGCCCGGATAAATCGTGTTTGGATCGGCTCCGTCGAACCGCCACTTGTTCTTATTGAAGATGATTTCCCACTTGTCCTGGTCGCCGTACTCGCGCTCGGCGATCGTTCGAAGTGTCTCGCGGGGCATCACCTTGATCGTGTGGCGGACGGCCGTCACTTTCTTCTCGCGCTTCAGAAAATCTAAGAGCCCCATGCCTGCCCCCAGCGGCTGGCGCCAATTGGCGTTTCGCGCGGGCACGAGTATAGGACTGGCGTGCTTCGGTCTCAAAAGGGCGCGGGTAGCGGTCCGGAGTTTGGCTGCGTGAAGCCAGGGACGGATGGAGCTGCCCAGGGTTTTGCCGCGCGTCTCTGGCGTGAGGCCGAGTGCAAGCGGTCTTGGGTTTGCTTGGGTCTGGACCTGGACTTGCAACGCTTGCCTGAGGGCTTGCCTCGGTCGGTGGATGGTGCCCGCGAGTTTCTGGTCGAGATCGTGGATGCCTGCGCCGACGTTGTGCTGGCGTTCAAGCCGAATGTGGCCTTTTACTTGGCGCTGGGACCGGACGGCTTGCAGTTGCTGCGAGACGTGCGTGACGTCATAGGTGAGCGGGCGCTGCTGATCGCGGACAACAAGGTTGGCGACGTCGCCGACTCGACCGAGCGCTACGCCAGCTTCCTCTTCGACTATCTCGAGGCTGATGCCACAACGTTCAATCCCTGGGGCGGTCGCGACGCTACCCAGCCACTGATCGAACGCCCGGAGCGTGGCGCGTTTGCGTGGTTGCGCAGCAGCAATCCGGGTGCGGACGAATTGCAGGGTCTGCAGACGGTTGACGGCGAGCCGGTATACCTGCGGCTCGCTCGGCGACTGGCTGAATGGAACGAGCTGGAAAACCTGGGCGTGGTAGTTGGCGCGACACGACCAGACGACGTAGCCACCGTCCGCGATGTGACGCCCGGCATGCCAATTCTGGCGCCCGGCGTGGGGGCCCAGGGTGGGGCGCTGGAGGCGACGGTGCAGGCCGGTTACGGCCCGGAGCCCGCGGGCGTTGTGGTAAACGCGGGGCGTTCCGCACTTTGGGCAGGCAGTGGCCCGGACTACGCCCGGGCGGTGCGATCCAAGGTCCAGGCAATGCGCTCGGCCATTGAAGCCGCGCGGTTGCGGTGAGGGCGTCTGACCCGACGCCTAGTTGCTCAACGGCCAGGCGCCAAGGACGCGCGTGAGCACGGTTGACTCGCCCAGCACGCGCAGCGCTTGCTGAACGGCTTCCTCGTCCGGGTGCCCCATCATCTCCAGAAAGAAGATGTAGTCATCAGGCTTGAGCCGCGAGGGACGGGACTGGATGAAACTCAGATTCAGATCGTGGTCGCGAAGGCAACTCAGCACGTCGTGCAGCGCGCCTACGCGGTCATGCACGGCCACCATGAGGGCCATTTTGTCGCGGCCTGTACGCGCGGCGGGCTTGTCGCCGATTACGTAAAAGCGGGTCCGGTTTGAGGCAATGTCCTGGATGTCCTGTTGCAAGACCTCCAGGCCGAAGGCCTCCGCTGCGCTGAGCGGTCCAATCGCAGCGGTGTGCGGTTCATCGGCCGTGCGCCGGGCGGCTTCGGCGGTGCTGGCCACTTCCATGATTGGCGTGGTGCCGAGATGCCGCTCGATCCAGCCGCGGCACTGGGCGATGGCGTGCGGGTGCGAGTAGACGCAGGCCCAGTCGGTTGAACCACTGGTCGCCAGCAGGTTGTGGGATACAGGAAGTTGGATTTCGGCCTGAATGAATACCGTACGGGTGACAAAGAGATCCAGCGTTTCGCCAATCGTGCCGCTGGTCGTGTTCTCAATGGGGACCACTCCGGAGACGCGCGGGGAGCGATCAACGAAGTCGAAGATGTCTCTGAACGAGCCAAGCGGCGTCAGATCCGCAAGGCGTCCGAAGTACTGTTGCGCGGCCTGGTGGCTGAAGGTGTGGGGCGGGCCCAGGTAACCGACGCGGGGCGGCTCCTCGAGGCTCCGTGAGGCAGCCATGACCTCGCGGTAGATTGCCTGGATGTGGTCGTCCTCATAGGGTCCGGGGTTGATTGCCGTGACCCGTGCCAACACGTCGCGTTCGCGACCGGGGTCGAAGACCGGAATCCCGGTGTCCGCCTTGCGGTGGCCGATTTCCTGGACGAGCTTGGCGCGCTGACCAAGCAGCGTGACCAACTGCTCGTCCAGCGAGTCAATGTCGCGCCGCAAATCTTCGAGCGACTCGGACACCTCAGGCTCCGGGTAAGCACGGGGCCGCGATGCTAGCACCGCCCTTCCGTCGTTCGAGCATTGCGGTGGGTCAGAGACCGCGCATCGCCTCGCCGAATGCGTCGATGGCCTGCGCCAGGTCGTATCGGCTGTGGGCCGCGCTGACCATTGCGCGAACCCGAGCGGCGTCTCGAGCAACGGTTGGAAAGGCCACGCTCTGAATGAAGACGCCGCGTTGCCGCAGACGGTCACTCAGGGCGTGGGCGCGTTCGGCCTCGCCCACGATCACAGGTGTGATCGGCGTGGCGCTGCGCCCAAGGTCCATGCCCAAGTCGGACAGCCCCTGCTTAAAGAACCGGGCGTTGTCCCACAGCTTCTCGACGCGATCGGATTCCCGGCTCAGCACGCGGATGGCCGCGCGCGTGGTTTCGACGACGGCAGGCGGATGCGACGTGGAAAACAGGACAGGCCGGGCCGTGTGCGTCAGGTAGTCGCGGAGCGCCTGGCTGCCGGCAATGTAGCCGCCCATTGAGCCGATGGCTTTTGAGAGGGTGCCTAACTGGACCTGCACTCGCCCGTGCAGGCCAAAGTGATCCACTGAGCCGCGGCCACCGCGGCCAAGAACTCCACTGCCGTGCGCATCGTCGACCATCACCATGGCGCCGAACGCCTCGGCCGCGTCGCAGATGTCGGGCAGTGGCGCGATATCGCCATCCATGCTGAAGACGCCGTCCGTCACCACCAGCTTGCGCTGATCCGGCGCGCAGGCGGCCAACTGCTCCCGGAGCGAGTCGGCGTCGGCATGAGCGAAGCGGCGGATCTCCGCGCGACTGAGCCGGCAGCCGTCGATGATGCTGGCGTGATTCAGTTCATCGCTGAGGATTACGTCTCCGCGGCCGACGAGGGCCGGAATGGTGCCCAGGTTGCCCGCGAAACCGGATTGGAACACCAGGGTGGCTTCCACGCCTTTCCAGGCGGCGATTTCGGATTCGAGGGCTTGATGGACATCCAGCGTGCCGGCGATCGTTCGGACCGCGCCCGCGCCGCCGCCCCAGGTTTCGGCGCCGGCCATGGCTGCCTCACGCAAGGCCGCATCGTTGGCCAAGCCGAGGTAGTCGTTCGACGACATGTTGATGAGTTCACGGCCGCCGATACGGATGCGCGGACCCTGCGGTGACTGCAAGACCGGCAATTGCCGGAAGAGGCCGCGCTCGCGCAGATCGCGTACGTGAGCGTCTACAAATCCCAGCGGGTCCATCGGCATTCCTCGGGGCGGCTCGGAGCCCTATACCGCCGTAGCGTAGCGTCAACAGGGCATATGCCTGTAGAGCGGCGTAAGATGCCGGATGCGCAGGCGCGATGTTCGCGTGGCTGGGGTTAGGAGAGGTCGGTGATTGAGGAAACCGCGAGCGTTGAACTCATGGCGCCAGTCAACACGATCTGGCAGCTGGTGAGCACAATCAACGACTGGTCGAAGTGGAATGCCACCATCGAGGACGCCGAGCGGCTCACCGCCGGGAATTGGACGCCAGGTTTCCGGTTCCGCCAGAAGACCGGGCGCGAGCGAATGACGTTCATTTACACCATCACCGACGTCGACCTCGGCCACTCGGCCGCATGGGCCGGAAGCAAGGCCGGACTGACTCGCGGTATGTCGATCGAATTGCGGCCAGTCGAAGGCGGCACGGGTGTGCGGATCCGGCAAACCGCATCCGGCCCCCGCACGCTGGGTCCGCTGAGTTTCTTCGTGAAATTCAGCCTTCGTCGTAACGTGCGTGGCTGGACGCAGGGCCTGCGCAAGGCGTTGGCCGAAATGCCGACCACGGCCTGAGCATGACAGGCCCGAATGACCGGGCCGGGCTGCTGGCGGTTGCCGAAGCGGCGGCTCGTGCCGCCGGAGCCGAGTTACTGCGGACCTTTGAGTCGGACCTGCTGGGCGTCCAGTGGAAGACCTGGCAGGGCGAACGAACGGTAGTGACGGACGCCGACTTTGCGGCCGACCGTGCCATTCGCGAGGTGCTGGCCGAGCGGGTTCCAGGGCACACGGTCTATTCGGAGGAGTTTCCCGACGAAGCGGAAATCCACGGACCCGATGTCTGGGTGATCGATCCGCTGGACGGCACGGACAATTACTCGCGCGGGCAGCCGCAGTTCTGCGTGAGCGTTGCCCACACCCGCGAGGCGCGGCCCGATGTTGCCGCGATCTACGATCCGGTGCGCGACGAGATGTTTACGGCGGCCGCCGACGGTCCGGCCCGGCTCAACGGCCGAGAGATCAGCGTGACCGGGCGGACCGATCCGTCAGAGAGCACCGTGGCGTGGGCTCAGCGGGGAGTCAGCGCGGAGGACGACCAACGCTTTAACGCCGCGCTGGCGGAGGCGGCCCGTACGTTTCACCGCGTGCGCCTGACCGGCTCTGCGGCGCTAGAGACTGCCTGGGTGGCGGCGGGACGCTACGACGGTGCGATGTTTAGCAGTGTCAAGTGGTGGGACCATGCGGGCGCGGGGCTTCTGGTGCAGCGAGCCGGTGGTCAGGTCACCAACGTGAGAGGCGAGCCCACGACCTCCGCCAGCCGACGCTGCATCTTTACCAACGGCCGTATCCACCAGACCATCCTGGAGATTGCCGCGACCCACGGCCTGGAGCTTGCGTTTCCGACGTACGGGTGACGGCCTCTTGGCCCATGGCGGACCGACCTTCGCACGGGAGGATCCGAGCTCGATTGCCTTCAGCGGCTTCGATGCAATCTGCCTGGCGTTCACGGAGGCCGCTGGGCGATGGCTGAAGCCTTAGAAGTGGTTGCGGACCGCGCACCCACAATGCCGCGGCGTGGCGACTCTGGGACCGATGGTGACCGGCCTCCGAGTATTGAGTTCGCCTGAGCGAAGTGACCCGCGGCTAGAATTGTTCATCTCGGTCCGGCAGTGTCAGCCGTGGTTCGTATCAATGCGATACGGGCGGGCGCCGCAGTTGGGAGCCGGCTAGCTCAAGGGAGACACGGATGTCGCTGAGCATCTATCTGAACTTTGACGGCAACTGCCGCGAAGCGTTTGAGTTCTACCGGTCGGTTTTTGGCGGGGACTTTGCGATCGTACAGACGTTCGGGGATGGCCCGCCGGACATGGGCGTACCGGAGGAGGCGAAGGACCAGATCATGCACGTGTCGTACCCGATCGGGTCGAGCGTGCTGATGGGCAGCGACGTGATGCCCGGGTTCGGCGCGCCGCACGTGACGGGCACGAACTTCTCGGTTTCCTATACGACCGAGAACCGGGAGCAGACCGACGAGTTCTTCGCCAAGATCTCGGAGGGCGGCACGGTGCAAATGGCGCCGGCGGACATGTTCTGGGGCGCCTATTTCGGGGCGTGCACGGACAAGTTCGGGATTACGTGGCAGTTCAACTGCGAGCACGGGGAGTCGGAGACGCCGTAGGAGTCTCCCGAAACCCCGACGGACAACGTCCCCCCTGGCGGACTGCGACTCTAACAGGCGGCCGCCCCGTCAGGGGGGACGTTGTACCGGCAGGCAGGATTCGGCGCAAAGGCGGCGAGATCTTGCCTCCTGTTGATGCGCTAGGACTGCAGCGCGGTCTTGAGTTCGGAGAGCCGAGCGAGCAGCATCAGGGGTTCGCGGTCGGAAAACTGCCGGAAGCCAACAGACTCGTAGAACGCCCGCGCGCGCTCGTCAAGCGCCTGGACTATGACCGCGCGCGCACCGATGAGATCGGCCGCGGCCAGTACCCGATTGGCTGCATCGACGATCAAGTGTGAGCCGAGCCCCCGACCCTGATAGTTCGTGTCAACGGCGAGCTGCCCTAACAGGATCGCGGGAATCGGATTGGGCATGTTTCGACCGACCCGGGACGAGACGCGACGCCGCTCGATCGAAGTGGCCGCAAGGCTGTAGAAGGCAACTACCGCATTGCCGTCGCAGACCACGTACGTACGCGCGCCGCCTCGAGTCTCGTTGAGGCGGGCCTTGCTACGTAGCCATGAGTTGAGACTGTCCACGCCACAGTCGAAGCGCGAGAGGTCGTGGTGTCCGTGGATGGACGTTGGGGCGGTTAGCGCTCCCACGGTGGCCGGCGCGCAGCCAGCTCGCGCAAGCGGGCACTCGGTTTGTCCGGCGCGTCAAGCGCAGCCAAGAAATCGTCGTACGCTTCGTCGTCGAGAACAATGACGGGGCGCTCGTTCAACGCTTCGAGGGCCGCGGCTTCACTTGCTTGAAGGACGAACTCCGTTCGCGTAACACCGCGAATCGCGGCACCTCGGTCAATCAGCGCCAAGCGCTCGTCTCTGACCCTGAGGTTTACCTGAGCCACGCGGATAGCCCTTTGAAGCTCGATACATTCCTGACCCACGAGCCCATTGTATATCAACTGTATAGACAGGCTTCAGGCGAATGCCGACCAACAGACAGTGGGACGTGCGCGCTGGACGACGGTCACACCGGGTTTTCGAACCAGATGGGGTAGCCGTCGGGGTCGTTGACTCGGAATTGGAGCATGTCGTATTCCATGCGTTCGGGTTCGGTGGCCTGGATGCCGCGGGCGACGAATTCGGCGTGGAGGGCGCGGGCGTCGTCGCAGACGATGAAGAGTTCGGCGGCCTGGCCTTCGACAGGGGGCGGCACGTCGCCGGGGGCTCCCTGGAGCATGAGGCTGACGGGTCCGCGCTTGAGCCGGCACCAGGCGATGCCTTGCGGGAGTTCCCAGGAGGCGACCAGCTCGAATCCCAGGCCGTCGCGGTAGAAGGCAAGCGAGCGCTGCATGTCGGTGACCCAGATGAGGGGCCAGATGGTCTGCAGGGACAACGGGGTACTCCGGTCAGGCGTGCGGCGGTGAGCCGGCAACTGCCAACATTGGGTTCCCGAGATGCGCAGAGGGGAGGCTAGCCAGCGGTGCCGTCGTGGCGCTGGTGGAGCCAGATGGGGTTGCCGTCGGGGTCGGCGATCATGGCGTTGAGGCAGGCGGGGGTGTCGCGGGTTTCGTGGAGCACCGTGGCGCCGGCTTCGCGGGCTTCCTGAAGGGCGGCATCCACGTCGTCGACGGCCAGGGCCATGAGGACCCGGGGTGGGTGCAGGCCGACGTGGGCCGGGGTGACGGCCAGGGTGGTTTCGCCGGCCTGGAACTCGCGCCAGTCGTCGTCCTGGATGCCGGTGGCGGGGAGGCCGAGCACGTCGCGGTAGAAGCGCGCGGTTTTGTCGACGTCGGTAGCGATTGTCCAGATG
>VXPS01000095.1 GCA_009839425.1 Chloroflexota bacterium
AACTACGACAACACCGTCTCCCGTGTCACCGGCAACGTCCTCCGCCGCTTCGCCACTGACCGATGACCGAGGCAACCCTCTACAACGGCATCCAACCCCCTGCCGAGTGGCCGCCCCGAACCATTGAGCCCGGAGGCGACCCGCTGCCGGTGCCGTACCTCGCAGATCCGCCGCGTGTTATTCCCATCGATGTCGGCCGCCAACTCTTCGTCGACGACTTCCTGATCGAACACACCACCCTGCGCCGCGTCTACCACGCCGCCAAAGTCCACGAAGCCGCGCCGGTCCTCTCGCCCGAAACCGACCTCGAGCTCAACCAGGGCCACTGCCCGGTCGCCGCACCCTTCAACGACGGCGCCTGGTACGACCCCGCCGACCAGACCTTCAAGCTCTGGTACCACGCCGGCTGGTTCGACGGAACGGCCCTCGCAACCAGCCGCGACGGAATCAATTGGGAGCGACCGTCGCTTGACGTGGTCCCCGGCACCAACGCCGTCATCGCGCACCCTCCTGCTTGGCGACGCGACGGCGCGCTGGTCTGGCTCGACGCCGACGCCCAACCGAGCGAGCGCTTCAAGATGTTCATCTTCTGGCGCCACCCCGAATGCCACGAGGGCTTGGTCTACACGTCACCCGACGGCATCCGCTGGAACGAGCGCGGACCCACCTCCCAGTGCGGCGACAATTCCAGCTTTTTCTACAACCCATTCCGCCGGCGCTTCGTCTTCAGCATCCGCTTGAGCTGGAACCGCCGCGCGCGCTTGTACTTTGAGCACCCGGACTTCTTGCAGGCCGCTCGCTGGGATCCCGATCAGGCAGTCCGCTGGGCGCGCGCGGATAGGCTCGACCGTCCTGATCCGTTCCTCGGGCTTCGCCCCCAGCTTTACGACGTCAGCGCCGTCGCCTACGAGAGCATCATGCTCGGCGCGTTCGCGATCTTTCACGGCCCCGAGAACCCTGACGCCGCCAGCATCAGCCGGCCCAAGATCAACGACCTGCAACTCGCCTACAGCCGCGACGGATTCCACTGGCACCGCCCGCATCGCCAGGCCTTCATCGGCGCCAGCCGGCGCTGGGGCGACTGGAACTACGGCTACATCCACGCGGCCGGCGGCATTTGCCTGGTGGTCGGCGACGAACTCTGGTTCTACTACGGCGCCTTCTCCGGCCAGGGCTCTGTGCTGAAACCGGGGGAGTCTGGCGGCGACTTCGAGCAGGACAACGCCATGTACGCCGGCGGCCACACCGGCCTGGCCACGCTCCGTCGTGATGGCTTCGCGTCGATGCGAGCCAGCGGCCGCGGCGGTGTGCTGGCCACCCGCCTGGTCACGTTTAGCGGCTCCCAGCTATTCGTCAACCTGGACGCCCCACAGGGCGAGTTGCGAGTCGAAATCCTCGACGAGCGCGGCGATGTCATCCACCCGTTCTCCCTCGCCAACTGCCGGCCGCTCGCCACCGACGCCACGCGTACCCGCGTCAACTGGAGTGGCGACGGCGATCTCTCGTCGCTCGCCGGCCGCCCAGTCCAGTTCCGCTTCCACCTGCGCGATGGCGATCTCTATGCCTTCTGGGTAAGCCCATCCGCATCAGGCGCCAGCAACGGCTACCTCTCTGCCGGCGGCCCCGGCCTCTCCGGACCCCTCGATGTCTAGCCAAGCGCCGACCTGCGCCGTGCCGCTTCGGGTCACCGCCTGCCCTAAAGTACGAGTCGTCCCACCAGTGGCCGACCACGGTCGCCGGACCGGCTAACAGGAAGGAAGCGACCAGTGGCCCGAGAGTTCGACCGAACCGAGGAACGGCCCTCGGTCCCCATGCCGCCCCCGCTGGACTTCCCCGAGCACGGCAGCCCCGAAGCCGACGTGCTGGCCGAGGTCGAAGCCCGTTTCGCCAAGGACCCCTACCCCGTAGAACGAAACTTCGGCGTGAGCTACGTCGGCCCACCCCACCAGATCGCCGAGCAGATCAGGCCCATCGCCGCCGGCTCCTTCTTCGTCGAGTGGGCGCGCGACATGAACCCGGCCGCGGATCTCTTCGAGAAGGAAGCCGTGCGCATGCTCGGCTCGCTGCTGGGCCATCGCGACGCCGTCGGCTTCATCACCAGCGGCGGCACCGAGTCGAACCTGCTCGCCCTCCGGCTGGCCCGAAACCTCGGGGGCAAATCGGAACCCGAAGTCGTGCTGCCAACAACGGCCCACTACAGCTTCCGCCTGGGCGCCGAGCTACTTGGCCTGCGGCTCCGCGAAGTCGACGTGGACGACGCTATGCGCCCGGACATGCGTCAGGTCGAACGCTGGCTGAACCGAAACACGGTGGCGCTGGTCGGTTCCGCGCCGGAAGGCAACTTCGGGCAACTCGACCCGATTGAAGAACTCGCCGACCTGGCTCAGCGCAAGGGCCTGTACCTGCACGTCGACGCCGCCTTCGGCGGCTTTGCCCTGCCCTTCCTGCGCGACTTGGGCTACGCCATCCCGCCCTTCGACTTCAGCCTGCCCGGCGTGTCGTCGATGATGACCGACGGCCACAAGCTGGGGCTGCTACCGGTGGCGACTGGCTTCTTCCTCATCCGCGACGAGGCCATGCTGGACGCCATCCCTGCCGAGTTCACCGGCATCCACATCATCACCGCCACCAAGCCCGGCGATCACGCTGTGGCCGCCTGGTCGGTCATGCGCCGCCTGGGCCGGGAGGGCTATCGCGAATCAGCCCGACACCTGATGGAAGTGGTGGACATCGTCGCCACAGGCATCGAGAACATCGACGGCCTCCGCCTACTCATCCGTCCTCTGCTCGCCGTCGTCAACTTCACATCCGATCGCGACGACGTGGAACGCATCTACCTTGAGCTCCGTCGCCGCGGCTGGGGCGCCACCTACGGCCACGACGGAAGCCAGGGCCGCATCCGCCTCTCCATTCACCCCCATCGCGACATCGACCACGCCCACGGCTGGGTCGCCGCCCTGAAGGAATCCGTCCGTGCGGTACGTGATGACGCCTAACTTCGTCCCCTTAATGTGCGGTCTCCGACATCATCAACTATCGCCTCAGGATCATCCAATGCTATACCTAATATCTTCACTTCTCTCCTCCTTGCGAATAGGCCCTCCAGCATTCGTGGCTCCGTCAATACTATCACTACATCAGGATCTCCGAGCAGCGACACATTCACAAATCCGTCAGCTTGCCGATCCGCCTTCGTTACCTTGCGTACTTCCGATACGTTGCTCAGGGCAATCTGGCCTCGCCAGACCAATCCAGTACGAAGGTAGATGTACTGGTCATCTACAATCACCGGTTGCAATCGCGAGGCATGAGTGTGCCCAACCATCCACAATAGTGTGTAAATGCTAATGGCCGTGAATACCCAGGCACCAGTCGGAGTCCAAATGCTGATTACTAAATGCAGACCGAAAGTCTCAACTATAACCAATGCCATGAGAGACCAGAACAAGAAGCTGCTCTTCCGATGGTATGAGTGCACTGAGACATCCGGACGAGATGTCCTGAACTTTGCGAACCATCCCGCAAAGACGAGATACAACATGCACACTTCAGAGGCCACAATTGCGGCCACGAAGTCGCTCTTGACAGACTTGCCTAAGCCAATTCTCAGTGCGTCAACAAAGTAGAGGCTTTCTCGCCTAGCTCGACGGACATCCCGTATCACGTTACGCAGCTTGAACAACAGGAAAACAGCCACCGACAGTTCAATCGCTGGAATGAGGAAATCGCTGAATCTCAGAAACGACTGTTCAGACGACGATAGGCTAAATCTGATCGCCAGCAGCGTTAGAATACATACGGGCACAATACTAGACAGTGGCAGATATTTCTTACGTACTATCAGCAGATAGAATAGAAGCGGCACTCCTACTGCGATATCAAGTGAAATGGCGATTGCCAAGATGCCCGGCTGAGGACTCGCTTCAACACGGGAGGCGATCCACATTTCTAACGACAGCAGCAGGAGAGAGAGTGCGACAAATGTGATGAATGATCTTCGACGAGTGAGGGTCGTGTCGGAGAGCCGCAGGTTCATGAGTCCGGCCTCGCACCTCATCATCTAAGTAGCTCAGTCTAATCGCCTCGGTTTGCCCTCCGTCCTAGCTGTCGGGACCGCGAAGAGTGAATCGCAAGCTTTCCACAGGGCGGTGCTCACCTACTCTGTCCTAACCGTGCGCTCAGCCGTCTAACCCATAAAGCACCGGCGAGGCGTCCAAGACTCGGTCGTGGACGCCTCGCCGGGTGAGCCGTTCGGCTAGCGGCTGTAGCCAGTTGGCGCGGCCGGCGGCGCTTGCGCGCGCGCGCGTTCCGCCATGTGCTCCAGCATGAACCGGAAGTCCTGGTAGGCGCCAAGCCCGCCCAGGCTGCCGTGCAACGACTGCAGCCGGTCCTCCAGCTCGGTCAGATCTCGGGAGATTTCGGCGACGTAATCGCCGTCGTACAACCCGCCGTAGCGGTCGGCCGACAGCGCCACAATCGCCCCAAACTCCAACAGCGGATCGCCTGAAGCGCTCAGGCCGGTGTCCAGCCGCCCGCTCACCTCGGTCCGCTGCGAGCGGGACTGCCCGGTTTCGGCCACCACCCAGCGCAGTTCCACGTTGGCCAGGATTACCTCCTGCCCAGCGCGCTCCAGCGCCCGGTCGTGCAACTCGATCTCGTAGAACACGGTCGTCGCCGCGCCCGACGGAATCTCCGCGAACTCCTTGCGATCCTCCGCGAAGCTCTGGTCCGACGTCACCCGGTTCTCGTAGCCGATGATGCGCCACGACCGCACCAGGTCCGGATCCCAGGTCACCTGGGCCCGCGTCTGGTCCGCGAACGGCGTCGACAGCGCCAACCAGTTGTCCCGGCTGAACGTCGACCGCGCTTGGCCGGCGTTGTCCAGGTAGCGGTACCAGCCGTTCCCGTGCTGCGCCAGCTGCTCCAACAACACGTCGTTGTAGTTGTTGATGCCGACCCCAATCGTGATCAGCCGCAGCGGGTTCAGCGCATTCCGGTCGTAGGCCGATTCCAGGATCGCGAACGGGTTCGTGGCGTCAACGTTAGCCACGCCGTCGGACATCAGGATGACGTAGTTGTAGGCCTCTGGCCGCTCTTGCCGAATCCGGTCCGCCAGGCGCACACCCTGGTTCAGCCCGGCCTGCACGTTAGTGCTGCCATGCGGCGCCAAGCGCTGGATCGACCGTTGCACCGCCGAGGCATCGGGGGACGTGTGCTCCACCGTGAGCTCGTGAATGACGCCTTCGGTGAAGTGCACCACGGCCAGCCGGTCTTGCGGTCGCAGGCTCTGCCGAATCGCCTCCGCCGCCGACCGTGCAATGTCCACGCGGTTGCCGTCGCCCATAGAGCCGGACGCGTCCAGCACCAGCGTCACGTTCAGCGGCCGGTCGTCCGCCACTTCGGCGGCCTGGAAGCCGATACGCACCAGGTGCTTGCTGCCATCCAGTGGATGCATAGCCACGTCGCTCGTGATCGCAAAGCCCCAGTCGTCGGCCGGCAGCTCGAAGCCGTAGTCGAAGGCGTTGATCCACTCTTCGGCTCGAACCGAGTCGGGCTCGATCTCATACCCCTCTTGCAGCCACGACAGCGCCAGCTGGTAGGAGGTCCGGTCGGTGTCCAGGCTGAAGGTAGACACCGCGTCTTCAGCGGTGGCAACGAATGGCTGGCGTGTGTAGTCCTGGAACGTCGTCGCCGGAGGCCGCGCCAGCGCAGGCGTTGCGACTCTTTGCGCAGCGGCTGCCTGGGGAGCAGCCGTCGCAGCGGCTGGCGGCGCCCTGCGGGCAGCTTCCGCCTGCACAGGTCGTTCCACAGACTTCTCAACGACTACCTCTTGCGTGATCACCTTCTCGACCGGCACTTCCTTGATTACGACTCTCGCGGCAGGAGTTGCCGCAGGCATCGCCCTGGCCGGAGCAGCGGTCGCGGCTGGTGCTGCCGCAGCCGGTGCTGCGGTTGCAACCGCGGCTGGAGCCGCCGCAGCGATTGCCTCCGGCATGCTGAACTCGTCCTGTGTAGCCCGTGAGGCCAGGAAAACCGCCGAGGCCGCCACGGCCACGGCGCCACCGGTTGCCATCATCGGAAACCAGTTCTGCTTCAGCGCGCCGAGAATCTTGCGACGCACCTGCGTCACCGGATGTCGCGTGGGCTGCAGATCCATCCGGCCTCCAATGGACTCCCACAGGCTCAGAGGCGCGCGAAGGTCCTCCGCCTCCGCTTCAAAGTGCTCGCGCAGCGCGCGTTCCATCTCCTGATCCGATCCGTAGTTACTGGCCATGGCTGTACGCCTCTCGGGCACCGCCCGATGCGAGTTGTTCCCGAAGCTGGCCAAGGGCTCGACTGAGCCGCGATTTGACCGTGCCCTCCCGCACGCCAATGGCTTCTGCCAACTCGGGAACCGTCAGATCCGCGAAATACCGCAGCACGACCACCTGCCGGTGGTCTCGACTCAGGCCACCGAGCGCCTCTCGGATCTCCTGGCGGTCAAGGTTGGCCTCCACCGTCTCTCCCGGGCTGGGGCGGTCGTCTGCGTGGCTGTATGTCTCCAGCGCTACGGTGTCTACCGCGCGACGTCGGCGCTGCGACACCACCGCGTTCACCAGAATGCGAACGAGCCAGGGCTTCACCGGCCGTCCACTCTGAAAGCCCGAAATACCCCGCCAGGCGGCGAGAAGGGCCTCCTGCACCTGCTCTTCGGCCAACGCGCGGTTCCCGGTCATGAGAACCGCGGTGCCAAAGAGCACGTCCTTGTAGCGCTCCACCAGATGGCGAAACGCTTCGTGCTCGCCGTTTTGGCAACGCAGCACGGCTTGTTCATCGGTCATAGGCCGCCCTCATCATCCAATCTCCTGGCGCCTTCCACTAATGACTACGCGCGGATTGGGCAAACCGTTCCACGCCGGAGAAAAACACGACTGAGGCCCCGGGGTGCGTGATGCGATGGTCCCGGAGGCACGGGACTCATGCTGGGTCGAAACCCAGGCGTCCCCGATAAACGCGCTAGATCGCCGGAACGATTGTTGCCTTCACGCACTCCATCGCCATCGCGCTGCGAATGGCCTCGGCCACACCGGCTTCCGACAGGGGGAACACACGCTGCATCTGCGACCAGTCATAGTCGTGTTGGATCGCATGCAGGTTGCCCATGGCCTGCGCCACTTCGTCGGGCGTGAAGGCCCAGCTGGCCAGCACCTGCAGTTCCTTGACGCAGATGCGGTGCCAGTTGGTGTCGATGCTGCCGGCGTCGGTGAACTGGCCCATTTCCACGAAGGTGCCGCCGTCGCGGAGCATTTCGATGCCTTCGGGCCCGGCCAGCGGCGCGCCGCTGCAGTCCACGACAAGATCAGCCCCGTGGCCGCCGACCGCCTCGCGAACCGCGGCGATCCTGGCGGCCGCGGTTTGGTGCTCGTCGATAGAAACGGTGGCATCGGCGCCAAACGCGCGACATAAGGCCAGGCGGGGCTCTTCCGGGGCTCCCACCACGACGACCTTGCCAGCGGCGCGCTGCATAGCCGCGATGAGCGCAAGGACGCCAATTGGCCCGGAGCCCTGAATGACAACGGAGTCGCCGGCCTTGAACCCCTCGATGCCAAGCGAGGAGGCGCGATTGAAAGCGCGGGTTACGGAGGCGTAGGGCTCGACCAACGTCCCGACCATGCCGGGCATGTCGTCGGGCAGTCGAAAAACCTTCGTTGCGGGAAACGCGTCCAGGTCGACGAACACCATCTCAGCCCAGCCGCCCCACAGGTGCGGCGGCCGCTGGAAGCCGATCTTGCGTCCGTAATACGTCGGATTCAGGCAGCGGTTGGCGCGGGTCGGGTAATGCACACAGAAATGGCAGGCTCCGCAGGCCATGAGCGGCGGGATCATTACGCGGTCGCCCTGGCGCAGCGGTCGGCCCATGTAGTCGACGGTCAGACCCGGTCCGATCTCATCCACGACGCCGGCCAATTCGTGACCGAGCGTGAATGGCCAGGGAAGCTCGCCCGGCCAGTGGCCCTGGAGTATGTGCAGGTCGGTGCCGCAGACGCCGCAGGCGTCGATCCGGATGAGGGCAGCGCGGTCGGGCACCGATGGGCGCGGCACCGTCCGCAGGTCAGGCGACGCTCCAGGGCCGCCGAACGTGACGACCCGGACCGAAGCGTTCCTAGCGAGGTTCAGAGCCACCGCGGGTCGCCTGCACGAGGTCAGCCGCTAGGACTGATCGGTCCAGTCGAAGAGGACTCCGAGCCAGCCCTCGGGACCGCTGGCGATCATTTCGTACATCTCAGGCGCTCGCGTGTAGGGGACGTCGTGCGTCACGAGACTGTCGACGTTGAGTTCGCCGCGGCCGATCAGATCAAAGACATAGTCGCGATTGGCCGGGCGCGTCCAGAGAAAGCGGTGGTACGGCTCGGCCGGATAGTCGAGCGAATAGTTGCCGAGGATGTCCAACTCGTGCCGCAGCACCTCGGGCTGAAGCTCTATTTCCACCGTGCCCGGCGGGCTACCCGACAGGCAAACCGTGCCGCCGCGGGCCGCCGCCTTCAGGCAGTCCGCAAAGACCGCGGGGTTTCGCGCAACCATGAAGACTGTGCGGGCTCCACCGCCCGTCAGGTCGTGCACCGCCTGGACGGCGTCTTCGCGAGCCGCGTTGACCGTGTGCGTGGCACCGCTGCGGCGACTGTGCTCGAGTCGCTCGTCCAGCAGGTCGATGGCGATCACCGGGTAGGCACCCGCCCTGGCAGCAAAGTAGGTCGTCAACTGACCGACCAGGCCCTGCGCGAATACCGCGACCGACTCGCCAAGATAGGGCTTGGCGCGGCGCACTCCGTGCAGCGCGACGTCGCCCAAGACACCAAAGGTCGCCTGGGCGTCGGTCACGTCGTCGGGTATCCGGCCGGCGTAGCCACCCCAATTCGAAGGGCTGCTGACATCGACAAGATCAGCACCCTGGTGCGGCGAAATGATGAGCACGTGATCGCCCGGCGCGTAGTTGCCAACGGACTGTCCGACCTCTTCGACCACGCCGACCGCGCTGTAACCGACGGATAAGATTCCGGAGCGCGGCATCTCGTAGGCATTGCGCTCGGACCCTGCGCTTACCAGCGTCTTTCGCGTTGAAACCAGAATCTCGTCGGGTGCCGGATCGTCTACCTGAATTGAAGTGATCGCGGCATTGCCCTCAGGCGTAAACACGACTTTGGGAGCGCTTCGCATCGCCGGCACCTCCCGCTGACCCGTCGACCCACCGATGCCAACGCGGGCCGGGCTGGGGCGGGCATTGTACTGAAGCAGCGACTCCAGCACTGCAACGCAAAGGCAGGGCGCCGAAGACCGGAGCGTTCAGCCCTGCCGGGCCGGCGGCTTCACGAGCCTGCCCGGGATACGCGTCCATCCCGGCCAAGCCTGCACGCCGGACTCCAGCAACCGGACCAGCGATCGGACTGCCGTCAGATGGCAGTCGAGTACTAGCCCTCCTCGGGAAGTAGCACCACCCGCACGTAGCGTTCCTCCGTCAGGTACCGCTGAGCCGCAGCGACGACGTCGTCAAGGGTCAGGGCATCCAGGCGATCGTCGAAGTCGATAACCCCGCCAAAGTCCAGACCCCGCTGCAGAGTATTCTGAATCTGACCCAGCCAGAACCCGTTGTCCCGGAGTTGCTCTTCCCTGGGGTTGCGAAGCAGCTCTTTTGCCGTATCCAGGTAGTCCTGCTCGCCCCCGTCACGCAGCCAGGCCAGTTCCTCGAACACTTCCATTAGGAGCTCGTCCGCGCGGGCGGGATCGCTGCCGAACCCGATGGATATTCGGTACTCGGCGTCCGGTACCAGACTCGCTTGAGCGCTCGCGCCAACGCTATAGGTGCCGCCCAACTGCTCGCGCAATCTTTCGCGCAGTCGTGTCGTGAGCATTTCGGCCATCACCGTCAGGGTCAGCGCCTCCTGGCGGGACCACTCCAGGTCTCCGGCGAAGTACACGCGCGTCCGGCTGCGGGGTTCGATGCCGATGTGCACTGCGTGGTCTTCCAGCCCGGTCGGCGGGTCGATCCCCACGTCCTTCCATTGCTCCGAGCGCCCGGTGGTTGGCAGGCTGGCCAGGTAGGTTTCGATCAGGGACCGCAGGCTCTCCCATTCAAACGCGCCTACGAAGACGAAGGTCGCGTCGCCCAGGTCGGCAAACCGGTCGGCATACACCGATTCCGCTCGCTCGATGCTGAGTTCGTCCAGCAGTTCCAGCGTTAGCGGTCGACGGCGGAAGTGGTTCTGGCTCAACACCGCGTTCACGGTGTCGGAGAACACGGCATCCGGCTGGTCGGCGCGCGTTTCGGCCAGAGTCCGCAGGCTCGTCTCATACGTTGAGAAGTAGACCGGATCCAGTCGCGGCGCGGTCGCGTACAGGGTGATCAGCTGAAACAGGGTTTCGATGTCCTCGGGCGAGGTTTGACCCCGGAAGCCTTCATACAGCTCCCCAATGTAGGGAGAGACCGAGACGCGTTTGCCGGCCAGCAGCTTGTCAAGGGCCACATTGTCGTGCTCGCCGACGCCGCTGCCTGCAACCAGCGAGTCGGCGTACAGGGCGGACACATGGTCCTCGTCCGCGACCAGTGAGTGCCCACCGGGACTGAACGCCCCGAACACAATTTCGTCATTCTTGAAATCGGTCTGCTTGGCAATCACGGTAATTCCATTGGACAGAGTCCACCTGACGGCGTCGATGGGCTCGATCTGCTCTTCATCGAGGATGGATCCCGGCGTTGGTACCTCGGCAAGCAGTGGGACGTCGGCGAATTCATCCTCGTAAGGCTCGACAACCAGAGAGTCAGCTTCCGCGAGTTGCGCCTGCAACACCGAGGCCAACTCTTCGTCATCCAACTCCTCGCCGCCTTCCGGACGCATGACGAGGAGCACGGTATTGCCGGGCTCTGCCCAACTAGCGGCGACGTCATCCACTTCCGTTAGCGAGATTTCCGGCAGCAACGCCTGGTACAGGACCCATTCAGCCTCGATGCCGGGCGCCGGAATCCCGCTAAGGAAGTGGTCCGTGTACTCCTGGGCAAAGTCAGCCGACTCTCGCTGTTCCCTTTCCTTATAAATCCGTTCAATTGCACTCAGAAGGTTGGTCTTTTCTCGAGCCAGTTCACTTTCGGTGAAGCCGTGCTGCCGAGCGCGCTGCGTCTCCTCGAGCAAGGCCGCAAACCCTGGCTGGACGCCGTCCTGCTCCACCCATGCCCCGAACTGGACGAGATCGATGGGATCGACAAAACGCCCCCTCGATCCCCCGGCCCCGAGGTAGGGGGGATCTTCTACCTGGCCACGCTCAAATAGCCGTGCGTTCAGCATCATGAACGCCAGCCGATTCACGACGATTCGTCGCAGGGCCGCCGCGTCCTGGCCCGACTCCGGGGGCAGCTTTCGAAGCAGGAAAATCTGGGTGCCCGGCGCCTCCGGATCGCTGAATACATTGACCCGGGGCGCTTCATGCTCGGGCAGATCAAAGCGCGGCCGAGTGGTTGCCTCTGCCGCAGCGGCGCTCGCCTGGCCGGCTTCGCCCTCAGGAGGCGGGGCAAAGTGCTGTCGGATCTTGGCTTCAATTTCCTCGGGGACGATGTCGCCGACGGCGATAACGGCCATCAGGTCAGGCCGGTACCAGCGCTCGTAGAATCCACGCAGGCGCTCCGGCGGCGCGGTTTCGATCACCTCAAGCAGACCAATGGGGGGGCGCTCGTTATAGCGCGAGTCTCCGAAAATGAGCGGGAACCAGTTGTCTTGAAAACGCGCGCCGAATCCTCGAAAGAGACGCCACTCTTCCACGACGACCCCGCGCTCCAGTTCAACTTCTTCCGGATCGAACGCAATCGCGTAGGCCCAGTCGCTGAGAATCTGGAATGCGGTCTCGAGAACTTCGGGATCGTCGGTGGGAATCTCCAGGAAGTAGTTGGTGCTGTCGAAGCCCGTTGACGCGTTCAAGTCGGGTCCAAAGTTGGTGCCAATGGACTCCAGGTATTCGACGATCTCCTGCTTGGCAAAACGCTCCGTGCCATTGAAAGCCATGTGCTCGACGAAGTGCGCGAGACCTCGCTCTTCCTCTTCCTCCAGGATCGACCCAGCCTTAACGACCAGCCAAAGCTGCACCCGCTCGCGCGGCTCCTGGTTGTGCCGGATGTAATAGACCATGCCGTTGCTGAGCGTGCCGCGAGTGACCAGCGGATCGAACGCCAGTGCGGCGTCGGGCTGTGGCGTCGATGCAGGGGTAGCCGTGGGTTCCGGACTTGCCGTCCGCGTGACGACCGGAGTGGCGGTGGCCGTTGGCTCTGGACTTGCCGTCGGCGTCACGGCCTCAGGAGCGGCGGTAGGCGTGGCGGCCGGGGTTGGTGTTGACGCCGATACGGTCGGAGCAGCCGTCACCGCCGGTCGCGGCCGTGGCGTTGGGGCTGCCGTGGCCGTGGGCTGAGGGCTCGCCACAGCCGCCACGACGGTAGGCGTAGCTGTCGCCGTCGGTTCCGATACGACGGTCGGCGCAACGACGACCGCGGCAGCCGCGCGAGTCGGCTGCGGATCCGTGGCCGCGGGGCTGGGATCGCATCCCGCCACCGCCACGACTACCAACGCCGCGCAGGCCGCAATCAGCGCCGACTTCAATCTTGCGCTCATTTATCTCTTCTTTCGGCGCTCAATGCCCCGCTCTAGGCCTCAGTCAAAGACTAGGAATTCTCGGCCTTTGCATTTGTCGCAAATGCTACCAATTGAGATTCCAGATCAGCCTGGCCAACTCTCCACTTGGCCATTGGCCAGTGCTCAAACAGTCCTTACCTAAATCGAAGACCCTTCTAGGAAGCCCGATATTTCTATCCGAAAAATGATCAATGATCGAACCTTCCATCCAGCCCGACTTTGGCACCACACCGGAACCTCGGAATGCGGGCCCCCGCTGGATCCCTCGCAGGCCCGTATCGGTCTGCTCCGGCTCTGTACGTCCACTATTCGGCTCTTTAGCCGCCGAGCCTTGACTCGCTAGGCGAAGCCGGAATCGAACGCCGGTTCATGGCCGACCCAAGCCGAGAGCCCAACCAGGCTGCCTGCCGCTTCCGAGCGTGGGCCAGATTTGCCTATCAGCGCATCGCTCACCTGAGGCAGTTCACATACCGTACTCACGGGACCCTGGCACGGCGCCGCACGGCTATTCAGCGCGTACGAGGAGCGGGGAACGGGATTCGAAGCCGCGACATCCATCCTCGACGCACGACTGGCCCGAGACCCGCCTGGCTCATCGCTCTTACAGGCTTGAGACACCGATTTCGCAGCCGCACCAGCCCTGCACGTTTGCTGTCGCTGGCTCTGCAGATCTGCATGCAATACGCGTCCAGGTTTTTGCAATTGCCCAGCTCCGGAGGCCGCCCGCAGCGGCGTGGTACTTCCGGTCTCGCCACCAGTCCATCAGGTTTGGAAGCACGTGGCAGTACGACCATCTGTGAGCACCAAAGTCAGCATTGCGTCGCCGCGCGGATTGGGCGTCGATCTTGGCCGCCGCCAGATCCGGGTGGACGAGTCGCCGTTCGGATTCCCGTCCGCCGGCAGCGAGTACCGGCGCAGGCAATCGAGGATGAGGCCGAGTCGCGGCCCAGGCCTAACGTCGGATTCGCCTTCGGTTTGGGCGGACACTGCGCCGGGAGCGGTCACCAGTGGCATGAACACATCGGTCGCGACCATCACAACCCGCGGTCGACGTCCCGGACCTGTCGTCGTCCCATGCCCGGCTACTGACGCGTCCGGGCGACACACCCGGCTGGATGCGTCCGGTTGCACGCCCATCAGAATCCATCGAACTGCGAGTACGCCCGTTTGCCTAGTGAGGATTCCGTTTTCGCTGAGGTCATGCGTCCAACAGACCGGTGGGTCACCTCGGAGTCAGAAGCTTGCTTCCGGGGTTCCTTCCGCGGTCAAGGGGCATCCGCAGGTACGAACCGGGGGAAGCGGCACTCAAGCTAGCGATTGATTTTCCAGGAATCCCACCCGTTTCAGAAACCTCTGCAGGGCCGCCGCACACTCTTGCGGCTTTTCGAGTTGCAGGAAGTGTGTCGTGTCGGGAATGAATTCATGGTCGACGTCTGCGTCCCCGTAGTCGGACGTCGGGTCGCTCGGGTCCTCTGCGCTCGGGTCTGCGGCTACGACTTTGACAGGACACCGCAGGGCGCCAAAGTCGACGGTCACCGCGTACGTCGAGGCATGGTCCCAGATTTGCGCCTCGAACTCGGCGGGACACCTGAGCTCAAACCCGTGGCCGGCCGCCGACGCCCTGAGGGTCGTTCTCGCCACAAGTTCGAAGACTCCCGGAACGGCCCTCTGAAAATAGGGCAAATAGGTATGGAGTTCCGCCAACTCTTCCCTTGACCGAAACCACTGCGTCCTCCGCCTGAGCATGTCGGCAGTGTTCTTGGCCCGCGATTCGAACACCAGGTACCTGGATCCGCTGTTGCAGAGGGGCGGGGCGAAGAGCACCAGGCCGGAGTAGCCGTCGCCCCGCGACGGCGCATGGAGGCATGCCAGGGCCGAAATGGAGTGAAACACGCCAACGGTCGGTTTCTCGCCATAGCGACGGCCGATCGCCTCACGAATTCGGTCGTGGTCTCGTGCAAAGGTGTCGACGCGGTGGTCCGTCCGGGCGCCGACCTTGTTCCAACCGTGATTTCGCAGGTCGTGGACAAGCAAGTCGAAATCTCGGCTCAGGAGCGACCAAAACGCGTAGTAGAGGTCAATGGCAAGGCCGTTCCCGTGGCTCAGCACCAGCCTCGGGCCCTCCGGGTTACCGTGGCGTCGGAGCATGATCACCGTGTTGTCGTCCACCTGGACCGGGTGAACCGACAACGGCTTTGGAATCTCCCAGATGGCTGCGAGAGACCCTTTCACGGTACGTACCCTCCTGGTCAAGCGATCCTGCACGCCGAGATCAATTGGCGGACCCAGCTATGGACGAACCAGATCGCCAGCGCCCTGTTTAGCGTAGGCGAGCCGGCATGGCCTGCGGAAACATTGGAGATTCACCATCAGGCAACCTCAATTGAGGTCGCCGAGACCATATTGAGCACAGACCGGACGCGCGATGAGCCGTCGTTGAGTGCGCGAAACAGGTACTGCGCCGCGCAGGTCAGTGAGTAGCCCAGCACGACGCCGCCAAGCTAGTGCGAGTCGCCGCAGCGTGGCCGATTTCGCAGATCTACGACTATCAGGAGCGGGGGACGGGATTCGAACCCGCGACATCCAGCTTGGAAGGCTAGCGCTCTACCATCTGAGCTACCCCCGCCAGCAGGATCGGCGCCACCCGGCGACCCTTCAATCAGCCGCGCACACCAACCTGGCTGCCCTGAGCCTACCGAACCAGGCGCCGGGGGATTCCACCACACACCAAGGTGGCCGTATCCGCTAACATGCTGGCCGCCAGACGGGTGTGCGCCGTTCATTGGAGCGCCAAACCCCTCGTTCCGGTGGGTAGGCCATGCCTTGCAAACTTCGAATCGAGCAAACGAAGGAAGCGCCGCGCGCGTGAGCGACCTTCACTTTGGCCACTTCACGGCCATTCCCGAATACCGCCAGGTCAACCGCGACCTCGTCGCCCGGCTGCTTGAGCGGGTGCCCAACCCATTTGTGCACCTGGACGTAGCCACGGGCGCAGGTCTCATTCCGCAACTCATCATCGAGGAGGCCACCGCCCGCGGCTACAACGGACGAGTCATCGCGCTCGACCGCAACAAGCGTGCCCTCGAGATCGCCCGCGAAACAGTGCGCGGGAACGAGAATGTCAGCGTCACATTCGTTCACGGCGACGCACGCGAGGTTCGTTCCGCGGTGGAAGAACTCCTGCCGCCCGAGGGCGTCGACTCGGTGAGTATTCACGACGCGATCCACGAAATCGAAGGCGAATGCAATCAGCGCCGCGTCTTCAACTCCCTGGCAGACGTTGCCCGCAGCGGCGCCTTTCTTTCCATCAACAGCTCGTTCACGTCCACGTCCATGGCCGTTGGTCACTCAATGCGAGGCCACGGCGAATGGAAGTTGCACTTCGTACGACTGACAGGCGCCAAGCGCGAGCGCAAGATCGAGACGCTGGCCTACCGGTCGCACGAGGACTACAAGCAGATGATCGAGGACGCTGGCTTTCGAGTCGTGCATGAAGAAGACCGCGAAGTCATCCTCACCAGGGCCGCACTCAAGGCAATCGCACGCTACCCCGAATTCGTGCGCGGCATGGCCCGGGACCTGACGTTTTCACGCGACGTGAGCCTGGCCGAGTTGAGCGACGCCATGAGCGCCGCCGTTGACAAGATTCGCTTCGACTTCCTGCCCCGCCTCTGGTACGGGGTTATCGCCCAGAAAGTAGCGTCCGAAGCCGCCTAGGCAGGGGCCGCGCCGCTAGGCCGCTTCCACCAGGTAGCGCCACCAGGAGCGCCAGGCCTGCCCCATGGCCACGAACTGGTCGCCGGCCCAGGGGTACCTGCGATTCGAGTCGTTGAAGAACGCCTCAATCTCCGCCTGGTCCAGTCCGTCCGCGTTAAACAGCCCCCGCTGCGCGACGCGCGGCAGGTAGCGAATCTTGAACATAAACCGCCATTGGTCGGTCTGGTTGGGCTGCGCGCAGTGCCAGAGCGACTCGTGAATGAACGCGATGCGGCCTCCCGGTCCAGTCAGCTGCCGCTGTCCCCGGAAGTTCTTGTAGCGCGTCACGTCGTGATAGCTCACCCGGCGCACGTGCGAGCCGGGCAGCACCAGCGTCGGTCCCATCTCGGCCGGCGCATCATGTGGGAAATAGCAGACCAGAATGTCGAACTGCCGCGGATGATCCAGCGCCAGGCTTGAGTCGACGTGCCAGCGCTGCGCCTCGCGCCTTCCGGGAGCCACCGTGTGCAGGAACGAGTGGTCGTGGATGGCCTCGGGCCCGACAAGGCTTTCCACGACGTCCCGAACGGTCGGCAGCTCAAACACCTCGCGCACGGCGTCGGAATAGTCCCAGAACTCGTTCGGCTTGTTCGGGTTGTAGCCCCGGTTTTTTGGATATGCCAGGGCGTCGCGGTGGACTTGAGCGTTGAGGTCGTCAGGCACCAGGTCTCCGTACTCAAGAAAACCGTCCACGACAAACCGCGCCATCTCGAACGACCCAAGTCGGTGGCTCATCTGAGTCTCAGTCGTCATTGGTGGTCTCCACGCGAACGAAACGCTCCAGCACATACTCCCACGGCAGCGGCCCCGTCTCGTGCTCAGCACCCTGGGGGTAGGTGGGCAACTGCGGCAACTGCACGACCCGCCAGCCGTTGTGCATGGCGTCAACCACCGATTCATAGGGCGGTTCAGGCTGGTCGCCGGCCTGCATCTGCTGATCACCGGCAGGACGAGTCCCGTCAAAGAGCGCCCACGCCACCGTCGGCGCGCCCAGATCGGGTTCGGCAAGATGCAGGATCAGGATCTGCTGTCGCGTTTCCGACATTGCCGGTTGAAGCCCCGTGCGCGCTGGCAGCGCCATGGTAAGACGTGCGCAGCTCCTCGATCTCCATCGTTCAGCGAAGGCACGACCGACGGAACCGTGGGATGCTGGGCCGTTGACGCTGTGCGGCCAGGAGATGACATGCAGCTCGTTCGGTTCACCAAGTTCTGGGAAGGCCTGGACATTCGCCAACTGGGCGAACGCGCGAGTGAGCTCGGCTACGACGGCCTGGATCTCGCCGTCCGCGAAGGGCACGCCATCAGCGCCGACAATGTGACTGACGAACTGCCGGGGGCCGTACGTGCCTGGCGGGAACTCGGCGTCGACTGTCCAATGATCTCCTCGTCCACGGATCTCATCGACCCCGACGCCCGCGACTCCGTGACGCTGTTCGAGGCGGCCGCCGCGGCCGGCGTGCCCCGCATCAAGATCGGCTACTTCAAGTTCAATCCCGGCGACGCCTTCGAGAAACTTTGGACGTTTGCCCACCGCCGCCTGGAAGGCTTCCAGCGCCTCAGCCGCCGAACTGGCGTGCAGACCATGTATCACACGCACAGCGGTCAGTGTCTCGGATCAAACTGCGCCGGCATGCGCCACCTGCTGCAGGACTACGACCCCGAACACGTCGGGGCCTACGTGGATCTTGGCCACATGGCAATCAACGGCGAAGACGTGCAAATGGGACTCGCCATGCTGCGCGACCGCCTCTCGGCCATCGGCGGCAAGGATGCCCGCCATTTCCCCGACCACCGTCCCGACCGCCGGGCCAGCTTCGCGGATGGCTTCGTGCTGCTTGGACAGGGCGCTGCAGAGTGGCCCGAAGCCATCGCGCTCCTCAAGGCGTGGGGTTTCGACGGCCCCATAACCATCCACACCGAATACACCACCGACCAGGACGTCATCTCAACCGTCGGCGCCGGCGAGTACACCCCGGAGGCCACCGCCCTGCGCGCGCGTGGCGAGGTAGAAGACTTGGCGTATCTGCGGGGACTCGAGAACACCGCCTGAACTGGCGCACGCGCTTTTCCGAGTCGTGAATACCGCCAGCCTGCGGTTCAGGCCGTGAGCGTACGAACCCCGTACCGAGGAATGTTCGCATCCCGCGTCACCAGGATCAGTCCCTCAGCCTGCGCCTGCGCCACCAACATCCGGTCAAACGGGTCGGTGTGATGCAGCGGGAGACTGCCCGCCCGCTCGGCGTGAAAAGCGGTGATCGGGAGTTCTCTGAATCCGTTTTCTTCCAATGCCTCCAGCACATTTCCCGGCACATCCAGCTTGCCTCGAGCTCGCTTAATGGAAATCTCCCAGATGCTGGCGGCGCTTACGAACACCGCATTGCCCGGATCGGCAATTGCGTCGTAGGCCCTCGAACTAAGCAGTGGAGGATCTGTCGCCTGCCACCAGATCAGCGCATGGGTGTCCAGCAAGAGCGCCTGCCCGACCCTAGACAGGCTCGTCGCTCCCCTCGCCCTCAAAGGCGTCGATCACGTCCTGCGGCGTCTTGTCAAAGTCCGGCGCCATCCAGACTCGGCCCTCCCACCCGCCAGGTCGACGCGGCTTCGCGGCGCCTCGATACGGCAGCAGATAAAGATACGGCTCCCCGTCTCGCGCAATCACGATTTCCTCCCCCTGCCAGGCGCGCTCACCCAACTTGGAGAGGTGAGTCTTGGCCTCATGCATGTTGACTTGCACACCTCGCCTCCGCCCCCGATTAGCTAACCTTGGCTAGGATACTGGACCGCTCACCGCGGGCTGCGGCAGGCATCAGAACGACAGTCCCCAGTGGCGACGACGATTGCCGCTCCCAGTTAAACCAGATTGTCGCCTCCCTTGCCCTCAAAACCGTCGATCACGTCCTGCGGCGTGTCGTCAAAGTCCGGCGACATCCAGATCCGGCCCTTGAGATCGCCGGGCCGACGCGGCTCCGCCGAGCCTCGGCACGGCAAGCGATTCAGATACGGCTCCCCGTCCCGGGCGATGACCACGTCCTCCCCCTGCCAGGCCAGTTCGCCGAGCTTGCAGAGTTGCGTCTCAGCCTCACGTATGTCGATCTGCACGGCGCTCCCGGCAAGATTAGCTAGCCTTAGCTAATCTTAGCGCAAGCCTAAACACCCCAGTAGCGCCCGAGACGCTGCCGGTCGTATCCATCCCGCCCCGACGCTGGGCGCTTACGCGTCCAGATCGGTAATCTTTCTCATGGACTATCCCCGCCTGGCCCTGCCTGACCGCTTCATACCCAGCCGCCTCCTGACCCATCAGAAACTCCCGCGCGGCGGGCCAATGACGCTGGCCAAATTGGAAGGCGCGGGCTGCATCCGCCGCATCTTTGTGACCACCGTGCGGCGGCCGTCGCCCGGCAACCAGCGCCAGACCGTGTTGCGATTTTTTTGGGACGGCTCGGACACGCCCGCGGTGGAGGCGCCCCTCGGCGACTTCTTCGGCCAGCTTCACGGTCTCCCGCCGTACCCCCTCAACTCGCGCTACCTCATCTCGCAGGCCCACTCCGGCTACACGGCCACGTTTGCCATGCCGTTTGCGCGCGGGGCGCGGATCGAGGCCGAGGCCGGGCCAGACGTGGAGCCACCCCGAATCATCCTGTTTGCGGACTGGCACGCCTACCCCAATGGGTCAATGCAGGAACCGCTGCGTTTCCACGCCCAATTTCGACGCGAGAACCCCTGCGAGGCTTTTGGCCGCAACTATCTCCTGCTGGACACGGTCGGCCGCGGTTACTTCCTCGGCTTCAACTATGGCGTGGCCGTGCGCGACGACCGCGCGCGCTGGTCGCACGCCGGGGCCGAGAACATCTACATCACCAATAGCCCCGGCTCGCCCGAGGGAACATTCGCCTACCTGCGCGGCGGCGGCGGCGAGGACAGCTTTGGCGCGTCCTACGGCGGCGTACTTCATCAGCCCTCTTCGCACCTTGACCAGGGAGTCCCCTACTACGCCCAGGAAGATCTCGGCCCCGCCTTCGCCCGGCACACCCTGGCCGCCTACCGCTTCTTTGCGTCCGACGCCATTCCCTTCAGCCGCGCCATCCACGTTCGCTTCGGATCGATGGCCAACGACATCTGCAGCACCGCCTACTGGTACCAGGAGCCTCCTCACCGCCCCTTCGTCAAGCTGCCCGACTGGGACCAGCTGCTGCTCGGCACGGAATTGCCCTACGCCGGCACCGGAGCGCCGGACGCCACGCCGCGCTGGATGGTCCTCGGCCCGTTTCACCCCAACGCGAAATCGGCGCTGAACGCTGCCGCCGACCGGGGCGGTCCAGGCGCGGCCATGGAGGACACCGGCTATCCGGTCGATTCACCCTGGCGGCATGAAGACCGGCACGTCGCGCGCTGGGCGCCGGCCGAGGACGTTCAGGGCTTCGTTGACTTCGGACTTTCGTTTCGCCCGTCCGATCCCGGCAACTCGGTTACCTGGCCGGCCGTCGGGCTGGCACAGACCTGGCTCTACGCCGAGGCCGACGGCGATGCCGCCTTGCACATCGGCTGGGCACACGACTTGCGGCTTCGCATCGGGGACGGCCGGTGGCAGCCCCTGGGGCGGAACCCCTATTTCAAGAACGGAACCCACGGCGTGCGCCTGCGCGCAGGCTGGAATCGACTACAGGTCACGCTCGATAGCCCGGAGACGGGCATCGAAGGCTCGACCTGGGGCGCCTGGACGTTCGGACTGCGTGCCGTAGATGAACGTGGGCACGAGATCGAGCCCACCCTCGCACCCTCGACATAGGGCAGGCGCGCGCCCCGGGGCGTTCGTTCCGCCTGGGCAATGCTGGATCGAGTCCGCGTTACGTCTCTCGACGCTCGCAGTCGGGTCGGGGAGGCGAGATTTGAACTCGCGACCTCGGCGTCCCAAACGCCGCGCGCTGCCAGGCTGCGCCACTCCCCGTAGGCGCCCATCGTATCGCCACCGGGGAGGGAGTGAGTCAGGGATCTGGCGCGAGTCCCTGAACCGAATGCGCCGCGCCCCGGACAAGCGAGCGCTGCTCCGCCGTCGCGGGCCCTAACCTGAGGGCGCGTCAGGATCTGACGGAACGCCTGGAACCTTGGTCGCGCCCCAGCGCGCCGCCTCTTCCTGGTTGTCGTCCACCCACCTATTGAACGCGACGGGAAAGCGCGCTCGGGCCTCGTCAATCCCCAGCACAAACCGATTTGGCCAAGCTTGGTAACTGGACCGGAATGACCCTGTCCTCGTCTCCCCGTCGGCATATTCAATGATGCGCGTAATTTCGGCCTGTACGCCTTCCTTGGCGTATTCCACCTGCTCCTCGAAATCTGGTTCTTCCTCGGAGTTGACGATGCCTTCGTCCGGCGGCGGGTCTTCCCACTCCCACAGCCTGGGCTTCTTCAACGTGACCGTTCGGTCGTCCGCGGCGCCCCAGATCTCAAAGTCGAGCGTCCCGAGCCGGCGGTTGATCAGTGCGCGCAGCATGATCGGATCCTCGAAGTCGTTGGAGAACTTAAGATCGATCCCCGGTGAAAAAATCGTCGAGTCGTAGCCAATCGGCGAACCGCCCATCTCGTAGTACCGCACCCGATAGAGGTGCGGCCACCGCTCTTCAATCGGCAAGCCGGCCGCCAGGGCGGCGCGAAACAGCGTGGTTGAAACCTGGCAGATGCCGCCGCCGATCCCTTGCTCGGTCCGGTCCTCCACGATCACACTGCCCTCAACCCAGCCTTCGGCCTTCGTAAAGACGCCGATTCGCTCGTTGAACGAAAAAGTCTCGCCGGGACGCACAATCATGCCGTCCAACTTGGCCGCCCCCACCGCGATGTTGTGATCGCGGTAGTCCGGCGAGCCTTTGTAAATAGACGAGCCGACGCCCAGCAGATCTTTGATACCCAGGGGGTTCGCAAACGTGTCGAACTCCTTGCTCAGCAGAATCACCGGAACCTCAACGCGTCGCTCGCCCGGCAGTCGCACTGCCTCCAGGATGGAACGCTCAAGCGCCGGCCGATCGAGCCGCTGACCCGGATGCCCGGGCTGAAAGTCCAGTACCCGATCCTGCTCCTCGTCGAAGTCAAACGCGCCATGTCGAGGTTCAACGCTCAGCGTGTCCTCGATCTCTTGGAAGACATCGTTGAATCGCGTGATCTCGATTCTCGGCGCAAGGCCGGTGTCATCGAGATCAAAAATCAGGGCGTCTCGCAACTGTGCCGGTTCGAGCATCCATCCCCCGGATCCGTGGACGAGCCAGACAGGCTGCCCAATCATCTGGCCCACCGTTTCCAACGCAGCCTCCGCGTCGGACGTGGACGCGGTCGGCTCGTCCTGGCGATAGCCCAGATCGACTACATGGCCCACCGCTCGCTGTGCCAGGCCGGCTTCCAGGTCCGCCAGCGCCCGCTCCACGTCCACCACTCGCCCCGCCTGACCAGGCGTCAGGC
>VXPS01000035.1 GCA_009839425.1 Chloroflexota bacterium
GGCGCCCTGTTGGGTGCGCGCGGCAACTCCGGCGTCATTCTGTCGCAGATTATTCGCGGACTCGCCGACGGTCTCGACGGCCATCGCGAGTTCGGCATCTCCGAGTTCAGCTTGGCCCTGGAACGCGCTTACCAGGTTGGCTACAAGGCCGTGACGAACCCGGTGGAAGGCACCATCCTGACCGTGGCTCGCGATGCGGGCGAGGCGGCCCAGGCGGCCCAGGCGCAGGTGGAGTCGGTCGAGGAGTTAATTGCTCAGGTCGTCGACGCGACCCGCGAGTCCGTGGCCAACACACCCAATCTGCTGGACGTGCTGGCCGAGGCCGGGGTGGTGGATGCGGGCGGCCAGGGCCTGCACGTCATTTACGAAGGCCTGCTGCGGTCCATGCGCGGCGAACCGCTGCCGGAGACGGCCGACCTGGATCGCGCCACCGATGTCTTTGCCGCGTTCGCCGAGGCCCACCACGGCGACGAGCACGGCTTCTGCACTGAGTTCGTGGTGCACGGCACCGACCTGGACGCCGATGCCATGCGGAACGAGTTCGCCAAGGTCGGTGAGTCCCTGCTGGTCGTGGGCGACGACAGCCTGGTGCGCGTGCATTTGCACACTGAGAAGCCCGGCGATGTCTTTAACACGGCCATGTCTTACGGCGAGATCGACCAGCTCAAGGCCGACAACATGGACCTGCAGCAAGCGCGCAACTTCGAGGGAGCGCTGGCCGAGTCGACCGAACCGCCACCGCCGGCCAACGGCGTGATCGCCGTTGCCAGCGGCGACGGGCTCGAAGAGGTGTTCCGCAGCCTCGGCGTGGACGTCGTGCGCGGCGGGCAGAGCATGAACCCCAGCGCCGGCGAGCTGCTGGAAGCCATCGATCGAACGCCCGACGACTGGGCCGTCGTGCTGCCTAACAACTCCAACATCTACCTGACGGCGCGGCAGGCGGCCGAGCAGTCCGACAAGAACGTGCACGTGATCGCCACGCGAACCCTGCCGCAAGGCTTTTCCGCCGCCCTGGCGTTCAATCCCGCCGACTCGTCGGAGGACAACGCCGAAGCGATGAGCGAAGCCGCCGGCGATGTGACCACGCTGGAAGTCACACGGGCCGTGCGCGACGCCATGCTGGATGGCAACCCCGTGGCCGAGGGTGAATACATGGGATTGTTGAACGACAAGTTTGTGGAGGGCGGCGAGACGCCACACCCGGTCATCATGCAAATGCTCGAGCGAGTCGCGGACGACGAGCCGGAAGCCCTCACCATTTACGTGGGGCAGGCCACGCCGGCCGCGCAGGCCGGCGAACTCGCGTCCGAAATCAGCGATCGCTACCCAGACATGGACGTACAAACCGTGGCGGGCGGCCAGGACCACTACGACTACATCATCGCGGTTGAGTAGCAGCCCGTTGCGCGGATGACCGCCGACCCCGAGCCGGCGCTGGCACGTGAAGCGCGACGGCTTCTGGAGGCCGAGGCGGCGGCCGGTTTCGACGACTCGGCGACGCGCGACGGGCTGTCAGGCTGGATCGCCGGTCAGCGTGGGGACCTGGGCTCGCTTGCCCGCCTGTCGCAGTACTCGCGGTTACGGCCGCGCACGCGCCAGGATCTGGCCACCCAAGTTCTCTCCGACCTGGTGTCGAACACGGTGTCGCCCGCAGTCGGCCGCGACGCAGACGCTCCCGTCACGGCGTTGCCAGGTGTGGGCCCGACGGCCGAGAAGCGCCTGGCCGCGCTCGGCATTTCGACGGTCGGCGACCTGCTCCACCACCGGCCCCGTCGCTACATCGACCACTCCTCGGTGGTTCCCATCGCCGAGGCCGAACCGGGACGTGAAGTCACCGTCATTGGCGACGTAGTCGAGATCAGGGCCCGACCGGCCAGGTCCGGGCGGGTTCGCGTCATCGAAGCGGCCATCGCCGATGAGACCGGCCAAATTCTGGCGGTCTGGTTCAATCAGGTGTACCTGGCAAAGACCCTGCGCGGACGGCGCAACGTGGCATTTGCGGGTCGGGTGGAGACAGCCGCCTACGACCGGCAGCTCACCAGTCCTGAATATGAACTGGACGTACATCGCATGGTTCATGCAGGGCGGCTCGTGCCCGTCTACCCGCTCACTCGTGGGCTCTCGCAGCGTCAACTGCGCCGCTGGATGGCGTTGGCGGTTGACGCCTATGCCGCCGCCGTTCCCGAAACGCTGGGCGCGGCGCACCGTCGGGCGCACGGCCTGCCGGACATTGCGACTGCCATTCGCAATCTCCATTTTCCGGTCGACTCCGCCGCGAATGAGGCCGCCGCGCGGCGCTTCGCATTTGCGGAACTGCTGGTCTACCAGCTGGCGGTCCTGCGCCGACGACAGGTTTGGCGCGAGAGCCAGCCCGGCCGTCCCGTGCAGATTCATCGGGACGCGCTGGCGGCGTTCGGCGGGCAGCTGCCATTCAAGCTCACCAACGGACAGCGTGTGGCCGTGGCCGAGGTGTTGACCGACCTGCAACGTGACCGGCCTATGAGCCGGCTCTTGCAGGGTGACGTTGGTTCGGGCAAGACCGTCGTGGCCGCCGGTGCGCTGCACGCGATCGTCGGCGACGGCTGGCAGGGAGCAATCATGGCGCCCACCGAAGTGCTGGCTGAGCAGCACGCTGCCACGCTGCGCGAATTGCTGAACCCGCTGGGTGTGCGCGTGGAACTGGTGACGGGCAGCGTGCCGGCAGGCGAGAAACGGCGCATCTGGCGCGACGTCGAGCGCGGCGATGTACACGTGGTCGTCGGCACCCAGGCCATCATCCAGCGCAGCGCCAGGTTCGCCCGCCTCAATCTGGCAGTCGTGGACGAGCAGCACCGGTTCGGGGTCCAGCAGCGCGGGGAAATCCGATCCAAGGGGTACAACCCCCACTTGCTGGCGATGTCCGCTACGCCCATCCCCCGCACGCTGGCGCTCACCGTGTACGGAGACCTGGACGTCAGCGTGCTGCGCGAACTACCCAGGGGGCGCCGGCCCGTCAAGACATCCTTCGTACCCAACCACCGGCGCGGCGACGCCTACGCGTTCATTCGGCGCGAGGTGGCGGCCGGACGGCAGGCATTCATTGTGTTTCCGATCATCGAGGAGTCGGAGAGCCTTAACGCCCGCGCAGCGACCGAGGAGCACAAGCGGCTCACGCGCGGCACATTCGCCGACCTGGCCGACGACGTGGGGCTGCTACACGGGCGTATGAGCGCCGCGTCGAAGGAGCGCGTGATGCGGGCCTTCCGCGACGGTGAAATCAAGATCCTGGTCAGCACCGCGGTGATCGAGGTGGGCATCGACGTGCCCAATGCGTCGATAATCCTGATCGAAGGTGCGGAACGTTTCGGGCTGGCGCAGCTGCATCAGCTGCGCGGGCGTGTGGGCCGCGGCGGCCAGGAATCGCACTGCCTGCTGATGAGCGAGACGACCGACCCCCGGGAAAACGCGCGGCTGCGCACGCTTCAGACCGTGAATGACGGCTTTGCTCTGGCTGAGCGCGATTTCGAGTTGCGCGGACCGGGCGACGTCATCGGGACGCGCCAGAGCGGGGCGCTCGGTTTCCGCTTTGCGTCGGTCACCGATCTCCCGACGATCCAGTCGGCGCGAACCGATGCCGGGGCCGTGATTCGCACGGATCCCGCACTGGCCCGGCCCGAGCATGCCGGGCTGGCCGCGGCCGTGGAGCGCCTGCTCCAGCGCAACGAGTGGAACTGAGGACCACGTGGCGGCGCGCGGCCGTGGTCTGACGATCACAGCCGGCGTCCATCGGGGCCGGCGGTTGCGCGTCCCGCCTGGCGTTCGCCCAACAACAGACCGCGTGAGGGCGGCCGCGTTCGACGCACTGCAGGGCCCGCCGCCCGAGCGTGTGCTGGATCTCTACGCCGGTTCCGGCGCGTTTGGCATTGAGGCGCTGAGTCGGGGCGCCGGGTACGCCTGCTTTATTGAGCGCAGCCGCCGCGCCGCCTCCGCCATACGGCAGAACCTGGACCTCCTGAATCTTCGTGAGCAAGGTGAGGTTGTGGTCGGAGACGCACGGCGCCTTAGGCTGGCCCGCGGAGCGCCATTCGGCCTGGTGTTCGCCGATCCGCCCTACGGCGACGATCCGTGGGTGGCGCTCTTCGACGCGCTGGAGACGCCCGGCCTGCTGACGAACGACGCCCTGGTCGTGACTGAGACCAGCAGCCTGTTCGGCGCCCCGCTCGCTCCCTTCGGCTGGCGCCGCCTGAAGGAGCGCCGTCACGGCGACACGACGTTCGCGGTCTTCGTCCGAGAGGTGCTGCCGAGCACGGAGTCTCCGTTAAACTCGCCCTCGCTATAATGCGCGGGGTGTGTTGGAAGGGCAGGCCGTGCGCGCGCTGTTTCCCGCGACCTTCGACCCGGTCACCAACGGTCACATGGACATCCTGAGCCGAACGGCCGGTGTCTGCGACACGGTCGTGGCCGGCGTATTTGAGAATGAACGTAGCGATACGCTGTTCACGGCGGCCGAGCGCCTGACGCTACTGGCAACCGCTGTGGCGCACCTGCCCAACGTTGAGGCGTGCATCTACTCGGGGCTCACCGTCGACTTTGCGCGAAAGATTGGGGCCGGGGTGCTGGTTCGAGGTCTGCGCGCCGTGTCAGACTTTGAGTACGAATTCGCACTCTCGGCCATGAATCGTCGTTTGCATCCGGATATCGACACGATGTTCTTTCTCTCGGCGCCCGAGCACGCATTCGTCAGTTCATCGCTCATTCGTGAGATTGGGGCGCTCGGCCGTTCGGTCGAGCCGTTCGTCCCGCCAAACGTCGCGGCCGCGGTCGGCGCTAAGTTCGCCGTACACCCTGAGCGGAGGTAGATCGCCATCGATCTCATAAACTTGATTGAGCGACTGGAGACGCTGCTGCGTCATGCCCAGCGTGTGCCCATGACGAACAAGCTCGTCGTTGACGAGCGCGCCCTGCTGACCGTCGTGGACGAGATGCGCATTCGCATTCCCGAAGAAATCCGTGAGGCGCGTCGGGTTATGCGCCAGCGCGACCAGATTCCACAGTCAGCCCAGATGGAGGCTGAGCGCATCGTTGGGCAGGCGCAGGAGCAGGCCGAACAGATGATTCGCGATGAAGAAATCGTGAAGCAGGCCGAGGCCCACGCCCTGCACCTGGTCCAGGAAGCGGAGGAGCGCACGGACGCCTCCCGCGAGGAAATGGATCTCTATGCGCTGAGCATGCTCCGCGATCTGGAGAGCCGGTTGGAATCCCACCTCACCAGCATCCGCCGCGGGGTTGCCGCGCTTGACCAAAGCGACGCCGAACCCGTTGAGTTCGACGAAGAGCCTGCCTAAGCCGAGTTGAACCGCTCGCGGGCCTGACCTGAAGGTCGCCTGTGGCCGACTACATCTTTAATGTTGCGCGCGTCCTTGCGCAGACCTCCGGGCCCAGCCGCACGGTCGACGTGGAAGCTCCGGCACGCGTAATGGACGTACCGGAGCTCAACGGGCCGGTCCGGGGCACGGCACGTTTCACGCGGCTGTCAGATGCCGTCCTCGTCACCGGACAGATGCGGGCCCGGGCATCGGTGCCCTGTGCCCGCTGCATGGATGACGTGGAGGTTGAGCTCGCGTTCGAGTTGGACGACCAATTCGTGCCGCGCATCGACCCGGTGCGCGGTGGTCTGGTCGATCCCGGCGACCGGTGGCAGCTTGATCCGGGCCACAACCTCGATCTCTCCCAGGTCCTGTCCGAAGCCGTTATCAGCGCGCTGCCCCCGCGCGTGGTCTGCGCCGGGCCGTGCGAGGGTCTCTGGGACGGTCCGGCTGCAAGCCGGCCGGCGGTGGACCCGCGGCTGGCCCCCTTGGAACATCTGCGTCGGCAAATGCTCCGCAGAGACGACGAATCTCATGGATAATGGTGGGTTATGACTCCTCTGCCCAAACGTCGGCTCACCCGTTCGCGTTCGCGCGCCCGTCGCCATTCGGCCCGCGCGCGCCGACCGAACCTCGGGCGCTGTCCGACCTGCCCTCACCTGGTGGTCAGTCATCTGGTGTGTCCCGTGTGCGGCAACTACCGCGGCAACCTGGTCATCGAGCCTTCCGAACAAGCCGTCAAGTACCGCTAGCCTGGGGATCGGGTACAACCCACCATGGCTCCTGAACGGGCCCGTGCTGCCTTTGTCTTTCCGGGCCAGGGTTCCCAGGCGCCGGGGATGGGTTGCGGCCTGCGTGAATCGTCGGCTGCCGCCGCCAGCGTCTGGCAGGTAGCGGACGCCAGCTACGGCGCATCGCTCAGCGACCTGGTCGGTGCCGGCAGCCCGGAAGACCTGCGGCCGACCGATGTTCAGCAGCCGGCGATTGTCGCTGCGTCCGTCGCCGCCTTCGCGGCCTTCAACGAGACGCTCGGCGTTGACGGCGCCGCGGTAACGGCCAACGGCTATCCGGTAAACGTCGCCGCCGTTGCCGGCCATAGCGTTGGGCTGGTGTCCGCGGTCGTAGCCGCCGGCTGCACGCTGGTCGGCGAGGCCGTAGCTCTGGTGCGGGATCGCGGTCGCTTCATGGCGACGGCGGCTTTCGAGAAACCGGGCCGCATGGCGGCTGTCCTGGGATTGGACGAGCCGGCAGTCGAAAGTCTGACGTCAGCGATTCGAACCGAGACTCCTGGGAGCTATCTCTCGGTGGCTAACATCAACGCACCAGGCCAAGTCGTGGTCGCGGGGGATCTGGTCGCCATTGATCGCATCGTGAACGAGGGCCGCGGCGCCGGCGCCCGCCGCGTGATTCCGCTTAACGTCGGCGGCGCTTTCCACTCCGTGGCCATGCTGCCGGCGCAGGCCGCCATGCGCGAACGCCTGCTCGCTGTCGGAATTGATCCCCCGGCCGCGCCCGTGATCAGTAACATCGACGCTGGACATCTGGTCGACCCGTCCGGTATTCGGGCCGAGCTCGCGAATCACATCGCGGCCCCGGTTCGCTGGCTGGACGGCGTACGGGCAATCGAGGCGTTAGGCGTGCGGCACATCGTGGAGTTTGGACACGGTTCGGTCCTTACCGGCATGCTGCGGCGCACGGTGAAAGGCATCGAGTTGCATAACGTGAGCGACATGGCCTCGGCTCGCGCGGCCGCCGCTGCGCTGACCGATGGGTAGCGACGGGCGCCTGACCGGGGCGCGCACGCTGGTGACCGGCGCGTCGGGTGCGCTTGGACGCGCCTTCGCGCGTCGCCTGGCGGCTGAAGGCGCCGACCTGGTCCTGCATTACAACTCCAACGCGAAGCAGGCCGATGCATTGGCCTCGGAGATTCGTTCAAACGGCGGCAGCGCGGTCGTGATCGGCGCCGATTTGTCCGCGGTCGAGGGCGCCGAGCTGATCGTGGACCAGGCGCACGAAACCCTCGGCGGCCTGGATGTCCTGGTCAACAACGCCGGCACCACCCGCGACAACCTGCTCATGCGCATGTCCGACGAGCAGTGGGACACGGTCATGAACACCAACCTCCGCTCGGCATTCGTCTGCTCGCGCCGCGCGGTTCGCGGCATGATCCGCCAACGCAGCGGGCGCATCATCAACATCGCATCCGTCGTCGGACTTCGAGGCAACGCCGGCCAGGCCAACTACGCCGCTGCCAAGGCCGGCTTGATCGGCTTTACTCGCGCGCTGGCCCAGGAAGTCGGCAGCCGCGGCATCACGGTCAACGCCGTCGCGCCCGGCTTCGTCATTTCGCCACTCACGGACGTCATCCCCGAGAAACTGCGCGAGCAAGCGCTGAAGGCGATCCCCCTGGGTCGCTTCGCCGACGCTGACGATATCGCGGGGGCCGTGGCATTCCTCGCATCTGACGACGGCGCCTACGTCACCGGTCACGTGCTGACCGTTGACGGCGGCCTCGCTATGGGCTGAGCCATGTTTGAAAAGGTGCTCGTCGCCAACCGGGGCGAGATGGCCGTTCGCATCGTCCGGGCCTGTCGCGACCTGGGCGTACGCACAGTGGCGATCTACTCGGAAGCAGACGCCGACGGCCTTCCCGTCCAGATGGCCGACGAGTCGGTCTGCATCGGCCCGGCGCCTGCGGCCGCAAGCTATCTCAACGTGCCGCACATCATTGCCGCCGGGCTCAACACCGGCTGCGACGCAGTGCATCCCGGCGCGGGCTTCCTGGCCGAGAATGCCTATTTCGCCGAAGCCTGCGAACGCTACCGCATCACCTTCGTCGGTCCCACGCCCGACAACATGCGAATGATGGGCGAGAAAACCCGCGCCCGCGAAGCCGCCCTTGCGGCTGGTCTGCCGGTCATCCCCGGCTCTGACGGCCCGGTGACCGACGTCAACGAAGCCAAGACGATCGCACGCGAGATCGGCTTCCCGGTCATGCTCAAGGCAGCCGGCGGCGGCGGCGGGCGCGGCATTCGGCGCGTGAGCGACGTCGACGAACTCGTCACGCTCTTTCCGCTGGCCCAGGCCGAAGCCCGCAGCTCGTTCGGCAACGCCGACCTCTACGTCGAGAAGCAGATTGAGCACTCGCGTCACGTCGAAGTGCAGGTGCTGGGCGACGGATCCACCGTCCTGCACCTGGGGCACCGCGAATGCTCCATCCAGCGCCGCTTTCAAAAGCTGATCGAGGAAGCGCCTGCCCCCAGCCTCAGTGGCCGCCAGGGTGACCGCGTCTCCCGCGCGGCGGTACGCCTGGCCGAATCCATCGACTATCAGGGCGCGGGCACGGTGGAGTTCCTGCTCGACGATCAGAACCGCTTCTACTTCATCGAGACCAACACCCGCATCCAGGTCGAACATCCCGCCACCGAGGAGGTCACGGGCGTCGACATCGTCCGCGCCCAACTCCAGATTGCGGCCGGCGAGTCCACCGGCCTGCGCCAGCGCGATATCCGGCTGAGTGGCCACGCGATCGAATACCGCCTGCTGGCCGAGGACCCCGAACGCGACTTCCGGCCCGACGCGGGAACCGTCACTGATCTGCGACTCGCCGGTGGCCCCGGCGTGCGCGTGGATACCCACATCTATGCCGGCTGCGAGGTCTCCCCCTTCTACGACTCCCTGCTCGCCAAGCTGATCGTCTACGGCGACACGCGGGACGAGGCAATCCGGCGCTCCCGCCGGGCGCTGGCGGAGACCCGGATCGAAGGCCCGGCAACCAATCTGGACCTGCACCGCGCCATCCTCCAGGACCAGCGCTTTGTTTCGGCCGACTACGACCTGGATTACGTCACAAGCATGCCCGTCCCACTCGCGGAATCCGCCGGCTAAAGCTGTGGCCGCGCGACGGCGACGGCGTGGCCGCCGATTGGCGCGCGACACCGCGATGCGACTGATCTACGAGGCCGACATGGCCCAGCGTCCGCCACTTGAACTACTGGATATTCGTGAGCGCGAGTTGAGCCTGGACGCCGAAACGGCCGCCTACGCCCGCGTGCTGGTTGAGTCGGTAAGCGCCAATCGTGACGACCTCGACGCCGCCATCGGCCTTCTCACTCCCGCCTGGCCCGTCGATCAGATGGCGCGTCTCGATGTCGCCATCATGCGCATTGCGCTCGCCGAAATCGACGCCGGCCAGACGCCGGTGGCCGTGGCCATCAACGAAGCCGTGGAGCTGGCCAAGCGCTATTGCGCTGCGGGCGCAGCCCCGATGATCAACGGAGCGCTAGGATCGTACGTGCGACAGGGCGCGGCCGCCGCACCCGATCCGCGAGGCTGACCGCATGGCTGAAGCCGACCAGGCACTGACCGACCCGACGCAACCCCAGGAAGAACTCGGCGGCGTGATGTCGCTGCGCGAGCACCTGGATGAGCTGCGCAAGCGGCTCACCGTTGCCATTTTGGCGATCATCCTCGCCAGCTTCGTGGTCTGGCCGTTCAAGGACTTCGTCTTCCACTTCGTCCAGCTACCGCTGCCCCGCGGCGCCGTGCTGCAGCAAATCGCCGTCACCGAGACGCTGTTCACTTTCGTCAAGATCTCGTTCATCGTCGGCTTCGGCCTGGCCAGCCCCATCGTGGTCTACGAAGTCCTGGCATTCGTAGCCCCTGGGCTCTATCCGCACGAGCGCCGGTGGCTCTTCATGAGCATCCCGGCCATCGCGCTTGCCTTCATGGCCGGCGTGGCCTTCGCCTGGTTCATCGTGCTGCGCTTCACCGTTGGCTTTCTGGCCGGGTTCGCGCCTGCCACCATCAGCACCGAGTTCACAGTCGACGGTTGGGTCTCATTCGTTTTACGCATTCTGCTGGCTGTTGGACTGGCGTTCGAAACGCCGTTCATCATCTTTGCCCTGGCCAAGATTGGGGTCGTCACCGCCGACAGCCTCGCTCGCCAGCGGCGCTACGCCATCGTTGCCATCGCCGTCATCTCGGCCATCATCACCCCCACGCCTGATCCGTTTACCCAGGCTTCCGTCGGTATACCCCTATACGCCCTCTACGAGGTCGGCGTCGTCCTAGCCCGCGTGGCCGCGCCGGCCGACCGCGCCGAGGACGAAACCGGGCCGGAAGGGGACCCCGAGGGCGACGGTTCGATTCCCACCACCGTCTAACGCGCCTCGGGGCCTGACGCCGGCGTCTTCGGCAGTGTGAGGCCCACGGCTGCCGCCGTTCGCTGAAGGTCCACCGGCGGCGCGGCCGCGGCCAACCAGCGGTCGCGTGCGTCGTCCTCGAAGCAGAGCGTCCAGGCATGCAGCATGACCCGTTCGGCCGACGCCGGTCCGCCGTAGGTCGCGTCGCCCAGGACTGGATGACCAATCGCCGCCATATGCACCCGAATCTGGTGCGTGCGACCGGTCTCCGGACTGGCTTGCACCAGCGCCGTGCCGCCGGCCTGGCCCAGCACGCGGTAATCGGTGGCGGCCGCCCGCCCGCGCCGCGCCACCGCCATTCGCGTCCGATTGGTTGGGTGTCGGCCGATCGGTGCGTCGATGCGTCCTCGTGGCGGATCCGGCGTTCCACGCACGATCAGCAGATACTGCTTCTGCACCTCCCGGCGCTCGAACGCTTGGGTCAGGTGCGCGTATATGGCCGGCGTGCGCGCGATCAGCACCGCCCCCGACGTGTCCTTGTCCAGGCGGTGCACGATCCCCGGACGCCGGGGATGCCCAACGCCGACAATCTCCGGGTAATGCGCAACCAACCGGTGCGCGAGCGTCCCGCTGCCGGCGCCGGCTCCTGGATGCATCACGATCCCCGCCGGCTTGTCCACCGCAACGAATCCGTCCGTCGTCAGCAGTCGAGCCAGTTCTCCCGGCTCCGGCACAAGCTCCTCCGCCACCGCCGGAATCTCGCCGCGCACGATGTCGCCCGCCTGCAACCGCCGAGCTGGCGGCACGGGCTGTCCATTTACCGTCAGCCGACCGTCGCGAATCAACCGTGCCGCCCTCGACCGCGAAATGCCCGCCAATGACTCCGCCAGAAACGCATCCAGCCGCACGGCCCGCGACGCGCCCGCATAGGTCAGTTCGATCCGTTCCCCTTGCTTGGCCATCGAGGTGCGCGACTACCCGGCGTGTCGGGTTCTTCCCCCTCGTCCCATGGGAGAGGGGTGGAGCCGGCCCCGGAGTCGATCCGGGGGTGAGGGTCTTCGGACCGTGCGTACTTGGGAGACGGCTGTCTTCACCGCGCTACCCCTCAATCTCCGCCCGCGACCGCACCTCGACTTCCCCAATCGACACATACCCTTCGTGCCCACCGTTCGCCAACAACCGCAGCAACACGTAACGCGTGACCTCCGTTGGAATCTCAATCCGCACCCTCGGCGCCGGGTCCAACTCCACCTGCCGGATGAATTTCAGGCCGCTCGGGTCCTCCCGTGGATCGACCTCGCGCGACGTAAACACCTGCACCCGCCGTACGTAGCTGGCCGTCGGCTCGTTCGGGTGATTGAGAATGTCGATCGTCGCAATCGGCGTGCGCAGATTCATCTTCAACACCACGTCCTGCGGAAACGCTGCGTTCGCCGACCGCCAGGCCGGAAAGTCCGCCTCCACCAGCCCGTCCACCAGTGCCTCGGCGCCGTGGCCCTCTTGCGCGCCGCCCGGCGAATATGCTCGTCCACCCACCGCCGAGGCCGAAACCAGCGCCCCGCGGCTGCGGTCCGCGCCGTCGAACAGCAGCTGCATCTTCACCGCCAGGTCGCCCCGCAGGTCGCTGCCGTTGGACACGATGAACAGCTGAACGGCCATGAGCAGGGACAATCCCAGCACGATCCCCACCGGCAGCCAGTTCCACGAGAACACGTTGCGCCGCAACGCGGTGCGATCCAGTTCGAGCCGTCGTTCCAACTGCCCCTGGCAGACCTCGCACACATAGCCCCAGTCCGTGTCGTTCAGCGCCTCGTCGCAGAACAGCCGGGCACAGTGGTCGCAGCGCTGCGTGGCCACCCGCGTGGGGTAGACGGTGCAGCGGTACAGCGCCAGTTCGCGGGCGCTCTCGGCAAAGATCCGCCGGCTGGGCGGACGCTTCGCTGGCTCGCCGACCCTCATCGCTGGACCCATCCGCCGCCATTCTCCTGCGCGTGTGACGGAGTCCAGTACCCGGCATCCCGGCGGCGCGCACTCTCCGAGCGCCGCAAAGCGCAGCCTTGCCTCAATATACTCGTGTCAACCAACTCGCCGCCGCGAACGCTTACGTTGCCGGTTGCTCTGGTTGTCCCCCGTTGCTTGAGGGACCTCTCTTCCCCCGCTCCTCGTGGGAGAGGGTTGGGGTGAGGGTCTTCCGGGCACCCGGCCACGAGTGACCCAGGCGGAATAGTTCAGTCGCGCCGGCGAACTCCGCCGAGGCTCCATGTTTCGCCGCAACAGCAACATCCTGCTCGAAGTCGCCGAAACGGTGCTTCTGGCCGCGCTCATTTTCTTCGGCACCCGCCTGCTCGTGCAGAACTTCCTCGTCGAGGGCCCCAGCATGTCCCCCAACCTGGCGGACTCCGAATTCCTCCTCGTCAACAAGCTTTCCTACCTGGCCGAGGATCCCCAGCGGGGCGATGTCATCGTCTTCCGATCCCCTCGCAGTCCCGACGAGGACTTAGTCAAGCGCGTGATCGGCCTACCGAATGATGAGGTCGAAATTCGCGCCGGACAGGTCCTCGTCAACGGCCACCTCGTCGACGAGTCCAGCTACTTCAGCGGCCCGATCCGTCGTGACACGCCCATCCGGCGTGTGCCGGAGGATTCCTACTTTGTCATGGGCGACAACCGCCTGCAGAGCCGCGACTCCCGTGACATCGGGACGGTACCCCGTGCCTCAATCGTCGGGCAGGTCTGGCTCGTGTACTGGCCGCCCGGCAAATTCGGATTCCTACCTGAAGCCACACCGAGCCTTGCGCCCGTACCCCAGCGCGCTCCCGACCCGCCGCTGCCCGCCGGAGCGGTGGGACCCTAGTCCGGCCAGGCCTCCACAAGCCGCCGCTTCGTCTGGTCCAGCGTCTCCGGCATCACCTTCACGTCCCCCGTCACCGGCATGAAGTTCGTGTCGCCCGCCCAGCGCGGCACGACATGGAAATGCAGGTGGCTGGGAATTCCCGCGCCGGCCGCCGATCCCAGATTCATGCCCACGTTGTAGCCGTCGGGTGAAAAAGCCTCCTGCAACGCCACCCGCGCCTGCACCACCAGCGACATCAACTCGCCCGCCTCGTCTGCCTTGAGTTCATTCAGATCCGCCACGTGCCGGTACGGCAGCGCCAGCACGTGCCCGTTGTTGTACGGGTACAGGTTCAGCGTCACGTACCCCAACCGCCCCGCATGCACCAGCAGCTCGGGCAACTCCTGGGCTTCCGCCACCGGCACGCAAAACGGACAAGCCCCGTCGTCGCGTTTCTCGCCCCTGACGTACGCCATCCGCCAGGGACTCCACAACCGCTGCGAAGGCACCATCCACTCCGGTCATACCGGCGGCACGACGGCCACCCCAGATTGTGGGCGTGATATTACCGACGAGACGTTGCCCCTGGCTCTTGAGGTAGACCCCGTCCCGTCGGCTGATACGATTCCCTCCCATGAGCCTGGAAGCCCACTACAGCCCCGTCGCCCAGGCGATGGAGCAGAACCCGCTGCGGCCCAGTTGGACCATGCAACGCCCCGGCCTGATCAGCCTGGCCTACGGATTCCCCGACTCGGCGAGCTTTCCTTACGACGAGCTGGCCGAGACGACCGCCGCCCTCATGGCCGACCACAACGCCGAGGCCCTCCAATACGGTCCCGTCTCCGGCCCCGAACCCCTGCGCAGCTTCCTGGCCGACTGGGTCGGCGCCACCGAGGGTCTGGATGTCGGCCCCGACAACATCATGATCACCAGCGGCGCCTCCCAGGGCATCGCCCTGGCCGCACGGCTGCTGGTTCCGCCCGGCGGAACCGTGATCGTCGAGTCGCCCACCTTCATTGGCGCCCTTTGGTTCTTCCGCGGCCTCGGAATCAACGTCGTCGGCGTCGACACCGACGAGCTCGGCATCGTCCCCTCCGCGCTGCGCGCAACGGTGACGAGCCAGCGCCAGGCCGGCGCCCACGTCTCGCTGGTCTACACCATGCCCACCGTCCACAACCCCGTCGGCTTCAACGCCCCCGTGGAACGACGCCGAGCGCTGGCCGAGGTCGGCGAGGAACTGGACCTGGTCTTCCTGGAAGACGACGCCTACGGCGACCTGATCTTCGAGGGCGACCGTCCGCCGGCCCTCTACGCCATTGCCGGCCGCGAGCGCGTCATCAAGCTGGGCACCCTCTCCAAGCTGGTCGCCGGCGGCATGCGCCTGGGCTGGGCCATCGCCGAGCCCGACGACATCTCGCGCATGTGCGGCCTCAAGGCCGACAGCGCCACAAGCCCCTTCGCCGCCTGGGTCACCGGCGCTTACCTGCAAAGCGGCGCGCTCGCCAGGCGTCTGCCCACCCTGCTGGACCTCTACCGCAGGCGCCGCGACGCCATGCTCGAGGAACTGGCGCCGCTTCGTGACCTCGGTTGCGACTGGATCACACCCGTCGGTGGCTTCTTCATCTGGCTGCAGCTACCCGAAGGCGCCGACAGCGAGGCCATCCGCGAACGCGCCGAAGAGAACGGCGTGACCTACCTGGCCGGCCACCACTGCTTCGCCGACGACCGGAATCGCCGCTGCATCCGCCTCGCCTACAGCTACATCCCCGAAGACCAGCTCCGCGAGGGCACCCGCCGCCTCGTCCAAACCCTTCTCGTTGAACTCTCGCCGTCGGGTTGGCTAAAGGTTCTTCCCACCTAGGTTATCGATACGAGCCGCTGTGTCGGAGTTCGTCTGTCAGCCCGGCGTGGCGACCGGGGTATTGTGGGTGTATCGAGGGAAGGCGCGGGGGCCATCAGGAGATCGGTGTTGCCGAGCTAGGGTCGCACGTAGGCCCATTCGTGCAGCAAAGTGCCAATGCAGGCTTCCGCTTTGCCGTTGGTCTAGGGCCGGTGGGGCGGGGACGCTCGGGCCGCGCGCCGAGTAGGCGAGCGGTCGGGGTAAAGACGTAGGCGCCGTGGCAGGACCCGTTGTCGGCGAGGACACGCTCGACCGGGATGCGCTGGGCCGCAAACGCGGCTGCCGTCACGACGCACTTATCGGACAACACCTCGACGAAGGCCCAGCGTGAGGTGCCATCCATGGCTACATGGACGTGCTCAAACCAGAGCCCGCGCCGGACCATCGGGGATCCAGGCGCTTGCTGCCTCGGAGGAGTGCGCCCCGGCGGTTTGATGACAGTTGCACCAACTCGCCGGGGTGCTGCCGCACATAGCGGATCGGCTGCCGCGTCGTCCAGGCTAGGTCGGTCGGGCGGTTGAGCCTTCGGCGGCACAGCCTGCCGTAGACAGCCCTGCGGACAGCCCCAACTCCCCGGCTATCCGGTGCGGCGGAGCCGGCGGACAATGGCGTCCACCAGCCCTACGGAGCCCTCCGCCTGCTAGCGAGCCCACCACTTGTAGGCCGTGGCCAAGCCGATTCCTGGTGCGGTGGCTGCATGGGTCACCGGCCAGCCGTGCACCACCATGCGTTCCACCAGTACCAAGCGGACGCTGACCGTCAACCGACCATGACGATATGCTATGAAGGTCCTCCGGCGTTGAAGCTCTTGCACGGAACCGCGCCGAACGGAACGGCCTCCACTCTGTCAACAACATGAGTGGGAGCTATAGCTAGGCGATGCCTTCCGCCGTTACGCAGCGGTCTCCAAGTAGTAGTTCATGAATGGCCACGGGCAATTGGCCGGTGTCCCGCCGACAGCCCGTAACGTTTGCCCAACCACAAGCCCAGGGGAAGCGACGCTAGGCCACGTGAGCGCTCCGGCACCCCAAGTCACACATTCATTGAACCGCACCGGCCGCCGCTTGCCTAAGCCGGCGCGGATCTATCCCCACCCGTCGCCAGCTGCAGTGTCGAATTTGCACTGGCTACTCTCCTGCCCGCAGGCCTGCAGACCCGCAGTCCCTCGGCTACGTCCAGTTGCTCCACACAGCCGGCGCTCAGGCAACCATCCAGCCGTGCGCCGCCGTGGAGCCTCAGATCCAGTTTGCGCAGGTGCTGCAGGCCCTCCAGCTCGGACGGGAACGCGCCCAGGAGCTTGTTGCGGCAGAGATCCAACGGCTCTAACTGGTCCAGCTTGCCGACCGCTGGAAGTAACCGGCCGAACATCAGCCGGTGGCTCTCGTGCCAGTGCACCCCCTGCCGAAACTTGAACTTCAGCCCCGTCACCCGTCGTGGCTCGCGGCTGACCTGGATTCCCGCCCACTGCTCCAGAGGCGTCCCTGCGCCCCGGTTCAGAAGAGTTTGGCGGCCAGCGTGTCCCGCATCGCCATCAGCGTCTCGCAATCCGCCAAAAGCCCAAGCAAGTTCGCCGGATTCCGATCCACGCATCCCTCACGTCGCGCGTCCTTCCCCGCCTTCAAATCCCGCGAGCTCAAGTCCTCCATCACCATTGCCCCGTACCAGCACTCGCACGTCCGAACCGTCTGGCGCCATGGTGTAGAGCGCCACCTCGCCGCTGGGCGTCGGATCGCCGGCCGCCCGCACTGCGATGCGCGACCCGTCCGGCGCCCAGGCGGCCGCCGCCCGTCCCCGATCGCTGGCGAATTGCTCCGGCGTCCGGCCGACAACCTCGCCGTCCTGGTTCACCACGCAGAACTGCTGTTCACACGAATAGAGGAGGTGTGACCCGTCCGGCGACCAGGCCACGTGGAGCAGCGGGGCGTTATAGATGGAGTTCTGGACATCGACGTACGCCGCCAGCCCCGCCCGATTGGTCAGCCGTCGGACGACCTGGACATCCGACCCATCCGGCGCGATCGTCACCAACTGCACGGAATCCTCGTGCAGCCGCGCCAACGCCAGGCGCTGGCCGTCCGGCGACCAGGACACCGTGCTCACCGTGCGCGCCACCCTGCGTGTCGCGGAGCCATCGAACGCCGCGATCACGACGCCCATCTCCCTGGCGTACGCATCGCCGAGTTGAGCCCGGTCGCGTGTCGGGGAGGAATCGGGCGCCGCAGTCATGTCGCCTACTTCTTCCGTGGCGTATGTGTCGCCGAGGTGGAGGTCGCGGCCCAGTCTCAAGACCGCCAACTGCGTTCCGTCCGGCGCCCACTGGGGGGGGCGCCGTGCCCCCCAAGTCACGTACCAGCGTTTCGGGCTCGGCATCCGCCGCACCCACCGAGAGGATGCGAAGGTCGTCGGTCCCCCAATAGCTGCGCGGGCTCCCCGCCGACAAGTACGCGATGCGCTGGCCGTCGGGCGACCACACCGGCAGGTGATCGTAGTGCAGGTTTCTCGTGCGCCGTTGCGTGCCCGTCCCGTCCACGCCAACCGTCGCGATCTCGAATTTGTAGTAGGCGCGCGGGTTCCGTACCAAATAGCCCCCTCCGGTCGTGAATTCGCAACTGGCATAGACGATGGCTTGGCCGTCCGGCGAAAACTGCGCGTACGGCCCAATCCCATCACGGAATTGGTAGCCCGGATTCGCGTCGACGATCTGCCGTAGCTGCGTTCCCGTGACGTCCACCACCCGCACCGACGTGTCATCGTCAAAGATGAGTTGCGTGCCATCCGGGCTCCAGTTGACGAAGTGCGGGGGGAGGTCGTTGTGCCGACTGATGAATGGCCCGCACACAAAGTCGAGGGCCTCCGGAACGCTCCCGTCAGGCAGGGGATAGCCGCCGGCGTACGCATCAAGATTCGGAGCCTGCATCTTCTCGACACGTGTCGGAGTCTCCGCCTCACAACCTGAAAGGAAGAGACAACCAATTACCGCGGCAACGGACACAACGCGACGCGTCCACTCACGAGTCACGGGCTTGATTCCTGCTGATACAGCGCATATACCGCCAGCACGTCCAGGGGATGCGGCGAACCGTCTAGCGTTCTACGCGCAGCTTGACTGACGCCGGCTTCTTGGGATCGTGGCCCGCACACTGAACAACCGAGCTGGCTTGAACTACCGATGAGTAGCATGCATTACCTGTACATCACGCATTAGCTTCAGAGTCGGCAGATACAAGGTCGCCAAACCTCAGCGTTGACTGCCCGCCAACGATGCATAGCTCAAACGCCAAGAGGTCATCGAGCCTCGCCGTGATGCGAATCAAGGGCCAGATCACCGCAGTCGAGCGTCGGCGGTTGGCGCCGTTGGTTGGGCGCTGCCATTTGCTCGGTTGTGCCGCCCTCGGAGTCTTCCGGGAACGCTGAGGCTTCGGTTGGTGAGCGCATCTTGCACCGGATCTCGTCGCGTCGGGTCATGTCCGCACACCCATCGTCGCCGCGAGTCAAGCCGTAGGAGCGGTCGCCAGGCGGGGCTCAGAGTGGCGGCCCGGCTTCGCGTTGCCGGTTCATCGGACAGGAGGCCGCGAAATCTGGTCAGCGGCTTTGCGGTTTCTGCTGAGATCGGGCCTATCTGACCTGTCCTGGAACCAGGAGTAGTCGGCGTACGCTTGGGAAAGAGCCACGTCTTGGCTCTGTGCTCCAAGGGTGGCGTGGTCAATGGGGCCAGACTCGATGCTCCGACGTGGGAAGATCAAGCGACGCGGGTTGTGAGTGGAACATTGGTCGTTGCGCAGGTTCGACATTGAAATCTGTTGAGAGGCCGCCCCGAAGCGTGGTTGATGGGTGATGAAGGCGCTGGTACTTCCGGTTCTGGGTCTTTGGGCGCTGCTTAATGCCGTCGTCAAGCTCGCGGCCAACCTGGTCAAGATTCTCTGGGAGCTATTGAAGACCGCCGCCAAGCTCGTAACCGGCCTGGTGAAGGTCCTGTGGGAGCTGCTGAAGACCGCCCTGGACACGCTTCTCAAAGTCCTCCCGATCGTCCTGCCTGCCTTCGCGCTGGCGGGACGGGGGTTCGGCAGGGGAGTGCGTGGAGTCGGCCGCGGCAGCCACTCGCTCGTCAGACGGATTCGTCGGAAGGACACGCAACCCGACTTACCGCAGAAACGCGGCGTCTGACGGCGTCTGCGCCGGCTGTTTCGACACTTCGGCCGGTTGGTACTTCGACCACCCGTCGCCAGTGACACTGCGCGGTCTGTCGAGATCTCAGCGTATTCCGGGCACGGCTGCCCCGAAGACCCTCGCCCCAACCCTCTCCCACGGGGAGAGGGAGAAAGAGCGGCCGGACCGTTGGGGACCCAGGGCGCTGTGCCAAGGTCCCTCATGGCAGAGGGTCGGGCCTGGAGTGTCCTGGGATTTCGGGGGTCAGCGAAGTTCGGGGAGCGAGCTAGAGCTCGTAGTTCAGGGTCATGTCGTGCTCTTCGGCGTGGCCGGCGGAGAAGCTGCCGGTGCCTGAGAGGCCGGCGAGTTGGTTAGTGCCGGAGCCTGGAACGACCTCGTAGTCGGCCGTGGCCCTTTGTCCGTCATACGAGCCGGTGTGTTGAAGGACGAAGCTGCCTGAGCGGCCGTGCAGGGCCCCTACGACTTTCTCGAAGCCCAGGAACGTGGCGTTGCCATCCTCGACGTGCGTCATCAGGTACATGAGGTTGCCGGTGCCTGTCAGGTCGCCGTGGAAGGATCTGCGGATGTGCGCGCGGGTGAGCTTTGGCCCGGACTCCGGTTCGTCGAAGGGTTCCTCGTCCCAGCTCAGGATCTTGAACGTGGCTTTTGTGCGCATCCTTTTCTCCCAGATTGGACCGAGCGGCAACCGTATCTCAGAACTACCCGGCATTGCCGCTGACCGCGAGATCGTGCCATGGCTGTCAGCGGCCGCGCGGGAGTGATCCGTTTCGTGGCGCTTCTTGCCCGCCGTCGATAGCGGAAAACCGCAGCGTGCCATGAGCATCCCGGTGTGTTCGCTTTTTGTTTGGTATCATGGGGTCCCGTACTCCCCAGGGTGTTCCGCTGGCTCTTCCCGACACCGAGCGGCCCGCCGCCAGCGCGACGGCAGGGAATGAAATACAAAAGCGCGGGGGGGTGGCTTCCGCGGGGCGGCTGTTGGGGGTCAGTCCGCCGGAGGCCGGGTTTTCGACCGGCATCGGAGAGCTGGATCAGGCCACCGGGTTTGAGGGGATACCGCGGGGGCGCCTGAGCGAACTGACCGGTCCGCCGGGCAGCGGGGCGCTGACGCTGGGGTTGCGGGTGCTGGGCGCCGCGCTGGATGGGGGCGGGCTGGCGGCCTATATCGACCTGCCGGGCACGTTCGCACCGACCGCGAGCGTGGCGATGGACCTGGGCCTATCGCGGCTGGTGGTGGTGCACCCGCGGGACGCCGAGACGGCGCTGCACGCCGCCGCCACGCTGCTGCGCAGCCATGCCTTCGAGGCCGTGCTGCTGGACCTGGAAACCGGCCGGCCGCGCGCCAGCCGGTGGTCGCAGCTGGCCGACCTGGCGGGGCGCGGGGCGGCGAGCCTGATCGCGGTGACAGCGACCGGCAGCCAGCGCGTTGCCGGATTGCCCTACCTGGCCTCGCTACGCCTGGGCGTGGCCTGCCGGGGCTGGCGCTGGCAGCGCAGCCGCCTGACCCAGGCGCCCCTGGGGCTGACGCTGGAGGTTCGGGTGCTGAAGTCCCGCAGCGACACGGGGGTGCAGGACCTGGTGATCGATTGTCCGTTTGTGAGGAGGTCCGGTGGACCGCAAGACGTTGTGCCTGTGGATCCCGCGCTTTCGAACCACGCTGGAAACGCAGACGCAGCCGTCGTGGTCGGGGCAGCCGCTGGCGATCTACGCGCGGCAAGCTAACCAGCGGCGGCTGATCGAGGTTTCCGAGGCAGCCAAAGCCACGGGCTTGCGGCCGGGGATGGCCGTAAAGGAAGCAGCGCAACGCTGTCCGCAGGGCGTCTACGTGCCCGACGATCCGCCGCGTTACGCCCACGCGTTCGAGGCGGTGTTGGACGTGCTGGACCGGTTTTCGCCGGTGGTGGAGGACGCTGGGGTGGGGCTGGCGTTTGCCGACGCGGCGGGCCTGGGGCCGCTGTGCGGTCCCGACGCGGCGCTGGGCGCACGGGTGCGCCGCGACGTGGAAGCGGCGACGGGTCAGGCCGCCCATGTGGGGCTGGCGACGGGACGCCTGGCGGCGGAGGTTGCGGCGCGTACGGCGGGGGATGCGGCCGTGGCCGCGGTTTCAGGCGACGACCGGGCGTACCTGGCCACGCAACCGGTCGACCGGCTGCCGCTGGACGAGCGGACGCTCCGGCAACTGCGCATCCTGGGCATGAGCACGATCGGCGCGTTTGCCGATCTGCCGATCAACGCCGTGCGGACGCGTTACGGGACCGAGGGCGCGCAGGCGTGGCGGCTGGCCCGCGGCGAGGATCCACATCCCCCGCGGGGCCGGCCACGACCGCTCGTCCTCAATGAAACGATCGACTTCGAGTGGGAAGAACACAACGTTGACCGGCTGACGTTCGCGCTGCAGGCCCTGGCGCAGCGCCTGGCCGCGCGGCGGGCGCGCCGGGGCCTGATGGCGCAGCAGGTTGGGAGCCGGATCGAGCGGGCCGACGGGACGGTGCAGCGGTTCTCGCTAGACCTGCCTGAGGCGTCCGGCAGCGCCGCCCGCCTGCGTGACGCGGCTCGGTGGCGCCTGGAGGCGTGGGTGGGCGACGTGCAGGCCGGGGCCGCCGTACAAGAGATTCCACTGCACCGGCCCGGGGTTGTCCACATCTGCCTGAACGTGGAGCAGCTGGTGCCGGGAGCCGGCACGCAGCGGTCGATGCTGGGCAACCGGTCGGAGCGGGTGGCGCGGGCCAATCACGCGATCAGCCGCCTGCGGGCGCAGCTGGGCGACGACGCGATCTTCCGCATGGAGATATGCCCCGAGGCCTGGACGCTGGAGACGGCCGCACGACGGGTTAACGCATACGTTGAGACCAACACCCAGCGCGATGCGCCAACAACCTCCCCGGCGTGGCTGGCCGGACTGGCGGGCGCGCGCGGCCTGACTCGGCTCTTCACGCCGCCACGTCCGGTGCGGATTAGCACGATCGACGGCGCGGGTCGGGTGACGCTGGATGGAACGACTCGGACGGTCGTCGCCCGCTATGGACCGCAGCGGGTGCAGACGGGGTGGTGGGGGGAACCGGTGGACCGCGACTACCTGCACGTGCGGCTGGACGACGGGCGGGGGCTGGTGCTCTACCGCGAGCGCACCGGGTCGGGCTGGTTTGCCCAGGGGGCGCTGGATTGACCCGTCCGGCGTACGCAGAGTTGCACGCGCACAGCAATTTTTCCTTCCTGGACGGGGCGTCGCATCCCGAAGAGATGGCGGCGCGGGCCGCCGAGCTCGGGTTGCGGGCGCTGGCGATCACGGATCACGACGGGGTTTACGGGGCGGTGCGGTTTTCTTATGCGGCGCGGGAGCTTGGCTTGCAGCCGATCGTGGGGATGGAAGCCCTGTATGATATACACAAATCCGAGCCCACGAGACGTAGAGGAAACAAAGTAGACCGAGTTAGAGATAAA